>DATLBC010000112.1:0-6047 GCA_035527095.1 Ilumatobacteraceae bacterium | reverse complement strand
GCGGTCACCTCGAACGTGACGGGGTTGGTCACGCCTCGCAGGGTCAGCTCGCCGATTGCGGTCGCCGTGATCTGCTCGTCGCCGACGGGGATCCGGCCGAACTCGATCGGCTCGGTGAGCACGAACGAGGCGGTCGGGAACTCTGCCGCGTTCATGATCCGGCCGGTGAACTGGCTGTCGCGCCGGCTGTCGTCACTCGTGATGCTCTCGATCTGTACGGTGATGTCGACGACGGTGGCGGTCGTGCCCTCGATCGTGAGCAGCCCCTCGATCTCGCTGCTGCGTCCCACCGCTGTGGTGTTCACGCCGGCGAGCACCTCTTCGACGCGGTAGCCGAACTCGGATGCCGTCGTCGGCACCCAGTTGCCGTCGAAGTTGTCGGCAGCTTCGGTGTCCGTGGTCGGTGTCGTTTCGGCGGGCGCCGTGTCTGCGGGGGTTGCGCCTGTGGTGGCGTCGGGGGCCGGCGTCGCCGTGGTGGAGGTGAGTGCATTCGAGAGGTCGGACTCGTCGAGGGCGTCGGGTGAGTCGTTGATGAAGTTGGCGTAGACGAAGATCGCAGCGAAGAACAGCACGACGGCGCCGACGACGCCGATGACTGCCCACTTGATCCAGCGTTTCGATGACGTGGAGGACTCGGCGGCGGGCGTGCTGTCGTCGGTTTCGGTCACGGCGCAGAGTCTGGCAGGCCGTTGGTCACCGTTGCGGTCGCAACCTGTGAACTCCTAGAGAATTTGCGAGAGGAACAGCTTGGTGCGTTCCTCGGTCGGGTTCTCGAAGAAGTGCTCGGGGGTGCCGACCTCGACGATCTGCCCGTCGGCCATGAACACCACGCGGTCGGCCACCTCGCGGGCAAACCCCATCTCGTGCGTGACGACGATCATCGTCATTCCCGATCGAGCGAGTTCCTTCATCGTGTCGAGCACCTCGCCGATCATCTCGGGGTCGAGCGCCGAGGTCGGCTCGTCGAACAACATCACCTTGGGGTTCATTGCCAGCGCCCGGGCGATCGCCACTCGCTGCTGCTGGCCTCCCGACAGTTGCCCTGGGTACTTGGCCGCCTGTTCAGGAATTCTCACCAGCTCGAGCAACTCCATCCCCAAGGCGTCGGCCTTTGCCTTCGGCATGCGCCGAACCTTGCGCGGCGCGAGCGTGATGTTGTCGAGCACGCTCAGGTGGGGGAACAGGTTGAACGACTGGAACACCATCCCGGTCTCGCGGCGGATCTCCTGGATGTTGCGGATGTCGTTCGACAGCTCGATGCCGTCGACGACGATGCGGCCGGCGTCGTGCTCCTCGAGCCGGTTGATGCAGCGGATCAGCGTCGACTTGCCGGAGCCCGACGGCCCGATGACGACGACCACCTCCTGGGTGCCGACGCGCAGGTTGATGTTCTTCAGTGCCTGGAAATCGCCGAAGAACTTGTCGACCCCTGCGATCTCGATCATCGCGTCACCCGAAATGGCGGTCGCGTCGTCGAAGACCTGGGGGTCCTCTGGCGTTGTCTCGTCTGTGGTCATCGGCTTCCCACTCCCAGTCGTTTCTCGAGGCGTTGGCTCTCTCGGCTCATCGTGTACGACACCACCCAGAACATCAGCGCTGCAAACGTCAATGTCTCGGCGATGAGGCCCTGACCACGGAAGTCGGGTTGCGAGGTGATCGCGCCCGACACCTGCAGGAGCTCGAAGAGGCCCATGGCGATGCCAGCCAGGGTGGTGTCCTTGAAGAGGCTGATCAGCTGGCCGATCTGGGCCGGGATCACGTTGCGGAGGGCCTGTGGCAACACGATGTAACCGGTCTGGCGGATCGGCGACAGGCCCACCGCCTTGGCCGCCTCGATCTGTCCACGCGGCACCGACTGCAGGCCGCCGCGGATGATCTCGGCCATGTAGGCAGCCGTGAAGAGGGTGAACACCACGATCGAACGGGTCGATGTGGCCGGGGCGAGGCTGTCGGGAACGAAAAACCCGAGCGCCACGTTCGCGAGCAACAGCAGCACGAACAGCGGCGCGCCTCGGATTACCTCGATGTAGGTCGTGCACACGAGCCGGACGAGCGGGAGGCCGGACCGTCTTCCGAGAGCCAGCAACACGCCGAGCGGGTAGCACAGGATGATCGCGCAGACCGCGAGGAACAGGTTGAGCATGAATCCGCCCCACTCGTCGAAGCCGACAGCGGTCACGATGTAGAAGTACAGGGCAACCGGAACTGCTCCGAAGACGAAGACGACGAGCAGCGAGCCGATCGGGGGAAGTCGCAGGCGCCCTGCGAACGGCCCCAGGAGGCGGCCGACGAGCGCGGCGACGAGGGCCAGCACCACCATGATCCACGGGCCTGGTGTCGAGGTGAGCAGCAGCAGGAGGACGATGAGCGCGCCTGGGATCCAGAGACGCCCGACGAGGTCGACGACCCGCGCGCGAGTGAGCTTCGAGTCGGCCGCGGTCATCCGGCCCGAGCGCACCTGTCGCCCGCGGATGAACCCGGCGAGCAACCCGCCCCACAGGGCCAGGACGACGACGGTCACCGCGAGTCGCAGCACGTGCGCTTCGGGGTAGCGACCGATCATCAGCAGCTCGAGGTTGACCTCGATGATCGTCCAGCGACCGGTGACGAAGATGAAGCGGAGCGTCTTGTAGAGCAGCCAGAGCGCGAGCAGCCCGAACACGATCGTGAGTACGGCATCGCGCCGGGTGCGAAAGAGGTTGTGGCGGACCCAGGTGCGAGTGTCGCTCATCGTTCCACCAGCGCCATGTGGCGGTTGAGCACGTTGACCAGGGCCGAGACGACCAGCGAGATCGAGATGTACACCACCATGACCAGGAAGAACACCGGCACGGCCGGCGAGCCGTTGCCGACGGTCGTCCTGGCGACGAGTGTCAGGTCGTAGAAGCCGATGGCGGCGCCGAGTGACGAGTTCTTGATCAGGTTGAGGTATTGGTTGCCGATTGGGGGAAGGCCGATGCGCAGCGCCTGCGGGAGGATGACGTACCACATGCGCTGGAAGCTGCTCAGTGCGACGGCGTCGGCTGCTTCGGCCTGCCCTCGATCGACCGCTTGGATCGAACCGCGGACGATCTCGGCGATGTGACTCGCGGTGTAGATCGTCAGCGCGAAGAACAGTGCAAAGAACGACGGGTCGACCCGGATGCCGCCGATCGTGCCGCGGCCGTCGAGCGAGGGAAGCGTGTAGGCGTAGCCGAAGATGCCCCAACCGACCCCGACGACCAGGGCGAGGGCGCCGAACCCCCACAAGCCCGAACGGGGGAGTGCACCGGTTCGGTCGGCGACGCGGCTTCGCCACTTCGCCACGCCGAACCACGCGAGGGCACCTGCGCCGAGGAGCAGGAGCAGACCGGCGCCGGAACCCTCGAACCACGGAACGGCCACGCCACGGTTCGACACGACGGCCAGGCCGGCGAGCTCCCACGCGTCGGTGACATCCGGGAAGACACCGAGGACGACCACGAGGAAGCCGGCCGTGAGGAACAACGCCAGGGGGATGTTCCGCACCGCTTCGACATAGACGGTGGCGAGCTGACGCACGACCCAGTTCGTGGAGAGCCGGGCGATCCCGATGATCGTGCCGAGGACCGTCGCCGCCACGATGGCGACGACCGACACGCGGAGCGTGTTGAGAAACCCCTGGTACAGGGCGTCGCGAACGGGTGCGTTCTGCGACAGGGAATTGGCCGTGATCTGGAAGTTCGCCGGGTTGTCGAGGAACCCCAGGTCGGTCGGAATGTTCTGACGTGACGAGTTCTCGACGTAGTTGCCGTACAACCACACGACGATCGCGACGGCGATCGCCACGACGATGATCTGGGCAACCCACTTGAGGACCCTGACATCACGCCAGAAGGGCACACGAGGTGTGCCGAGCGCCGCGGTCACGGAGCGACGACGCCGTGGCGCCGGCTCCGTGACCACGGTTGCTCACCGTGCATTCATTCTCACTTGTACGGCGGTGCGTAGATGAGACCGCCGTCGGTCCACAGCGCATTCAGGCCCCGCTCGAGGCCGAGCGGAGCGAGGTTGCGTTCGAAGATCTCGCCGTAGTTGCCGACCTGCTTGACCACCTGATAGGCGAAGTCGGTCGGGAGACCGAGGCCCGGGTCGAGCACGGCGTCACCCTCGACGACCTGTCCGAGGAACTTCTGGATGGCGGGATCGGCGGTACCCTCGAACGTGTCGACGTTCTCCGACGTGATCCCGAACTCCTCGGCCTGGATGGTGGCGAAGATCGCCCAGTTGACCGCCTGGGCCCACTTGGTGTCGCCGTCGGCGACCGCAGGTGCGAGCGGCTCCTTGGAGAACACCTCCGGGACGCCGTCACTCACTTCGATGACCGTGAGTGCATCAGATCCGGCGGGATAGACCGACCGGAGACCTTCGAGCTGGCTGACGTCGGACGACCATCCGTCGCACTGACCAGCGACGAACGCCTCCTGGATCAGGTCGGTGCTCTCGAACGGACGGACCTCCCACGTGAGGCCGCGCTTGGCTGCCTCTGTGGCGGCGTTACCCTCGCTGGTGGTGCCCTGGGCGACACAGATGATCACGTTGTCCATGTCCTCGATCGAGGCGAACCCGCTGTCGCTGGCGACCATCATGCCCTGGCCGTCGTAGAACGTCGGCTGGAGGAAGGTGGCGCCTTCGTTGCCGTCACGCGTCGCCGTCCAGGTCGTGTTGCGCACGAGTGCATCGACCTCGCCGGACTGCAGCGCCGTGAAACGGGCGTCGGTCTCGAGGTCGACCATCTCCACCGCGGTCGCGTCGCCGAGGACCGCAGCGGCGATCACACGGCAGAAATCCGAGTCGAACCCGACGTGTTCGCCGGACTCGTCGAGCGTCGCGAAGCCGGCGAGCGCGTCCCGGGTTCCGCACTTGAACACTCCAGCCGACTGCACGGCATCGAGCTTCGACTCGTCCGACTGTACGACCTCGACGGTGTCGTCGGGAGCGGTTGTCTCCTCCGGCGCCGTGGTCTCCTCCGGTGCGTCGGTTCCGGCGGTTCCCGCTGGTGCGGTGTCGCTCCCGGAATCGTCGTCGCTGGTGCATGCGGCTCCGATCAGTGTCAGTGCGATGAGCGGTGCAACCACTCCCCGTGTCATGCGATTCATGCGTTCCCCTATCCGCACCGTCGACTCGCGACGATGCGTCCGTGTGCCTCTCGGCAATCCCCCGGCAGCCAAATGGCCGCCTCCACCTGAACCTAGACGGGCGCGCCTCGACAAGGCAAGCGAACCGACGCGTCGTTGCCACCGAAGCGGCGGCCGTCGGCCAGACTGTGCAGATGATCGATTCCAGCGCAACAGTGTCGGCCGTGTCCGTTTCGTCCGTGCGTTCCACGCCGAGGACTTCCACTGGCGTCGGCCTCGCCGTTGCGACGAAGGGAGTGGTGCCCCGGCAGCTGGGACTGTCGCGGTCTGCTCTGGAGGCGAACGGGTTCGAGGGCAAGGCCGGGCAGATCTTCGTGGTTCCGTCCGGTGACACCACGATGATCGCGATCGGGATCGGCGACCCGGGCAGCATCGATGCAAAGGGCCTGCGCACGGCCGCCGCAGCGTTTGCGCGAGCTGCGTCGAAGCACGCGGACCTGGCGACCAATCTCGCCGACATCGGCGATGTCGACGCCCGCGTCGCGGGTCAGGCCGTGACCGAGGGCGTGCTGCTCGCCTCGTACCGCTACGTCGGGCTCAAGAACGATCCCACGAACGCTTCTCGGCTCAACTCGCTCACGCTGGTCGTGGGCGACAAGCGGCAGAAGGCCGCCGAGCAGGGAGCTGCCCGGGGCCACATCGTCGCCGGAGCGGCAGCGCTTGCACGGGAACTGGCGAACACACCGCCCACCTACCTCAACGCCAAGGACCTCGCAGCGAAGGCGGTCGACATCGGCTCGGCAGCCGGGTTGCACGTCGAGGTGTTCAACAAGGACCAGCTCGAGCAGATGGGGTGCGGTGGGATGCTCGGTGTGAACCGGGGGTCGACCGAGCCGCCTCGGATGGTGAAGCTCACGTGGTCGCCGAAGAACGCGACCGGCCACCTCGCGC
>DATLBC010000111.1:0-4936 GCA_035527095.1 Ilumatobacteraceae bacterium | reverse complement strand
TGGCGAAGCTCGTGACAGGTCGCATGCTCGAGCCCGGCACGGTTGCGGGCGCCGAGCATGATCTCGTCGAGTCCCTTCGCGGTGAGCGGCCGACCTCGGTTGGGTCCTTTCAACACGACGAACACGAACGGCGTCTCCAAGTCCGCGGGTCGCTCGAGATCGAGGTAGCGGCGCAGGGTGTCGAAGAAGCGCGGGGAGATCGGCACGATGCGTTGATGGCCGCCCTTGCCGTCCGCGATGAACAGCCGGCGCTCGCCCCAACGGATGTCCGACAGTCGCAGGCCGAGGACTTCGCAACGGCGCAGCCCGGCGAGCAGCATCGCGTCGATCATCGCCCGATCCCGATCCTTCCTGAGCGCCGCACACAGGTTGATGACGTCGTCGTGATCGAGGATGCGCGGCAGATGCCGCACCGGACGAACCAGCGGGATCACCCGCCGATCACGCGTCACCGGAGACCGCACCGGCATGCCGCGCTGCACCGGGTTGTGGTCGAGCGCCCCGAGCGCAACGAGATGCGAATAGAACCCCGCCAGCGACGACAGACGACGTCGGATCGTCGACAACGCCAACCCTTCGGACTGATCGATCGGGACCACCGTCGCGTCGGCTGAACCGGTCCGCTGCACGCGGATGAACTCGAGCACATGACGTCGCCGAACCTCGAGCGGGTCGACGTCGATGACCGTGAAGAACACCTTCAAGTCGTAAACAACTGCCAGCGTTGAGTTCGGTCGCAGCCGGGCCTGAACCGACTCGAGATAGTCGTCAACGAGTGGATGGCCGAGCGTCGGAGCGACGCGCGAACCCGGGTCAGGAAGCGTCAGCTTCGGGAACGAAATGGGCTTCATGTGATCCTCCGATCACGCCCGCTGCACCATCGTCACCGACAGTCAGAACGGGCGGGTGGATCACCGACATATCTACCCAAGTCGCGCGCCCCATAACTACGTCGAGGACGGGTGTGCCGAACACCGTCGGTGATCGCGTTATGAGCTATCCGTTCACCCGGCCGCACCGCCGCAGTGCGCCGGAACGCGAGCGCAACGCGGAGCACGCGCGGTCGTCATTATCGCTCGGGTCCACCTGGCCGATCGGCCGACCGATACCTGCCGATCTCGAACGGTGCCGCCCCGTTTGCGAGGCCGGTGATATCGAGTGGTACGCAACGGAATGCAGGCCCCGCGTCGCACGGCGTCGGAGTTGCGGCGCGCTGGTTACGACTGAATCGCGCTGCGGCCGGGGCGGAGCCGTCGCGTACGACGACGTAATGTCGGCGCATGGCAATCCGCATCGTCGCTGACGTCCTGATCCCCGGTCGCGGAGACCCCGTCGACGGCGGCACGGTCGTGATGGAGCACGGAGCGATCGCATACGCCGGCGCGACCAAAACTGCGCCGGCCGCGGGCTCCGACGACGAGGTGGTCGAGGCTCCGGTCGTCATGCCCGGCCTGTGGGACTGCCACAGTCACTTCGTCGGCATGTCACTGTCGAGCCTCGACGCGCTCGCCACCATCGACATCGTGGGTGCTGCGGCCCGAGCAGTAGAGGATGCCGGCAAGGTGCTCGACGGCGGGATCACGAGCGTACGCGATGTCGGTGGCATCGGGCTCCGGCTCGCGCCCGTCGTCGCCGAAGGCCGTATGCGCGGCCCACACATCTACGGCGCCGGCCGGATCCTCTCGACCACAGGCGGGCACGGCGACATTCATTCGCTGCCGCTCGACTTCGCGCACGAACTCACGTGCAACTCCGGCTTCTCGATCCTGTGCGACGGTGTGCCCGAGGTGCTCAAGGCCGTGCGCACGAACCTTCGTGAGAACGCGAAGCTGATCAAGATCTGCGCGTCCGGCGGAGTGATGTCGGAGATCGACCACCCGATGCACCAGCAGTTCTCAGACGAGGAGCTCGCGGCGATCGTGGCCGAAGCGGCGCGAGCCGAGCGCATCGTCGCCGCGCACTGTCACGGCAAGGCCGGCATCATGGCGGCGCTTCGAGCCGGCGTGCACTCGATCGAGCACGGCAGTTTCCTCGACGAGGAGGCTGCGGATCTAATGGTCGAGCAGGGCACATGGCTCGTGCCGACCCGCTACGTCAACGAAGCGCTCCTCAAACAGGGCGACCTACCCCGCTACGTACGCGAGAAAGGCGAGATGGTCAGCGGTGTGCACGAACAGGCGATGAAGCTCGCGATTGCGAAGGGAGTCAAGATCGCCGCCGGCTGCGACATCTTCATCTCCGGCCAGATGTACGGCACCGGCAGTCTCGAAGTCAGTCACCTGATCAATGCCGGCATGACCGACCTGCAGGCGATCGAAGCGGCAACGGCGAACGGCCCGGAAACGCTGGGTCGGCAGGCGCCGCACACTGGTCACCTGCGTGAGGGCTACGACGCCGACGTGATCACGCTCGACACCAATCCGCTCGACGACCGCAGCGTGTGGGGCGACCCCGACCGCGTCGTCGGCGTGTGGCAGCGCGGCACCCGCCGCAAGTAGCGATCAGATGCTGAGGCCCTTCGCCTCGACAAAAATGTGAGCGAATGGTACGGAGCGACTCCAAGACTCAACTCGCAGGTCTGCTTGCGACTGTCCGGACCGGCCGAGAGGTGGCACGCCAGAATCTAGAGTGACGGACGTGGACGTTGACCGCCAGCCGTTCGACCTCTGAATCGGCAAGTTGAGTTGCCGGATCGATGAGTTGATCGAGGAGCGTGGCCTGACGACGGCGGCGTTGGCGAGAGAAGTCGGTGTAGGGGCGTCGACGATCCGACGCTTCAGAACTGCCGACGATGCCGAGGCCGACGGCGTGCTCGCGTTGGTTGCCTGGACGGGCGATTCGCGTAGTGCGAGGCGATGCTCGACGATCAGCGTGCCACCGGCGTGGAACCGGGCAATGTCGGTGCCGTGCCGCCAGCGGACCTGGACACGGGCGCCGACGAAGGCCCGGACGGCGGAATACGACGCTTGATCAGACCAGGGTGACATTCGTCCCAGGACGCGGTCGCGCTACGACGCCAGGGCCGAGATGCGGGCAGGCTCCTGCTCCGCTCTGGCACGGTTGACGTCGTGGTCGGTCAGCGTCGACTGCCGGCACCACAGGTGGCGGTGAAGGTCCCGGGCACTTCAGCCGCACGATCGGGATCGTTCACTGCGTCCCAGAATGTGCCCTCCGCCGTGATGTTGTCGCCATCGAACGTTGCCGTCAGTTGCGGAGCACTCAAGTCGATGGCGGGATTCTCGAAGTCCTCGATGTCGTTGACTTCGAGGCGCTGCTTCACGGCGTCGCCCATCAGCTGATCGCCCCCGGTTGGATCCTCGACGGTGAGCTGCATCTGAACGCGAACACCGTCGATCTCACCGATGTAGTTGGAGGTGAAGGAAAATGTTTCGCTCTGGGTGTTGGCGTAGCCGAACGCGCACACGAAATTGTCGAACTCGTAGGTGGTGTCGCCGAACGTGAGCGTCGCGGTGCCCGAGTCGGCGCTCGGAGCAGCTTGATCGGTGGCACCCGCGTCCGGTGAGGTTGTCGCGCTCGACTCGTCGGTCGCATCCGTCATCGAATCCGCCGGAGCCTCCGACTCGCCATCCGACAACTCATCGGTTGGCGCCTGCGCATTCGTTGCCGACGTGTCGCCATCGCCATCGGAGCCACACCCCGCAGCGACGAACCCGATCACGATGATCGTCCCGGCAATAGATCGAAGCATTCTGCTCATGGCATCCCCCGTCGCGATGACGCGGCGCCCCGTTCGACATACCGCTCCGAACAAGATGGCACATGCACCCTGCCGTGGCAACCCTCGCCCGAGTTGCGCGTCGCTTGCGCCGCGGTGATTCGCCCATGACATCAGGCCGGGCCACAACAACTCGCCGGGACTGTGCGCGGACCGGAGCGTTCGCGTCCGCGATTACGTCGGGGTCCCAGTGTGCGGTCACCGATCGCAAGTGCCGTTGCGAGCGGCGTTGGCGAGTCTGGAGTAGGAACGATATGCGTGGCTGCGGCTGGTGGAGGCAAGAGTGCGACAGTCAGGTCCGCCGGGTGATCTGGAAGGGGACGCCGCCTTGCGGGCGGTTGACGACCATGCCGACTGGGCCGGGCTTGCCCGTGGCTGGTGGGGTCACGTCGAGTCGTTGGGCGAGCCTGGCGATCAGCAGGGTGAGTTCCATCTGGGCGAGTGCGAAGCCGATGCAGTTGCGTCGGCCTCCACCGAAGGGAACCCACGCGGCATCGGCGGCCAATCGCTGATCGTCGGTCAAGTCGAGGAAACGATCGGGGTCGAAGTGAAGCGGGTGGTTCCACACGTCGGGGTCTCGGCCGGACAGGTGCGCCGACCAGAGGACGAGGGTGTCCTTGGTGATCGTGTGCCCGCCGACCTCGATGTCGCGGGCTGCTTCTCGCGGGCTGATCACACCGGCGGGGTGGAGGCGCAGCGTTTCGTGCACGACGCGGCCGGCGACTTCGAGTCGGTTGAGCGTTCGGTGATCGACGGCATCGTGGTCGTGGCCGGGTGTGCCGAGCACTTCGTCGGCTTCGGCTCGCAGCGCTTCCCAAACGTCGGGGGCCAGGCCGCAGCACCACAACATCCACGCCAGCGAGGCGGCGGTGGTGTCGAACCCGGCACCGACCAGTGTGTTCACCTGGTCGAGGATCTCGCGTTCGGAGACCGAGTCGTCGTTCACCAACACTTCCAACACGTCGTCGGGATCATCGGACGGATTCCTACGGATCGAGACGATGGCGTGTCGGACGAGGTCGTCGAAGGCGCGGCGGTTGGCCTTGACCTGACCGCGCTTTCCGATCGGGAACGGGTGCGGGAGCTGTTTCCAGGCCGGCAGCTCGAGGTAGTCCTGCGAGCGTTGCATCAGGTCCCCGAATCGTGTGGCTTTGTCGGCCATCGTCTCGCCGAAGAAGGCTCGGACCACGATCTCGAGGA
>DATLBC010000110.1:0-8898 GCA_035527095.1 Ilumatobacteraceae bacterium | reverse complement strand
TGTGGGTCAGCGCTCGGCTCCACGAGGTCCCTCGGGCAACCACCGACGAACTGACCGATGGATTCCTCGCCATCGGTGTGGATCGATCGTCTCGCGCCGTAGTCGGGGCACACGGGATCGGGGATCGATTCGATGAGTTGGCCGCCGCGCTGGTCACCGCGATCGACAGCCGACACCCGGTGGAGCACTTGGCGCGCTCGATGTGGCCGTTCCCGACGGTCGGCGAGATCCTCGGGCTGGTCTACTCGAGGGCAGCCTCAGCGGTGACCGAGTCCTGACCTGCGGGGTCGGTGACCCATTCGCGCATCTGATCGAACGACTGGCGGAGCAGACGCGAGACGTGCATCTGGGAGATCCCCATCGCGTCGCCGATCTCCGACTGCGACATCCGTTCATAGAAGCGCAGCCGCACGATCTCACGTTCACGTTCGGGGAGCCGCTCGAGCAGCTCCTCGATCAGCTGACGGTTCTCGCTGTCCTCGAACCCGGATTCGACCGTGGCCAGTGCCCCCTGCCGATCCGTCGCCATGTCCGACGTGCCCTCTCCGCCGCCGGCGTCCAGGGTGTCGACCTGGTAGGCAGCGCTGGCCGAGAGTCCCCGCAGCACATCGTCCCGATCGATCCCGAGGTGCTCGGCGATCTCGTCGACCGACGGGGACCGTCCGATCTCCTGCGAGAGTTCGTCACTGGCGCGACGCACTTGAAGGTGGAGTTCCTTGGCGCTGCGTGGAACTCGAACGACCCAGGAGCGGTCGCGGAAGTGACGCTTCAGCTCCCCTTCGATGGTGCGGCCGGCGAATGCGGAGAACGGCGACCCGAAGTCGGGGTCGAAACGGTCCACCGCCTTGACCAGGCCGACCATCGCCACTTGACGCAGATCGTCGTCGCTCATGTTGGCGCGCCGGTACCGATTGGCGATGTGGATGGCGAGACCCATGTGGCGCTCGACGAGTCGGTTGCGAACCGTGCGCTCCCTGCCGGAGGCGTACGTGCGGAACAGATCGAGATCGTCGTCCGCGCTGGACGCGCCGCTCATCACGCAGCGGGACCGGAAACGAGGTCAGTGCTGCGCTTCGAGAAGGTGAAGGAGTCGGGTCCGGCCTCGTGGGTGTCGGTGACCGAGCGCAAGATGCTGGTCGCCAGCTCGTCGAGTTCGTAGGCGACGCCATCCTGATCCGACCGAATCGAGACGAACAGCTCGCCAGGGGTGACATCGATCGAGACCAGCGCACGGCCGTTGTCGGGCCCGCTCTCGGCCAGCACGGAAAAGATCTCGCTCAACGCAAGGCGGAGATCGTCGAGCTCGTCGACCGAGAAGCCAGCGTCCGCGCCCAACGCGGCCGCCAACGTCCGCAACGTGGAACCGAATCGGACACGGAGTGGAACCGAGACGTCCACCCGGTCGGGCTTCGAGGTCTGCGCAATGTCCGCCATCGACGTGTGTCCAACCATGACCGAACGCTACCCGAGGGGGTCGACGCACAAACCCGGAACCGCCGTTGCAGGCCGACCGACTCCAGGTCGGCATCCGGGTGGTTTGGCTCGTCTGGGATCGGGTACTGCGGTCTCCACACTGCCCGGGCAGAGCGCCACGGGCCACGAGAAGGGAAGTCAACATATGGGCTACGGCATCGGCGGAGTTCTCATCCTCATCCTGGTGATCCTCGCGATCATCTACTTCGCGAAGCGGGTCTGACATGGCCGCCACCACCTTCGAGGCGATCCGTTCGGACGCCACATGAAGTTCTGGACCGGATTCATGGTGGGCGCCGCCGTCGGCGGGTTCGTCGTCGCATCGATGGACGCCGACCAGCGCCAGCGTCTCGTTCGCGGCGCCAAGGATGTCGCCGTCTCGGGGCGCTCCGGCAAGATCGCCGCGAGCGTCAGCGACGGCGTCGGCGAGATCGCCGACGTGGCGACCGGTCGGGTCACCACGGTGGTCGACTCCGCGACGTCGAAGGTCGCCGAGTCACTCGAACAAGACTGACGTCTCGACCGTCGACGAGCGCTTGATCAGCTGCGTCGAAACGTGCAGCTCAGTGTGACGACCGTTCCGTCGACATCGGCAGTCACGTCGTCGGCCAACGATCGGACGATGGACAGTCCCCGTCCGGTCGGGCCGCCGCCGACCGGTGATGTCCACGTTGCCGGATCCGGCAACGGGCCACCGGTCGACCGGACCAGCACGACGAGCTCATCGGTCGTCGTCTCGATCCGGACCGAGATCGGGCCACCAGCGCCATGCACGACCGCATTGGTCACGAGTTCGCTGACTGCGAGCACGGCGTCGCCGGATGTTGCGTCGTCCACTTCGGCCTCGCCCAGCACGTCCCGAACGAAGTCTCTGGCCGCGCCGATCGACTCCGACGTCGACACGAAGTCACGCCGCTTCCGCTGGTGTGGCCCGTCCGCCGACTCCATGCTCTGACGGTATCCCACCAGCTCCGTTCCGAAACCGGTGGTTGCCGACTGCATCGGCAGCTGTGACACTCTGCGAGATGCCACCTGAACCGGCGGATGGCGATCGACACCTGTCGCCACCCCAGTCTCAGCTGCGTCGATTTCGGCGGCTCGCCAGTCGCCTCGTCGCAACGCACACCGTCGACGAGGTCGCGAGCGCAACGATGACCGACGGAGTTGCAGCAGCCGAAGCAGCCGGCGGCTCGTTGATGATCGTTCAGGGCACGCGCCTCCAGTTGATCTCCGAGCGCAACATCGGTGACGACGTCACCGCGGAGTGGAACGACTTCGACATCAACCCTGCGCTGGATCCGATCTCGGATGCAGTGACCTCGCAGACCCCGTCCTTCTTCGGGGACCGTGACCACTTCCTGGATGCCTACCCCCACCTGCGCGACACGATCGAGTCGTCGCCCCACCATGCGTGGGCTGTGCTCCCCCTCGTTCACGAGGGCCAAGCGATCGGGTCGTTGGGATTCACCTTCGAAGTGCCACACGCATTCGACACCGCGGAACAGCTGGCGCTGTTCACCATCGTCGACCTTGTGACGGCGGCGGTCTTCCGAGTGGTCTTGGCTGCGGAGGAACGCGAGGCCCTCCTGTCGCTGCATTCCGCACTCCTCGACCTCGACGTTCCGCAACTGCGAGGCGTCACGACCGCGACTGCCCACAACACTGCGGCAAAGACATCGGAGGCCGGGGGCGACTGGTTCAACGCCGCCGAACTCGCCGATGGTCGTCTGCTGTTCGTGATCGGCGACGTCGCACACCATGGACCTGCTGCGGTCGGCGAGATGGGCAGGATCAGAGCGGTGGTGTTCGCCTATGCGGTCGAGGACCACCCGACCGATCGGATCGCATCGTTGACCACGGCCGCGATGTCGAAGCTGACGTCCACCTTCGCGACTGCATGCGTCATGATCTACGACCCGAACACCCGCGAGCTCACGTGGACGAATGCCGGCCACCCGTACCCCGTGATCGTGCCGGCGTCGGGCACGCCCCATCTCCTTGCGGACACACACGGCCCGCCGCTCGGCGTCGCCACGGACGCACAGTACGGCCAGAGCTCCGTCGTGCTCGAGCAGGGTGACACCGTGCTGCTGTACTCCGACGGCCTGATCGAGCGTCGAGAGCACGACATCGACGCAGACTTCCAGCGGCTGGTCGAAACCATCCCGCTCGACGCCCCGCGGCCGGGCGGCATGGTGACGCAGTTGGTCGATCGTCTTCACCCCACGGGACTACACGACGACGACATCGCCGTCCTCGCTGTGACGCTGGACTGAATCGGTCGCGCCCATCACGCTCACGGGGTGAACGGTGCCGCGTGCAGCGTTTCGTGAACGGTTCATACGGGTAGCTGATCAGCATGGACGAACAGACCCACACCCACCCTTCCGCTCCGGCGACAGCAGAGCCCGCTCCTCCTGTGGCAACGGCCACCCAACCAGCGGTGATCGTGCAGACGCCCGAGCCAGACACAAAGTCGTTTCGTTTCGGCTCGTTCCTCGCCGGCTTCCTTGCGGCGATCGTCCTCGCAGGAGTGGCACTGGCTGTCTTCCTCGTCGTCTCGGATTCGGACGACGACGGCAACATCCAGCTCGATGTTCCCGCCGTCGACGTCGACACCGGCGGGTGACGCCAACGTGCCCGCCGATCTGAGATCGGCGGGCACGTTACGGTGCGGGGACGCCGCGTGTTGCGGACTCCCGGTCAGCTCAGCTTGTCCTTGACGCTGTCGACGGCGTCGTCGAGCGATTTCTTCGCGTCACCGATGATGTCTTTGGCCTTGCCGGCGGCTTCATCCTGTTTGCCGTCGCGCTTGAGATCGTCGTTGTCGGTCAGGTCGCCGGCCGCCTGCTTGATACGTCCCTTGGCCTGGTCGGTTTCGCCACTCATCTGATGCTCCTTCGTGTTGGGGTTTCGGGGGTTGCCCGCTCCACTCGGGACTACCCGGCCACGCACGCCTGAAACCACCGAGGGCGCCTCAGCGCGCGAAGTTCTCGAAGTAGCGGCTGGGCGTCGGGCCACTCTGGCCCTGATACTTCGAGCCGCTCGCCCCGCTGCCGTAGGGCCGGTCGGCGAGAGTGGTCATCTGCATGAAGCTGACCTGGCCGATCTTCATACCCGGATACAGGGTGATCGGCAAGCTGGCGACGTTGGCGAGCTCCAGCGTGATGTGTCCGTCGAAACCTGCGTCGATGAAACCGGCGGTCGAGTGGATGAGCAGTCCGAGGCGGCCGAGGGACGACTTCCCTTCCACCCGTCCGACGAGGTCGTCGGGTACGCCGATGCGCTCGAAGGTGGACCCCAACACGAACTCGCCAGGGTGGAGGATGAACGGCTCGTCGCTGTCGGGTGCGATCTCGACCAACTCGGTGAGGTCGACCATGTCTTGCTTGACGTCGATGACACCGCGGGTGTGGTTGCGGAAGACCCGGAAGAGGTTCGAGATCCGTACGTCGATCGATGACGGCTGAATCAGCGACTCGTCAAGCGGGTCGATCACGATCCGACCGGCGGCGAGCTGTTCACGAAGGGTGCGGTCGGACAAGATCACGGTCGCCCACGATAGTGATCCGCCGGTCCCATCCCGTTTGCGCGTGATTCCGGGTGGGACGGGCCACCCGAAACTGCGCACAAACGTCCGAGCGCACACCGATCCCGAGGGAGCTGGCGGGGGGCGGGGGTACTGTCGCGGGGTGTACGTGCCCGAGGTCAATGTGGTCGACGACCCCGGTGTCGTGTTGGGACTGCTGCGGGCGGCTGGTGTCGGCCACCTCGTGTCGATCGGCGACGCCGGGTTCGAATCGACCGTGTTGCCGTTCCTCGTCGACGACACGCTCACGTGCGGCCGGGCACACGTCGCCCGAGCCAATCCGCAGTGGCGCGACCTCGATGCGCATCCGGCCCTCCTCATCGTGCCGGTCACCGACGCCTACGTATCACCGAGCTGGTACCCGTCGAAGGCCGATGATCCACGAGTCGTGCCGACGTGGAACTACGAGGTCGTGCACGTCCACGCGACAGTTCGTGTCCACGACGATCCCGGCTTCGTCCGCCAGGTCGTTGCCGACCTCACCGAGTTGAATGAAGCCTCGCGGGTGGCTGCATCCCCGACACCGCCGGCCTGGTCGATCGATGACGCACCCAGCGACTTCATCGATCGCCAACTCCGCGCCATCGTGGGACTCGAGCTGTCGATCGACAGCGTCGTGGCCAAGCGGAAGCTCAGCCAGAACCGCACCGACGCAGACCGCGAAGGGGTGATCACCGGACTGCGCAACACACCGATGCATCGCAACGAGACGATCTCGGACGCGATGACCACCTGAGCCGTTCCGGCCCCGATGGGTAGGTTCCGCGCCGCTCGGGGATAGAACCTGGGGGACAAACCCCTCGAAAGGACTGTGACGACATGGCAGCGACAGCATTGATGGTGTGGATCGACCAGGATCTCTGTACCGGTGACGGCATCTGTTCGGAGATCTGCCCCGACGTCTTCGTCGGCCGCGACGATGGCCTGTGGGTCGTCAAGGAAGAAGCGTCACACTTCGGTTCGACTGTCGTATTCGACGGTGCGGACGGCGCCGGCCACGGCCCGGACATGGGCCGCGGCGTTGCCCGCATTCCCGACTCGTTGATCGACACCGCCGTCGACGCCGCCGAGGAGTGTCCCGGCGAATGCATCATGATCGAGCCCTACGATCAGACCGCGATCGACGCTCGCGGCGCCTGACGTTCGGTGGCGAACACGGGCTCCAGCTAACCTGGGCGCCTCTTGCGGATGTAGTTCAATGGTAGAACATCAGCTTCCCAAGCTGAGAACGCGGGTTCGATTCCCGTCATCCGCTCCAGATGTAACACCAGTTCAGAGGATGTTCTTCTCGCCGATCGACGGGAAGCCTCGTTTGGACCTTCAACCCAGGGATCTGGGTGTGTGCAAGTTCCTTCAGGCTCCGAGGGAGCGGACATCTGCCAGCGACCGTCTGGGTACTCCGCGTATCCCGCCCCGATCCGTGCAGCTGGTTCCTGGTCCCGCTTGACCATCGAGCGGCCTGATCGGTGTCGAAGGCGTCGATTCCAGGCGCGCTTGCTGTCTTCATGATCGAACTCCGCGACGGGTGTGGCACTGGTCCTCGCCTGACGGCTCCCCAGCCGGCACTGTCGGACGGTTCAGCCAGACGACGAGTCCGTGGATCGCCACGCCGACGCTCCACCCGATCAGCGCCCACAGCGACCACCACGCCGACCGGGATCCGGCGATGCTCGCCATCAGGTTGACGACGAGATTGACTCCGAAGACGACGGCCATCCCCACGAGAAACACACCGGCGTGAGCTTGAAATGCTCGCCAGCCACCGAGTCCCTCGACCCGACCACGGGCGGTTGATCCCTGTTGCCCCAGTTGCACGTTTGTTGCACGTGTAATGGTGCAAAGCCGCCGTCGATGCCCACTCCAGCGCGAAACACCAGTGAGTCGAGTGCGCCCCGCCGGAGAACACCAGCGCTACGGATTGATCCCAACCCAACCAGCGTCGTCATCCCCGCCAACGGGGCTGGCAGTCACGACGCGGTGTCAGATGTTGCGTCGCGCGGCGCCGCGAGTGACGCGGCGTTGCCGAAGATCAATGGAAGGCTCGCTCGCTCGGGGTCGTCCTTGCCGTGCCATCCCTGGATCAGGATGTCAATTGACCTGTCCACGTGTGCTGGTCCGTTCGAGTGCTCGTGGACCTTGCGAGATGTCCGAGGTGGGTCGACAGGTGGTCGGAGAGTTCCTCCGCGTCCGGACCCACTCCGTCGATGAAACTGGACTTGCGACGTCGCAGGAACGGCAGGCCGAGTACGTACAGACCTGGCACGTCGAGCACCCCGCCGTCGTGGACGAGCCGACCCCGTCCGTCGAGCAGGGAAGGGTCGAGCCAGGGATACGACGGGCGGAAGCCGGTCGCCCACACGACCGTTCCGATCGAGCGGAGGTCGAGATCGAGCATCGGCGCACCCACAGTCGTCGGCGCTGGTCGTGTCGGCTCGCCGAGCTCGCCGTCGAGACCGTGCGTCGCTGCGTACTCGTCGAGGCGGTCGAGTAGACGCTGCTGCTTCAGGTCGGCCGACATGCACATGTTGGCAAACGATCCGGAGAACTGGGCCCGATTGCCGGCGCGTCCGACGAGCCGGCCCGCCAACGCCACGCCGTTTGCCGCCGCCGAGTTGACATCCAGATCGCGCCGTTCGGGCGACCCGACCAACTGGAGCGACGGAAGCCGCCGGGCACGAGCGAGGTCCTCGACCTCGTCGTAGCGCTCGTCGAGCTGGCCGATCGTGTCCATCCACCAATGGATGTCCATGCCACGGTACGTCCGTGGCAGGCGAACATGATCGCCGACCGCCAGCGTCACCTCCCGGCCCGCACGACTGAGTTCGTCGGCGATCTGCAGCCCTGAGGCCGAGGCGCCGACGACGAGCACGCGGCCGTCGGACACCTGCGCGGGATTGCGGTAGGCGATCGGGGTCAGCTGGTCGACATGGTCTGGCATGTCGGTGGCGACCTCGGGAATGCGAGGAGTGCTGCACGCCCCGGTCGCCATCACGACTGCCCGGGTGTTCCACGGCCCGTCGGACGACTCCACGACGTGACCGTCGTGCTCGACCGAGCGGATCCTGGTCACCTCGACGCCAGTCCGAACCGGGGCGTCGAACGAGCGACGGTAGGTGTCGAGGAGAGCGGCGACGTCCAGGGCGGTCATGTAGCCGTCCGGGTCGTCGCCCGAGTAGGAGAAGCCGGGGAGCCGGCTCATCCAATTGGGGGTGAGCGTGCGGAGTGAGTCCCACCTCTCGTTCGTCCACGAGTTGGCGACCTCGGCCCGTTCGAGAACGACGTGATCGATCGACCGGTCGGTCAGACAACGGCTCATGGCCAATCCGGCCTGGCCGCCGCCGATCACGACGACGTCGGTGGTGCGTTGGTTGCTCATGGGACTCACTCCGTGCTCGTTGTTCCTGGTGGCTCGATGTTCCTGGTGGCGGGATCGTCAGACGACCTCGACGACGACGGCGGTCGGGTTGGTGACCACGTCGAACACCGCCGAACGCTTCTGCGACTGGGCGACGACTCCCTGCAACTCCTCCCTGGAGGCGTCGGCGTCGATCTCGTAGCGGACCGAAATGCTCGAGTAGCCGTTGCGGACGTCGGGATCGATGCCGAGGATCCCGGACACATCCATGTCGCCGGTAACGGTTGCCTTGACCGAGCGCAGCTGGATGCCGCGGTTCTGAGCGACCGACGCGACGCCGGCGGTGAGGCAGCCGGCCAGGCCCATCAGCACCATCTCGGGCGGCGTCGGACCGTTGTCGGCAGCAGCGAAGATCTCGGGGTGGTCGGTCTCCACCGAGTACGGCTGACGATGCGACTGTGCCTCGCCGAGGCCGAAGAAC
>DATLBC010000109.1:0-39697 GCA_035527095.1 Ilumatobacteraceae bacterium | reverse complement strand
CCGATCGCTACTTGGCCCGTTCGTCTAGTGGCCTAGGACACCACCCTCTC
Organism: Ilumatobacteraceae bacterium; assembly: GCA_035527095.1. GTDB lineage: Bacteria > Actinomycetota > Acidimicrobiia > Acidimicrobiales > Ilumatobacteraceae > Sva-07. The sequence goes on along the minus strand of DATLBC010000109.1, from coordinate 39,647 downwards.
AAGGTGGCGGCACGGGTTCGAATCCCGTACGGGCTGCCAAGCAGATTGCGCAGAACACTCAGGTCAGAGGCCCTCTCCGGAGGGTCTCTTTCCATGTCCGGCCTACCGTGCGATGAGCGAGGCCTCCGTATGCGGTCGCTTGGCTCATCGCCGTCGTCCGTGGGCGCCCACCGATGAGCGAGGCCTCCGTATGCGGTCGCTTGGCTCATCGCTGGGTCGGGGATCAGCCGTCGAGGCCGAGTTCCTTGCCTCGCGCCATCGTGTCGGTGTCGAAGGAGATTCGGTTGCCGGCCTGGTTGATGATGGGAGCGCTCTGTCGAACGATCTCGAGTGAGGAGATCGCCACGTTGCACTCCGACCGAACTGTCTGCGGCGAACGAGGCGACGCCGTCCATACTGGTCGGCGTCATGCCTGCCACCGACGGATCCCCAGCCGCCTCCAACTTCGTGCGCGACCTCGTGCGCTCCGACAACGAGCAGGGCACCTTCGGCGGCCGGGTGCAGACGCGATTTCCGCCGGAACCCAATGGCTACCTGCACATCGGCCACGCGAAGGCGATCACGGTGAACTTCGGCATCGCCGCCGAGTTCGGCGCTGTCTGCAATCTTCGTTTCGACGACACCAACCCCGACACCGAGGACACCAGTTACGTCGACGGCATCATCGCCGACGTCGCCTGGCTCGGTTTCCCGATCGAGGGTGAGCCGCTCTACGCGAGCGACTATTTCGAGCAGCTCTATGCGTGGGCCGAACTGCTCATCGAGAAGGGGCTCGCGTACGTCGATGACCAGGACGGCGACACGATCTCGGCGCAGCGCGGCGGCTACGGCAAACCCGGTGTCGAGAGTCCGTTCCGTGATCGCTCCGCCGACGAGAACCTCGACCTGTTCCGCAGGATGCGGGCGGGCGAGTTCGGCGAAGGCTCGCATGTCCTGCGAGCCAAGATCGACATGCAGCACGAGAACATGCAGTTGCGTGACCCGGTGATGTACCGGATCCGCGGCGTGCACCACCATCGCACCGGAGCGTTGTGGAGCATCTATCCGACCTACGACTGGGCGCACGGTCAGAGCGACGCCATCGAGGGTGTCACCCACTCGCTGTGCACGCTCGAGTTCGACAGTCACCGGCCGCTCTACGACTGGTATCTCGAACAGCTGCCGCTGCCATTCGAGTCGCCTCGCCAGACCGAGTTCGCGCGCTTGGAGCTGACCCATACCGTGACGTCCAAGCGCAAGCTCGCCAAGCTGGTCGCCGACGGCATCGTCGACGGTTGGGACGACCCGAGGATGCCGACGCTGCGCGGTCTGCGTCGCCGCGGCTACCCGGCCTCGGCGATCCGCGAATTCTGCGACTTCATCGGTGTGTCGCGCACCAACAGCCGCCACCAGATCGAGCTGCTCGAGTCGTTCGTGCGCACCGAATTGAACCGCGTGGCTCTGCGACGCATGGCGGTGCTGCGGCCAGTGCGAGTTGTGATCACCAACTGGCCGGTCGACGACGATGGTGAGCCCGTGGTCGAATTCGTCGAGCTCAACAACAACCCGGAGAATCCGGACGACGGCACGCGGATGGTGCCGTTCACCGGGGTGCTCTACATCGAGCAGGACGACTTCATGGCGGAGCCGCCACCGAAGTACTTCCGACTCTCGCCGGGCAAGGAGGTCCGCCTGCGAGGGGCCTACTTCGTCACGGCGACCGGATTCGAGACCGACGCCGACGGCAACGTTGTCGAGGTTCAGGTCACCTACGACCCCGAGACTCAGGGCGGCAACGCACCGGATGGCCGCAAGGTCAAGTCGACGATGCACTGGGTTTCGGCTGCCCACGCCGTCGATGCAACGGTGGCGCTCTACGACCGGCTCTTCACCCCCGACGTGCCGGGGGAGGCAACCGGCGATCCGCTCGACGACCTCAACACCGATTCGAGGGAGCTGCTCGACGGCGCCAAGCTCGAACCGGCGCTGGCCCACGTCGAACCGGGCCAGGTCGTCCAGTTCGAACGCCTCGGCTACTTCGCCGCTGACCCCGACGAAGCCACGCTGTTCCACCGCACGGTCGGCCTTCGCGACGAATGGGCGAACATTCAGAAGCGCAGCTGAGCGCCGGGCTTGTTGCGGGTCTCAGATTGGAGCGGACGGCTCGGCGCTCACCTGACGTGGTGTGTCATTCGGCGGCTCGCGGTGTTCGTTGGGGCCGCCACCAACGACGAGAAGCTCGCACGCGGGTGGCGCCGACGCGACGAGGCAACTCGAGACCGAATGACGAGAACTTCGAGGCGGCGATGTGTGCGGCTCGATCGTCGAGATCGTCGTGCGCATTCGAGTGCGGCGATGCCGCTGCGATCCAGAGCCGTCGATCGATCTCGGTGCGGCGTCGGAGTGCATCGAGCGTCGGCGCTTCCAACGCTGCGTCCCAGACCTCCCGTTCGGGCGGTTCCGAGCTGGTTTCGTTCATCACGCCGACGACCAGCGTCAGTTGCGCCCACGCGCCGAGACGGCTCCAACAGGCAGCATCGTTTTCGACGACATCGACGAAGCCGAGTTGTTCGAGCGCTTCGAGCGCCTCCTCGGCCACCTGATCGACGGCCGCTGCAGGGATGAATCCGTCAACGGGTACGAGGGGATGCGGGCCGAGAACGAGCCGGGCGACCACATTGTCGATCTGTGGGGCGATTGCGGCGTCGTGCAGGAACTCGGCCCACGTGCGAGAAGCTGCGCGTCGGCTTGCGTCGTAGCTTCCCCAGCTCGCATGCTCAGCCTCCGTCCAGCTCCGCCAGAACGTGTAGAGAGAGAGCAGACGGGCACGCGGTTCCCGCAGGAGAACGGCGATGTCGTCAGCATCTCGGCCGACCCGGAGACTGCCCGCGTTGAAGTGGCCGATGACCACGGGATACTCGCCGAGTTCCTCTCTCGGTCCCTGGAGCACCATCGAGCGCTGAGCGTCAGCGAACGACTCGAAGTCGTCGAACGATCCGAAGAGCGAGCGATCCATCACCGTTGGGCAGATCGCCATGGTCCGCCCGCGCTCGCTCATCGACGATTCGGCCGCGCGGGTGAGAGCGTTCGTGATGCTCATGCCAGCGGCCTTCGGCACGTGCAAGTAGCCAATCCTGTCCCGCACGAGGGCGAGCGTACTCAGCGGTCCACGCGCACGGGGGAAGCCCCACACGTGATGGAGACGGTGGAAGTGCTCGAGGACACGTCTGATGCCACGTCGGGGGTCAACCCCCAGGTGTGACGCTCAGTCGACGTACCAGTAGCAGCCGTACTGCTCGGGGTCGCCCCACGTGACCGAGTCTCGGGGCTCCAAGCTCTGGCGATCGGAGAACCTCATCTGATCGAGACCGACTGTCACGAGCTCGTCACCGATGGCGATCGAACGCTGGAGCGGGTTCCAGCACCCCGAACGGCTGGGGCTCGAATGGCTGATCGTACCCCGAGCCCTCAGCTCGCGTCCGTCGAGTTCGGCGACCACGGCGCCACCGCCGGCGCCGACCAGGCTCTTCGCCAGACAGTCCTCGGCAGGGCCGCAGTCGCTCCAGCCGGGTGACACCGGCAGCACGATCGAGCCGTCCTCGGGCCAGAACAGGAATGCCTTGTGATCCCACTCGACCTCGCTGCTCCCGCCGATCGGCAGCGTGCTGATGCGTTGCGGGTCGGTTGGATCGCTGACATCGAAGAGGCTGAGCTGCGTGCCGGTCGTACGGCCCTGGTCGGTGGCGTCCTGGCCGACTCCGAGCAGGAGGCCGTCGCCGACCGGATGCAGATAGGCCGAGTAACCGGGAATCTTCAGTTCGCCGGCCTCGACCGGGTTCGCGGGGTCGGTCAGGTCGATCACGTACAGCGGGTCGATCTGGCGGAAGGTGACCACGTACGCCAGGTTGTCGATGAACCGCACGGCGTAGATCTGCTCGTCCTTGCCGAGACCGCCGACCGAGGAGATCTCGCGGAGTTCGTCACCTTCGGGGCGCAGCACGAACACGGTCGACTCGCTCTGGTCGCCGAAGTCGCCCCAGTCGTCGGTGGTGGTCGCCACCCGCAGGTCGCCCTGGTACTCACTCATTGCGAACTGATTCAGCAGCCGTCCCTCGACCTGTCCGGATGCGACGTAGGTGGCCCCGGTCCCTGCGTCGAGGCTGAACTGGTGGATCAACGTGGGCGGGGGTCCCGGGTCTTGCTCTGGAGCGGTGCCGGGAGCACCCTCCTCGACGGCGAGCGGCACCGGGCCACCCCACCGCCAATCCCAGTTCTGCGTGGCGACATACAAGTTGTCGGTCGAGGCGTACACGGTGTCGCCCGTCGACACGATGCCGGCCGACCCGACAGGGGTGCCGTCACCGCTCGCGTCGATCGATCCGATCCACGTGAGGCCCAACCCCGCGAAGCCCGGCGGCGCAGCGACTGTCTCGCACGGCAGCACCTGCGACATCGGCCCGAAGGAACCATCTGCGTCCTCGTCGAACCAGCGCGGCAACCAGTCCTCGACGGTCGACTCCTCGATGATCTCCTTGTTCCGCTCCAGTGCCGAGTCCTCGTCGAGGCCGAACTGGTTCGGCTGCACGAAGGGCAGGCGTTGATCGAACGAGGTGGTGATCACGAGCCGGGCAACGCCATCGACCGAACGGGTTGCGACCATTCCGCCCTCGAGGTGCGAGCGCCGCAGCAACGCCGGGCTGGTTGGATCGGCCACGTCGAACAACGACACGATCGTGTCCGGTGCGCCGCCCCAACTCGACGAGACGACGACCAGGCGTTCACCGTCGAGGAGCAGCTGGTGTGCGCCCTGAGGGAGTTCGGGTTCGGCGACGACGTCGGCGTCGGCGACCGACACGATGCGCAGGCCGTCGGTGCCGGCGACGTACACGTACTCGCCGTTGGTCTCGACGATGTCGCCCTCGTCGACGCCGACCTCCTGGGTGTTCGTACCGGAGAAGTCCCGGCCTTCGACCTCGCCGGGGGTCGCAGCGACGTCGGGTGCGGCTTCGTCGGTCGCGTCGTCGGTCGCCGCCATGTCGCCTTCGGTCATGATGCGGCCGTCGCCGTAGTAGATGCCGCCGCCGCCGAGGCCCCACGCTGTCACGCGCTCGCTCGCCTCGGTCTGCATGTAGCTCAGCAACGCGTCGCAGTCGCCGAAGAACTCGAGGTTCGCCGAGGCGAATCCCTGCGGACCTGACCGGTTGGTCGGCGCGATGGTGCCCGGAGGCTCGGTCGAGGTGACGTCGCCCGGGGCGGTCGTGCCTGCCGGGTCATCCGATGTCGACGACACCGACGAGTCGTCGGTGGTGCACGACGCAGCGACCAGGAGGGCGCTGGTTGCGAGTGCCAGTGGGATGAGTCGTTCACGCATCATGTGTGTTGGACGTCACACGAGGCGTTTCGGTTCCCGACGATCCGTCAACGTGTGCTCAAGCTTCATCGACGATCACGAGCTGGTGCGGGGTCGAAGAAGGTCGAAGTTCATCTGCCGAGGCCGCAGGCTCGAACTGCGACGTGGCAGCGTTCGCTGCGCCATCAGTGCGCCTCGAGCGGCAGCAGCACCTCCGCCGCTTCGGCGAGGTGCTCGACCCAGGCGTCCGCGCCGTCCGGCTCGGCAAGCGGGAGCACGACGAACTTCGACGTTCCGACGTCGACGAATCGACGGATCAGATCGGTGAGGTCATCCCACGAGCCCGGCACCAGCTCGGACGGGTCAGTGAGGTCGGGACGACGTTTCGCGAGCACCGTGAGCAACCGCTCGGGAATCGGCCCGAATGCGTAGGGCACCAGGACGCCGAAGTGATCGTGCTCGATCTGGCGGCCGTGCTCGGCGCACACGTCTTCGATCACGGCGCGTCCAGCAGCAGCGTCGGCTGGGGTGACGAACGACGGCAGCCAACCGTCGGCCATCCGACCGATGCGGCGGAGCTCCGACGGTGCGATTCCGCCGAGCCAGACCTCCATCTTGGTCGCTGCCGGGAGGACTCGGACCTCGTCGTAGTCGTAGCGAGCGCCGTGGTGGGTGAACGGCTCGCCGGTCCAGCACTGGCGCATCACGGTCAACATCTCGTCGAATCGCTTGGCGCGCTCGGTGCGTTCGACGCCGAAGGCCTGTTGCTCGACCGGGTCGACGGCGCCGAGACCGAAGGCAGGAAGGAGTCGCCCGCCGGACATGTTCGCCAACGTTGCGAGTTCCTTCGCGAGCACGACCGGGTTGCGACCGGGGAGCACCATGACCGACATCCCGAACTTCAAACGTTGGGTACGGCCTGCGCCGTAGGCCATCGCGACCAGTGGATCCGGTGCGGGACCGCTGATGCGCTCGGACAACCACAGTGAGTCGAACCCCAGCGTCTCGAGCGCATCGACCACCGTGCCGTACGACGGGCCGTGCAACGTGGTCGACGTTCCGAGCCCGAACCCGATTCGAACCTTGGCAGGCTGCATCCGACGATCGTGGCACAGTCGGTTGACGGCGCCTCAGCCGAGACGGGGTCAGCTGTGGCGCAGCGAACCGGAGCGCAGCAGCGCGGTGCGAGGAGCGGACAGCCTGACCGGCGCCGCGTCACGGTGCGCGCGGCCCGTCTGAATCCAGCTGACTGCGAACGCAACCACGATGACGGGCAGGACGATCGCCGCCTGAGGGACCCCGCCGGCCACCGATGCGACGATGGCGACGAATCCGGCGATGATCGAGACCACGACGGCGAGCTTGATGATGTCGTTCCAGAGGCGACGATTGGTTTCCACGAGCCCATTCCTACAACGCACGGTTCCTGCTGTCTCGCGGGTCGACACCTCGATGCGGAGTTGTCACGCAACCGACGTGTTCGACACCGAATCGCGCGATCGCAGATGACGACGAGATGACGAGATGGTGACCGTCGAGCGACGGAACCTAGGGTCGGCAACCATGCCGAACCGCGCCCAGCTTCCCGCTTCACCGCTCGATCGTTTCCGCCTCGACGACCAGGTCGTCGTCGTCACCGGGGCGTCGTCGGGACTCGGCGCGCACTTCGGAAGGGTGCTCCACTCGGTCGGCGCCCGTGTCGTGCTGACCGCACGGCGATCGGACCGCCTCCAGGAACTCGCTGCCGACTTACCCGGCGCAACCGTGCTCGTTGCCGACATGGCAGACGATGCGGACCGGGAACGCCTCGTCGGTGACGTGCTCGATCGGTTCGGTCGAGTCGATGTGTTGGTCAACAACGCCGGCGTCGGGGGAAGCGTGGCCGTCGAGGACGAAGAACTCGACCGATTTCGAGGCTCGATGGAGGTCAACGTGACGGCGCTCTGGCACCTCTCGAAGCTGTGTGCGCCGTCGATGACCGCCAGCGGCTCCGGATCGATCGTCAACGTCGCATCGATGCTCGGACATGTCGGCTCGACGCCGGTCAAACAGGCGCACTACTGCGCGAGCAAGGGTGCTGTCGTCAACCTCACCCGCGAGTTGGCCCTGCAATGGGCACGCAAGGGCATCCGTGTGAATGCGTTGTGCCCGGGGTGGTTCCCCTCGGAGATGACCGACGGCATGGACACCGACGAGGCGAGCCGGCGGTTCGTCGCTGCGAATTCGCCGATCCCACGGCTGGGACGACTCGACGAACTCGACGGGGCGCTCCTGCTACTGGCCTCTCCGGCTGGGGGATTCCTCACCGGGCAGAGCATCATCGTGGACGGCGGGTGGACTGCGCGCTGACGCACCCGGCGTCGACCGACCGGAACACCGAAACTGGAGGACCCACCATGAAAGACCTGATCAAGGAGTTCAAGGACTTCGTCAATCGAGGAAACCTCGTCGAGTTGGCGGTCGCATTCGTGCTCGCTACGGCGTTCGCCCCGGTGGTGCTCAGCATCGTCGACGACATCTTCATGCCCATCATCGCCGCGATCATCGGGCAACCCGACTTCAGCAGCCTCAGCATCGACATCGGTGACGCTGAGATCAACTACGGGACACCACTCACGCTGATCATCAATTTCGTGATCATCGCATTGGTCTGCTTCCTTGTCGTCAAGGCCTACAACGCGAGTCGCAGCCCCGCCGACGTCGAAGCGGACAACGGCCCGTCCGAGGTCGAATTGCTCACCGAAATCCGCGATGAATTGCGGTCGCGCTGACAGCTCCCGATGTCGCGATGCCCGAGGCGGTCGCGAACCCGCTTCAATGGTGAAGGTGCCCCGTCGACGATCTCTCGCTGCCCTGCTGGCAGTCGCGGCCGTCGCTGCAGGGTGCGGCGTTACCGACGGCGGAGCCGACGAGACGATTCCGCCGGTGACGCCCGTTCCGACGGTCGCCGGGGTGGGCGTGGTCCCTGCCGTCCCGTCGGCCGTGCGTGAACCGGTCATCGTCGTACGTCCACCGGTCGACGAAGACGGCACCGAGGCCGAGCTGATCGGTGACCGCGTCGAGGGCAACCGAGTCCTGATGATTGGCGACTCGATTCTCGCCTCGACAGCATCCCGGTACGGAAACCACATGTGCGAGGCCGTCGTGCCGCTCGGATGGCAGGTCGCCGTCGAAGCCGAACCGAGCCGCTTCGTCGAGTTCGGCAACCGCGTACTCGACAAGCTGCTCGTCGACGACGCCGATCCGGACGACGACTGGAACACGGCCGTGGTCTTTCTCGGCAGCAACTACCGCGGCGATGCTGAGGCGTTCGAGGCCGAACTCGTCGAGATCCTCGACCGCCTGGCGCCACGGCCAGTCGTACTGCTGACCGTCACCGAGTACCGGCCGAACTACGTGGAAGTGAACGAGGTCGTGAATCGTCTGGGTGCGGAACACGAGAACATCACAGTGCTCGACTGGAGATCGATCTCGGACACCCCCGGCGTGTTGAGCAGCGACGGACTGCACCCCACCGACACCGGGCGCCGAGTCCTCGCCGAGTCCGTTGCGGCCGCTCTCGGCCCGGCTGTCGGCGAGGGTGACTGTCTGCGCTCGACATTCCGCGACGATTCGCGTGTCGGCGGCGACAGCGCAACCGTGCTCGGTCGGCCATCGCGCCGGTCGAGTTCCTCCGGTTCGAGTGCAACCGCCACGACTCGACCGCCCACGTCGAACACCACGACGTCGATTGCGACCGGGAGTGGCGGCGACGAGACTCCGGAGACCACCACACCTTCGGCCGGCGTGACGACCTCGGCCCCCGTGACCACCGGGGCGCCTGTGACGACTGCCCCGACCACGGCGCCTCCGACGACCACAACCCCGCCAGAGCGGTTGGCCGAACCCACGCCCTGATCTGCCCCTAGCCTGGACGGGTGCTCCAGGCTCAAGCGATCTCGGTGGAAGTGGGGGGTCGACTGCTGGTCGACGCCGCCAGCTTCACCGTCATGGCCCGAGACAAGGTGGGCATCGTCGGGCGCAACGGCGCCGGCAAGACCAGCCTGTTCAAGGTGTTGGGCGGCGCGAACGAACCGAAGTCCGGCAAGGTCGTGCGCAAGGGCGGCTTCGGCTACCTCCCCCAGGATCCGAAGATCGACTCGGCACTCGACGGGCGGAGCTGCGTCACCCACGTGCTGTCCGGCCGCGGCATCGACGACGAGGTCACTCGCATCGAGAAGCTGCGCATCGCCATGGAGGAGAACCCCGACGAGCGCAACGTCAATCGCTACAGCGAAGCCGAGGAGACGTTCCGCACGAGCGGTGGGTACGCGTCCGAGAGCGAAGCTCGAGCGATGGCGGCGGGCCTCGGAATTCCCGACGCGCGGCTCGATCAGCCCATCAGCACGCTGTCGGGTGGCGAGCGCCGGCGGGTCGAGCTGGCGCGTATCCTGTTCGCCGGTTCCGACGTCTTGTGCCTCGACGAGCCGACCAACCACCTCGACGTCGACGCCAAGGCCTGGCTGCTCGGATTCCTTCGGCAGTACAAGGGTGCGCTGCTGGTGATCAGCCACGACCTCGAACTGCTCGACGAGTCGATCACGCGCGTTCTGCATCTCGACCGCGCGACCGAGCACGACGTCGGTGAGATCGTCGAGTACCGCGGCACCTACAGCCAGTACCAACGCGCTCGCGCCGACGACGAGGCCAGGCTCGCGAAGAAGGCGGTGCTGCAAGCCAAGGAGATCGACCGTTTGCAGACCGTCGTCGATCGGTTCGGCGCCAAGGCGACCAAGGCGGCGATGGCCCACAGCGTCGAGAAGCGCATCGCTCGTCTCGAAACGCAACGGGTCCGCGGGCCGCAGTCGGGCAAGACGATGACCGTCCGGTTCCCCGATCCGCCCAAGTGCGGCGAGACGGTCATCCGGGCGTCGGGCATGTGCAAGGCCTACGGCGGCCCGACGATCTTCGAGGACATCGACTTCGACCTCGGGCGCGGTGAACGTCTGCTCGTGCTCGGCCTGAACGGTGCCGGCAAGACCAGCCTGCTGCGCATCCTTGCGGGAGAGACCGAGGCCGATCTCGGCGACTTCGAGTTCGGCTACCAGGTACACGCGGGGTACTACGCACAGGAACACGACAACCTGCGAACGACCGAGTCGTTGCTCACCAACATCCGCGACGCTGTGCCGGAGGGCATCAACCTGGGCGAGACGCAGCTGCGGGGTCTCCTCGGAATGTTCGGTCTGTCGGGCGACAAGGTGTTCCAGGAGTCGGGCACGTTGTCGGGCGGCGAGAAGACCAAGCTCGCATTGGCGATGCTGATGGTCGGGCGCAACAACCTTCTGTTGCTCGATGAACCGACCAACAACCTGGACCCGCCGTCACGGCAGGCGGTTGCCGACGCTCTCGTCGATTGGCCCGGGGCGATCATTCTCGTGAGCCATGACGAAGAATTCGTCCGCGAACTCGCCCCGACGAAGGTACTGCTGATGCCCGACGGCGACGTCGACTACTTCTCCGAGGACTGGCTCGACCTCGTCAGCATGAGTTGACCGCAACGGTCACTCGCCATAGGGGGTGACACCGGCTGCGTACTTGTCGCGGAACAGCGCGAGCACTTCGCCGGGTTCGGCGTGGCGGCCGGTCGCGTGCTTGGAGTAGAGGATGTCGCCGTCGACCTCCACGTCGAACACGCCCTTCGCGCCGGTGTCGAGCGTGAGGGTGTCGATGACGTGTTGGTACGTCGACAGCAGGTCACTCACCGCGCTCACGGCGCGGGCCGAATAGTCTCAAGGAACGCAGTAGGTGATGCGGATCACGTGGTCGCTCATGGCTCGACCGTACCCCGTCGATTCGGTGCCGTGGCGCGTGCACCCTCAGTGGCGTCGAGCAGCGATGAGCCAAACCGCCGTATCCGGTCGCTTCGCTCATCGACGGGGCGGCACCTGGGCCTGCGATGAGCGAAATCGCCGTATGCGGTCGCTTCGCTCATCGCTGCGTGCTGTGCGGTGGCGGTTGGCTGCGAGGTCGTGCCGCCCGGATCGGTACGGTCGCCGTATGCGTATCGGAATGTTCGGTGGATCCATCAACGAGGGCACGATCGACGACGTGGTCGCCGAAGCCCGACAAGCCGAGGCCGATGGCTTCGCGTCGTACTGGGCGCCGAACATCTTCGGCCACGACGCGCTCACGGCACTCGCGATCGTCGGGCGCGAGGTGCCCCGCATCGAGCTCGGCACGTCGGTCGTGCCGACCTACCCGCGCCATCCGAGTGCGATCGCACAGCAGTGCCTCACGGTCAACGCCGCTTGCGAGGGACGTCTCACGCTGGGGATCGGGCTCAGCCACAAGATCGTGATCGAGAACATGCTCGGCATGAGCTACGACAAGCCGGTTCGCCACATCCGTGACTACCTGAGCATCCTCGGGCCGCTGTCGCGCAACGAGCCCGTCAGCTACCGCGGCGAGGACTACAGCACGAACCTGGCGCTCACTGCGAAGGGCGCCCCGCCGTTCGGCATCGTGGTCGCCGCGCTCGGTCCGCAGATGCTCAAGGCAACCGCCGAGCTGGCCGACGGCACGCTCACGTGGTGCACCGGCCCGAACACATTGGCGGACTACACCATTCCGACGATCAACGCCGCTGCCGAAGCGGCCGGCCGCCCGACACCGAGGGTGATCGCGGCGCTTCCCGTCTGTGTCACCGCCGATACCGAGGCAGCGAAGGGCCGTGCCGCCAAGGTCTTCGAGATCTACGGTTCGCTGCCGAGCTACCGGGCGATGCTCGACCGCGAGGGTGCCGGCGGCGCCGAGGACATCGCCATCACCGGCTCGCACGAGGAAGTCGTCGAACGCATCGGAGCGCTTGCCGACATCGGCGTCACCGACTTCGCGGCGGTCGAGTTCCCCGGCAATCCCGATGAGGCTGCCGCAACGCGAGCTGCCGTGAAGGCCGCAATGCGATGACGTCGGTACGCGTCGCGACCGACGATCGTGGCGTCGCCACGCTCACGGTCGACCATCCGCCGATCAACCTGGTGACGATGGACGTGTTCTTCGAGCTCGGCGCGGCCATCGAAGCCCTGGCGACCGACGGGTCGGTCCGGGCGGTCGTGATCCGCTCGGCGAACCCGGAATGGTTCCTCGCACACTTCGACGTCGAGGCGATCCAGCAGTTCCCTCGTGAACAGCCGGAGCCCTCGGCCATCGGCCCCTACGACGTGATGTGCGAGACCCTGCGGACGATGCCCAAAGCGACGATCGCCGTGATCGCCGGTCGGGTCGGCGGCGGCGGGAGCGAGCTGGCGCTGGCATGCGACATGCGGTTCGCGACACCCGATGCGATCTTCAGCCAGCCCGAAGTCGCACTCGGCATCATCCCGGGCGCGGGCGGGACGGTGCGGCTTCCCCGGCTCGTCGGACGGAGCCGTGCGCTCGAGGTCGTGCTCGGCTGCGACGACATCGATGCCCACACCGCCGAGCGCTGGGGGTGGGTCAACCGGGTGCTCGCGGCCGACGAGATCGACGCGTTCGTCGACCGGCTCGCCGGACGGATCGCGTCGTTTCCAGCGCATGCGGTCGCGGCAGCAAAGGAGATCGTCGTGCGCTCGGAGACCGGGGTCGTCGAGGACCTGCTCGCCGAGACCGTCGAGTTCAACGCCACACTCGCCCACGACGAGACCCACGACCGGATGCAGCGCTTCCTCGACGCCGGAGGCCAGACCCCCGAGGGTGAACGTCGCCTCGGGCAACTCGCCGGCGAACTCTGAACGGAGCTCAGCGAATCGAGACGGGCATCGAGTGTTCGGCGTTGACCTTGGCGTAGAAGTCGTTGCCCTTGTCGTCGACGACGATGAACGCAGGGAAGTCCTCGACCTCGATCTTCCACACGGCTTCCATGCCGAGTTCGGGGTATTCGAGCACGTCGACCTTGCGGATGTTGTCGAGCGCCAGCCGCGCCGCCGGCCCGCCGATCGAGCCGAGGTAGAAGCCGCCGTGCGCCTGACACGCTGCGGTGACCTGCGGTGAGCGGTTGCCCTTCGCGAGCATGATCATCGAGCCGCCCGCGGCCTGGAACTGCTCGACGTAGCTGTCCATCCGGCCCGCCGTAGTGGGTCCGAACGATCCGGATGCATAGCCCTCGGGGGTCTTGGCAGGCCCGGCGTAGTAGACGGCATGGTCCTTCAGGTACTGCGGCATCGGCTCGCCGGCGTCGAGGCGCTCCTTGATCTTGGCGTGAGCGATGTCGCGTGCGACCACCATCGGGCCGGTCAGCATCACCCGCGTCGTCACCGGGTACTCCGACAGCTCGGCGAGGATGTCGGCCATCGGCCGGTTGAGGTCGATGTGCACCGTCTCGGCGTCGCCCAGGTGCTCCTCGCCGACCTCGGGGAGGAAGTGGGCCGGATCCTGCTCGAGCTGTTCCAGGAACACGCCGTCCTTGGTGATCTTGCCCAACGCCTGCCGGTCGGCCGAGCACGACACGGCGATCGCGACCGGGCAGGACGCGCCATGGCGGGGAAGCCGGATGATGCGGACGTCGTGGCAGAAGTATTTTCCACCGAACTGCGCGCCGATACCCGTCGTCTGCGAGAGCTTCAGCACCTGCTGTTCGAGTTCGAGGTCGCGGAAGGCGTGACCGTCGGGTGACCCTGCCGTCGGCAGCGAATCGAGGTACTTGGTCGAGGCGAGCTTGGCCGTCTCGACCGCAAACTCGGCTGACGTGCCACCGATCACGACGGCGAGGTGGTACGGCGGACATGCCGACGTGCCGAGCGACTGCATCTTGTCGAAGATCCACGGCAGCAGCGTCGCCTCGTTCAGCAGTGCCTTGGTCTCCTGGTACAGGTAGCTCTTGTTCGCCGAGCCACCGCCCTTGGCCATGAACAGGAACTTGTACGCGTCGCCGTCGATCGCCGAGATCTTGATCTCTGCCGGCAGGTTCGTGCCGGTGTTCTTCTCGGTGTACATGTCGAGCGGGGCCATCTGCGAGTACCGCAGGTTCGACGTCTGGTACGTGTCGTAGATCCCGTGGGCGATCGCGCCTTCGTCACCGCCGCCGGTGAACACGAACTGGCCCTTCTTGCCCTTGACGATTGCGGTGCCGGTGTCCTGACACATCGGCAACACGCCGCCGGCGGCGATCACCGCGTTCTTGAGTAGGTCGAGTGCCACGAACCGGTCGTTCTCGGACGCCTCGGGGTCGTCGAGAATGTTTCGCAGCTGTTGGAGGTGAGCGGATCGCAGGAAGTGGGCGATGTCGTGCATCGCTGCGGCGGTGAGGTGGCGAATCGCCGCCGGCTCGACCTTGACGAACGTGCCCTCGGGCGTCTCGAAGGTGGACACCCCCTCGGTGGTGACGAGTCGGTACTCGGTGTCGTCGGCGCCGAGTGGGAGCAGTTCGGTGTACTGGAACGGGGGGACCTCAGCCATGCAACCGAGCCTACGAGACGCGGCTGATCAGCGCTCGGGGCCAGGGAGCAGCACGAGCGTCCCGACGCCGACCTCGGTGAGGACGGTGCTGCCATCGATGGCCGCCAGTTCGGTCGTCGTCGCCTCGCGATTGCAGGCACCCGCGAGGATTACTGCGGTTGGGCCTGTCGCGGCCTGCGCCATGGGAACCGTGTTCGACTCGCCCGACCAGCGACAGCCGACCTCACGAACTCGAACGTCGGTGTCGCCGAGTGCCACCACGTGGAGTTCCACGAGCCGAACCGAGTCGGTCAGCACCATGTCGACGTCGGCGCCCGCTACCGCGGAGAAGAGTTCGGCGCCCTGGTACCTGGTCTCATTGAGCTCGATTCCGCTGCCGGCGCGGCTGCCCGCGAACGCAGCCACCAACCCGAGGTTCACGACAGCGACGGCGACCGCGCCGACGACGGCGACCCTTCGCCACCTGCGATCGTCCAGAACACCGAGCTCCGCAATGGCGCGGGCCACGACGACGACGCCGACCACGATGTACGGCACCCAGTACCGGTCGATGATCTCGCGGCCGATCCACCATCTCTGCACGGCGATGAGGGCTGTGTAGGCCACGAGGAACAGGAGCCACGGGAGCAGTCCGGCTGCTTCGACCCGGTCGAGCCGCGAGGGGCCATCTCCAGCGTCGTGCTCTGCTCGACGGGCAGCGACGGCGGCGGCCCCGATGAAGGGCGCGAGGAGGACCGCCGCGCCGATCACCAGGTACAACGGGTCGACGAAGCTGGTCGACGGCGGATCCAGCACGACGTAACCGGCCTCGATGATGCTCTCGGCGAAGTCGGCGAGACCCCCGCGAGATCCGTCGCCCAGATGTGTCGAGGTCGTCGTGCTCGGGGCGGCCAGCACCCATAGGGCGGTTGGTGCGACCGTGATCAGCGCCACCGTCAACACATCGACGACTCGACGCAACCGGCTGGGTGCGATTCGCCACGCCGCAACTGCCAGCGGGAGGAGCATCGCCACTCCGGCGAATCGGGTCAGCACCAAGGCGGCGGCGGTTGCCCCGGCACCGAGGAGCGCCCGCCGTGATCGATGCCTCGAAGCGATCTCGACGAGGAGGAGGGTCAGCAGCACGAGCGCCACGAACAGGGGCTCGGTCAGCGCCCTGACCGACAGCCGGAACAGTCCGAAGGTGAGCGCCGCGACGGCTGCGGCCAGCACTCCCCACCAGGCGGGGACGGCCGGCGAGCGTCGCACGGCGAGGTAGACCAGGGGCGCAATGGCGGCGGCTGCGAGCGCGTTCAGGAACCGGCCGATGCCGAGCAGGTCATCGATTCCCGACACGGCCGAGATGCCGCCGACGAGCATGGCCCACAGCGGCGCGTAATGGGTGGGGCTCGGTGCCAGCACAGCGTACGGAGCGCGTCCATTGCTGAGTTCGTCGGCCAGCGACAGGTACGCGACGCCGTCGGGTGACACACCGAGGCCCGACGATGTGGCCACCAGGACGGCCGCGGCGATGATCGCCCCGAGCGCGATCATCGCAATGACCGCCGGCCGGGACGGCGATCCGTCTGGGGAGTCGGGGCCGAGTTGCACGACGGACTGGTCTATCAGCCCGCGTGCGATCGAGCGCGGCGCGTCGGATGTCTTCGCCGGCTGAGTCGTCCGACCGCACGATCGACCGCTGACGGAGTCGGTCGCAGCGTTATCCTCGGCCCCGCCGTGTGGCGCCGACCGGGCCGTGGCAGTGGGAGAAGCGCCGTGGGCGACGATCACGACAATCTGCGTTTGATGCTCGCTGACATGGATCGAGCGCCCGCTGAGTTCCGCCCGACCAATTTCTGGGAGCGCGGTGTCCAGCCGATCCTCGATGACATCGGCAACCACGGGTTCGAAGCATTTCGAGCGCACCGCTCGGCGCAGGGGTTCTACGTGCCCGGTTATGCGCGGGCGGAGTATCGCAATCACCGAGCCAAGATCGAGCGGGCGCTCGGTCGGCTGCCGTCTCGGCGAGCGCACAGCATCCGGTGGCGCCTCGACGGTCGCCACCTCGCGTGGAGCGACGCACGGCTCGTCGCTGCCACCGACGTCGACGGCGGGCTCGATGTCGCCACGGTGAGTGAGAGCGAAACGGGTGGCGGCGAGATCCATCAGGTTGGCGGGCGAAACGTCACGCGGTCGCTGCTCAACTATTCGCGGGCGATCACGCTCCTCAAGAAGACGGCCGACACCAGCGACCTGAGCTCGGCACTCGAGATCGGCGGCGGCTACGGCACGCTTGGAGAGATCCTGCTCAAGGCTCGCCCCGACGACGGATTCTTCGTCAACGTCGACATTCCGCCCGTCGCCGCGGTGTCGACCCACTATCTGTCGGAGGTCTTCGGCCGTGAGACGGTGCTCGGCTACGCCGAGAGCCGCGAGATGGACTCGCTCGACCTCGACGAGTTGCGTCAGCTCTATCGGGCGGTGGTGCTGTGTCCGTGGCAGCTGCCGTCGGTGGTCGGGCGCGTCGACATGTTCGCGAATTTCATGTCGTTCCAGGAGATGGAACCCCCGGTGGTGTCGCGCTACTGCGAGCTCGTCGAGCCGCTCACCGAACGGTTCGTGTTGCTCCGCAACAGCGCAACGGGCAAACAGCAGGTCGCCGCCGGACAACTCGGTGTGCTCGAGCCGGTCACGACCGACTTCGTGGTCGACCGCTTCCCCGCCTTCGAGGAGCGTGCCCGCGATTCCTTCGTGCACGGCGACGAGAGCCCCGACCGGTCGTTTCGCTCCGAAGTCGTCGTCCTCGAACGTCAGGCCAGTCCGTGAACCCTCGCATCACCCTGGGCAGCAGGGGATGGATGACGGTGGAATCGATGTGTGCGACGACTCCGACCACGAGAAGTAGCGACTCCGGGATCAGGTGAAGGTCTCGGCGAGCAGGGCGATGGCGGCGGTCGTGCAGATGACGAGCACCGCGGGGCGGACCACTTCGGGTCGGAGGTAGTCCTTCACGAACCGAGCGGTCACGATGCCGAGGACGATGCTCGGAAGGATCAGTGCCGTGAGCTGCAGCTGTCGCACGCCGATCTCGCCGGCCAACCACAGGGCGCCGATCGACATCACCGACCCGATCGCGAAGAACGCCGAGATGGTCGCCCGCATCGTGGCGGGATCGCTGTTCTGGTAGGTCAACGCCATCGGTGGACCACCGACCCCCGTCGTCGTGCCTGCGAATCCTGATGCCAGCCCGGCGACCACGAGCGCACGGTCGGTTGGCCGGAACAGCCGTCCGGTGATCGACGCGATCACCGCCAGGAGGACCGATCCTGCCACCAGCACGGCCAGCACCCGGTCGGACAGCGATGCCACCACCAGCGCGCCGGCGATCGTCCCCGGAATGCGACCAGCGACCGCGAACCCGACGTCGCGTGGCGCGATGTGCTGGCGGTCGATCCACGCAATCGTGAACGTCAGGGGAAGGACCGCCAACATGATCGCCGCTGGGATGAAGTCGGGATCGGCCAGGAGCAGCATCGGCGACGCGATCATCCCCAGCCCGATGCCGATCGACGCCTGAACGGTCGCACCGACATAGACGATCGCGACACAGGCCATCGCGAGACCGACCGAGAGGCCGAGCATCAGCGGTCCTTCATTCGTTTGGGGTCGGCGTTCGCCGGGTCGTCCGGCCACTGGTGCTTCGGATATCGCCCGGCCATGTCCTTCTTCACGTCGGCCCACGAACCGGCCCAGAAGCCCGGCAGGTCGGCGGTCACCTGAATCGGCCGGTTTGCGGGGGACAGAAGATGCAACCGGATCGGCACGCCACCGGCCACCGGGTGTGCGATGACGCCGAACAGGTCCTGCACTCGCACGAATGCGTCGGGCTGCTCGCCGGCGTAGTCGATCGGAACCGCCCGACCCGACGGAAGCATCAGACTCGGGGGTGCGACCTCGTCGAGTTCCGCGCCGACCTCCCAGGGAAGCTGGCTGCGCAACACCATCGCCACGTCGAGTCGCTCGAGATCGGAGCGTCCCGAGGCACCCGGCAGGTACGGGGCGAGCCATTCGTCGACCGTGTCGATCAGGTGCTCGGAGGACCAGTCCGGCCACGGATCGCCGAGCAGGCGATGCAGAAACGCCACCCGCTCGCGCAAGGAGGTCGCTGTGTCGGTCCATCGCAGTACGCCGAGTCGCGTCGCTCTCGCCCGTGCCATCAGCGCCGCCGTGGTCTCGTCGCCCGCCTCGGGGCGGCCGATGCGCTGGCCGAGTTGGATCGACCCCAGGCGTCGCTCGACCGTTTCGACGAGATCGTCCCGATCGCCGTCCCAGTCGAGCAATCGGCGTTCGACGATCTCGGATCCGAACTCGGCGATGACATCGTCGGCGTCGACGACGGCGGCGAGCCGGATCCGGGCCCGCTCGCGGCGCCCGTCGAGGTCGGCGGCCACGAGGAACGGCGCGTCGGCGAGCGGGTCGTCATCGGGGAGCCACGCGCCTGTTCCGGCGCGGAGCTGGAACTGGCCGGGCCGTCGTCGGGCGGCCAAACGATCGGGGTACCCGAGCAAGAGGACGACACCGGATCGGTCGGGATCGACGTCGTCGAGGTCGAACGCGATTCGTGCCCGCCGGGCCAGATCGGCAGCGCGGTCACGCAAGCGGTGGACGGCTCCGCGATCGGCGGCGTCGTGGCCTCGGCGACCGGTGAGCGCTCCGATGCGCAACGCCAGGTCGGCCGGAAGATCGTCCGGGCGGCCCCGGAAGATGTCGCGTTCCTCGACCAGCGTGGCGATCACGCATGCCAGCGACGATCGGTCGACGGCCACCATCCGGGCCAGGCGTGGGTGCACCGGCAGGCCGAGCATGGTTCGGCCGAGCGGCGTGATCGAGCCGTCGTCATCGATCGCGTGCAGGCTGACGAGCAGTTCACGGGCCTGGGCGAGCGGGCCGGGCGGCGGGGGGTCGATGAAGCGGAGGTCGTCCCCATTGCCCCACGCGGCGAGCTCGAGTGCGAAGCCGGCGAGGTCCGCCTGGGTGATCTCGGGTGATCGGTGCTTGGTCCTGGTGCCGTGTTCGAGTTTGCTCCAGAGCCGGTACGCCGCACCCGGCTCGGTGCGTCCGGCGCGCCCCGCTCGCTGCTCGGCCGACGCTCGGCTCGTCGAGACCGTGGTGAGTCTCGTCATCCCGGTGCGAGCATCGAAGCGCGGCTCGCGGGCGAGGCCGCTGTCGACGACCACTCGAACTCCGTCGACCGTCAGGGAGGTCTCTGCGATGTCGGTCGACAGCACCACCCGTCGCCGACCCGGACGCGACGGAGCGAGTGCAGCATCCTGTTCCGCGAGCGAGAGCGCACCGGCGAGTGGGAACACGTCGACGTCGGGGCCCACGGTGTGGCGCAGCATCGATTCGGTGCGGCGAATCTCGCCGATCCCCGGCAGGAACACCAAGATGTCGCCCGACTGTTCACGCAGTGCCCGCTGGATGGCAGCCACAGCGTCGGGTTCGATGCGACTGGCGTCCCCCGGTCCCGCCGTGTGGCCGGGCCGGCCGCCACGACGTGGCCCCGAGCGGCGCCCGCCTCCAGACGGGGCGCGGGGAAGCCACTGCATGTCGACGTCGAACATGCGGCCCTCACTCTGGACGACGGGCGCATCGAGGAGGGCGGTGAGTCCCTCGACGTCGGGCGTCGCTGACATCGCCAGGAGCCGGAGATCCGGCCTGATCGTCGAGGCGACGTCGAGCGCCAATGCGAGGCCGAGATCGGTGGTGAGGTTGCGCTCGTGGACCTCGTCGAAGATCAAGAGCCCGATGCCCGGCAGTTCCGGGTCGTTCTGGAGACGCCGGGTCAGCACGCCCTCGGTGAGCACCTCGATGCGTGTGTCGGCGCCGATGTGGCGTTCGTCGCGCGTCTGGTAGCCGATCAGTTCACCGACGTCGGTGTGCGTTGTGTCGGCCATCCGTCGCGCGGCCGCTCGAGTGGCGAGCCGCCGTGGTTCGAGCATCACGATGCGTTGGCCGTCGAGCCACGGCTCGTCGAGCATCGCCAGTGGAATGACCGTCGTCTTGCCGGCGCCGGGCGGCGCGACCAGGACTGCCCGCCGACGTTCGGTCAGCGCCGCACGGACGCCGGGGATCACCTCGACGACGGGAAGGTCGGGAAGCTCGACGGGCCCCGAGGGCACCGGTTCAGCCCAGTGCGGGCGAGCCGCGGAACGGGCCTGGGTCGCCTGGACCGGGCACGGGGATCGACGTCCACCAGCAGACCTGGGCGATGGCGTCGGCGACGGCCTCCCACTCGGGTGGATTCCACCCCTGGGCGGCTGCAGCGACGACGCCGTCCACTCGGGTGAACACGAAGGCCGGTAGTTCGGTCAGTCCTGCCGCGTGCACGAATGCTCGGTCGGGGTCACAGAACACGAGGAATCGGTCCGCGTAGGGGCCCAGGAACGTGCGGGTATCGACGGCGTTGGCGGTGACGAGGAGGTTGATCCGCGTGTCGGAGCCTCGGAACTGCTCGAGGACTCGGGCGGCCGCCTTGAGGACCCAGGAACTCTCGTTGGTGTACGGGTCGAGCACGACCGACGCCAGATGGAAAGTGGTGAGCCACTCCATGAGCGGGCGTGCCGTGCCGGCCGCACCGTCGACGAGGGGCGTCAGGACGAGATCGGACGGGAGCTTCTCGCCCAGGCGTGACGGAGCCGGTGCTGCGGTGTCGGGGGTCGTGTCGGCCACGGCCAGCGATCGTAGCGACTGCCACCGTCGATCGGGGTATCCACACGGTCGCCCGTCCGGCATCACGCGGCGTCACGTTGTGCCGGGCCCAACGTGACGCCGGGCGAGTCCGGGTAGCACACGACAGGGTCGGCGCGGTCGGGGTACGGTCGCGCCGTGCATCCGATCGAGCATCTCCGCTACGTCGCGAGGGCGCAGGGCGCCGATCCCTCGTCGCTGGTCGAGGAGACGGCACACGCGCTTGGCTCCCTCCACTTCGATCCGTCCGGGTTGGTCGTCGCCTGCCGGCGCATCGTCGAGCGCCATCCATTCACCGGGCCGTTGTGGTGGCTGTGCGCGAACGTGGCGACGTCCTCTGAGCCGTTCGACGCGGTGTGGGAGTTGGCCGACGAGATCCGCAGCGACCGCACCGGCGCCGAACTCGCAGCCGTGATTCCCGACGAGTCGATCGTCGTCACCATCGGCGATCCCGATGTGATCGGCGATGGGCTGATCCGTCGGGGTGATGTTCGTGTGCTCGCACTCGATGCCGGGTACACAGCGACGTCGTTCGTACGGCGTCTCGAGCGCTACGACGTCGAGGTGGAGGCGGTCGATGCCGGGGTGGCCGGTGCCGCGGTCCGTCATGCCGGTGTGGTCCTCGTCGAGGCGTTGGCCGTCGATCCCGAACGGGCAGTCGTGCCCATCGGATCATCGACGATCGCCGCAGCTGCATCAGCGTTCGGTACGGAGGTGTGGATCGTGGCCGGGGTTGGACGACGCCTGCCTGCCGGCTTCCTCGATGCGATGGCCGTCAAGGTCGACGTGCTCGCCGCCGAGCACGACCCGTGGGATCTCGACGTCGAGGTGATCCCGACGTCGATGTTCACGCATGTCGTCGGTCCACACGGCAAGGTCCCGATGGGCCCACCGGCGATCGTCGCCGAGTGCCCGATGGCCCACGAACTCCTCCGCCTCAGTCACATCTGACGCGCACCCATTCACGTTTGCGTCGAGGTTTGGGCGGGTCGCTGCACGAATTCGTCGACGCAAACGTCCGGTTCGGGTGCGCTGTCGTCAGGCGGCGGAGAGCGGGTCGGGGTTCCCAAGGCGGGCTCTCAGTGTCTGGCGCACCATGTTCGAGCGTCTGGTGACATCGTCGAAGGTGTACTCGAACACCCGCAACCCCAGGTCCTGGAGTTCGTTGCGTCGCTGGGCGTCGCGGGCTCGCTCGGCCGGGCTCGCGTGACCCTTCTGGCCCGAGACCTCGACCACGACCCCGAAGTCGTCGAACAGGAAGTCGACCCGAGCGACGTGCCGACCGTCGGCTCGGAAGACGACCTGCATCCGTGGGCGTGGCAGCCCGGCCTCGCGGACCAGCTCGAGAAATCGCCGCTCCAGGTGGGTGTGGCCGCCGGAGTCCGTGATCATGTCCTCGACGAGTCGGCACCCCCAACGCCCCGATCCGCGAAGGGCTGACAACCGGCGAGCGAGCACCTCGGGCGACGAGAGCTGGAGATGCACAGCGCTGTCGATGGCGGCCTCGACCCGGTGTGGGTGGGCTCGAGCGAGAGCAAGGTCGAACACGGTCCGGGTCGCCGACATCGCCCTGAAGCCGTCGACGACGACATGGTCGATCGGGTCGAGTCGTTCCGTGGAGTGCACCACGAACGGCATCACCGTTGGTCGCCGCCGTCGCTCGACGGTGAATTCGACCGCGTGCGGGCGGGCTCGATCGAAGCCGTGGAGTGCGGCGGCGGCCTCGAAGCTGACCCAGCTGCGCTCGCCGAGGCACAGCAGCCCGCACCTGAGCCGCCGGCGGTGAGTGTCCGGGGCGCCTCGTACTGCATAGACACGGGGAGCCACTCGGAACATCCATCCGTCGGCGACGAGGCGGCGCTGCGTCCATGGCGTGACCCCGCGAGATCGAAGTTGTTCGATCGTGATCAGACCGTCCTGGGTGGCGGCGAGGTCGTTGACGGCCGAGGTGAGCTTCATGACGCAACAGTGGGCACCAACGATTTCGAACGGGAACCCACGTTTGCGTCGAGCTTCCTGTGGCACGTCCCTCGAAAACTCTGACGCAAACGTGGGGGACCGCGAGCAGCTCCCGTTTGCGTCGACATACCTGCGGTCCGTCCCACCGGAACCTTGCCGCAAACGTGGTGGGTGCGCAGGCGTCAGATGCGGCGCTGTGCGGGGGGATGGCCGAGGATGTCGGTCATCACGTCGCGGGCTTCGGCCTTGCGGTCCTCGGTGACGAACACTCTCGCCATCGGCTCACGACTGTTCATGTAGGGATTGAGGTTGTAGTCATCGGTGGTGACCGCCGGGATGCCCTGGGCGTTCAACTCGCCGACGATCATCGGCGCCATCCACTGCGGTATCCACCCGGCTTCCACCGTGCGATCAGGGTTCGGCGCCTTGGGCTCATGCTTGCCGAACACCCAGTGCCAGGCGCTACGGAACGTGGGCATCGTGGAGCTCTCTCGATCGGGATCGCGGCGTTTCCGCTCGGTGAACTGACTGTACGAGCAGCACAGGGGCCTTGTCCACGCGTCGGCTGATCGTTAGTGTCACGCGGAGAGCCGACCGACTGCGCCGGACCGCCGACGAACACCAGGGGACCCAATGGCCAACATCATCAAAGCGGCGTTGCTGCAGACCGACTGGACCGGCGACAAGGAGTCGATGATCGTCAAGCACGAGGAAGCCGCCCGTGAGGCAGCGGCCCAGGGTGCGCAGATCATGTGTTTCCAGGAGCTCTTCTACGGCCCGTACTTCTGCCAGGTACAGGAGGCCGAGTACTACGACTACACCGAGTACATCCCCGACGGACCCACCACGAAGCGATTTCAGACGCTGGCGGCGGAACTCAACATGGTGATGGTCCTGCCGATGTACGAGATCGAGCAGCCCGGCGTGTACTACAACACCGCTGCGGTGATCGACGCCGACGGCACCTATCTCGGCAAGTACCGCAAGCAGCACATCCCTCAGGTCAAGGGCTTCTGGGAGAAGTTCTACTTCCGGCCCGGCAACGGTGGCTACCCGGTCTTCGACACCGCGGTCGGCAGGGTCGGCGTCTACATCTGCTACGACCGCCACTTCCCCGAGGGCTGGCGTGCGCTCGGGCTCAATGGTGCCGAGATCGTGTTCAACCCGTCGGCGACCCACCGTGGCCTGAGCGAGTACCTCTGGTCGATCGAGCAGCCCGCCGCGGCGGTCGCCAACATGTACTACGTCGGTGCGATCAATCGAGTCGGCATCGAACCGCTCGGGGAGAACGACTTCTACGGCCAGAGCTATTTCGTCGATCCGCGCGGCCAGTACGTCGGCGACAAGGGCGATGCCTACGAGCCGGAGTTGATCGTTCGGGAACTCGACATGGATCGCGTCAAAGAGGTCCGCGACGGCTGGGCCTTCTACCGCGATCGTCGCCCCGATGCATACGGCGAACTGGTGGAGGGCTGATCATGGCGGTCACGTTGATTTCCGGAGGCACGGTCATCTCGGCGGTTGGCCGACGGTTGGCCGACGTGTTGATCGACGGCGAGAAGGTCGCCGCAATCCTCGCTCCCGGGCAGGCCGCTGCGATGGGTGTGAATCCTGACCGCACGATCGACGCCACCGACAAGTACGTCGTGCCGGGCGGTGTTGACGTCCACACGCACATGCAGCTTCCGTTCGGTGGCACCGAGGCGTCTGACACGTTCGAGACCGGGACCCGGGCAGCAGCGTGGGGCGGCGTCACGACGATCGTCGACTTCGCCGTCCAGAAAACGGGCGAGAGCGTCCAGGAGACGTTGTCCGCATGGCACGACAAGGCGGCCGGGCAATGCGCCATCGACTATGGCTTCCACCAGATCATCGGCGGCGTCGACGAAGAATCGTTGAAGGCCATGACCTACCTCGTCGACAACGAGGGCATCACCAGCTTCAAGATGTTCATGGCCTACCCGGGCGTCTTCTACTCGGACGATGGCCAGATCCTGCGGGCGATGCAGAACGCGTCGGAGTCCGGAGCGATGATCATGATGCACGCCGAGAACGGCATCGCGATCGACGTGCTCGTCGCACAGGCGCTGGCCCGAGGCGAGACCGACCCGAGATTCCACTCGCTCACCCGCCCGGCCGAGCTCGAATCCGAAGCCACTCACCGCGCCATCCAGCTGGCGAAGGTGGCCGGCAACGTGCCGCTGTACATCGTGCACATGTCGGCATCCGAAGCGCTCGAGGAAGTCGCCGCTGCGCAACACGCGGGAATGAACGTCTTCGCCGAGACGTGCCCGCAGTACCTCTACCTCACGCTCGAAGATCAACTCGCGCAGCCCGGATTCGAGGGCGCCAAGTGGGTCTGTTCGACGCCGCTTCGCACCAAGCACGCGCATCATCAGGCGGATCTCTGGAAGGGTCTGCGGATGAACGAGCTCGCCGTGGTCTCCACCGATCACTGCCCCTTCTGCATGAAGGATCAGAAGGAACTCGGGCTCGGGAACTTCTCGGCGATCCCGAACGGCATCGGCGGCGTCGAACACCGCATGGAGCTGATCTATCAGGGCGTCGTGGCCGGCGAACTGACGCTCGAGCGTTGGGTCGAGACCTGCTCGACGAGCCCTGCTCGCATGTTCGGCCTCGACACCAAGGGAGTGCTCGAGCCCGGTGCCGACGCTGACGTGCTCGTCTGGGATCCGAATCGGACCACGCGAATCGGTGTCAACGACAAACATCACATGAACATGGATCACAGCGCCTATGAGGGCTTCGAGATCGACGGCAAGGTCGACACGGTCATCAGCCGTGGCACAGTGGTCATCGAGAACGACACCTACGTAGGTACCAAAGGCCACGGCAAGTACGTCAAGCGCGGCCTGTCCACGTACCTCCACTGATTACATCGCGGGTCTGACCCCTGATGTAATCCATTCACGAATCGAGTGAACATGAAGACCATTTCGCATTGGATCGACGGACGAGTCGTCGAGTCGACCTCGGGCCGAAGCGCGGTCGTGTTCAACCCGGCGACGGGCGAGCAGAGCGCATCGGTCGATCTCGCATCGAGCGCAGAAGTCGACGCGGCCGTTGCCTCGGCGAAGGCCGCGTTCCCCGAGTGGCGCGCCACCTCGCTGTCGCGTCGAGCCGAAGTGATGTTCCGGATGCGCGAACTCGTCGACGCGAACCGCAAGGAGATCGCCTCACTCGTCACCGCCGAGCACGGCAAGGTGTTGTCCGACGCCATGGGCGAAGTTGCACGCGGTCTCGAGAACATCGAGTTCGCCTGTGGGATCCCGCAGCTGATCAAGGGCGACTACTCCGAGCAGGCAGCCGGCGGCGTCGACGTGTATTCGATCCGCCAGCCGCTCGGTGTGGTGGCCGGCATCACGCCGTTCAACTTCCCGGCGATGGTCCCGATGTGGATGTTCGCCAACGCACTCGCCTGCGGCAACACGTTCGTGCTCAAGCCGTCGGAGAAGGACCCGTCGGTCGCGCTGTTCCTGGCCGAACTGCTCGCCCAGGCCGGTCTGCCGGCCGGCTGCTTCAACGTGGTGCAGGGCGACAAGGTCGCCGTCGACGCCATCCTGGGCCACGACGACATCGCTGCGGTCAGCTTCGTCGGCTCGACGCCGATCGCCAAGTACATCTACGAGACCGGCACAGCGAACGGCAAACGCGTGCAGGCCCTTGGCGGAGCGAAGAACCACATGCTGGTGCTCGCCGACGCCGATGTCGACATGGCCGCCGACGCGGCAGTTGGTGCGGGCTACGGCTCGGCGGGGGAGCGCTGCATGGCGATCAGCGTCGTGCTCGCGGCTGACTCGATCGCCGACGACCTGGTGGCGAAGATCGCCGAGCGGATCCCGTCGATCAAGGTCGGCCCGGGCAACGAGCCCGACAACGAGATGGGCCCGCTGATCACCGCCGAACACCGCGACAAGGTGAGGGGCTACGTGAACAATGCCCCCGAGGAGGGTGCCACGCTGGTGGTCGACGGCCGCGCAGGAGTGCCGTCGGAGGGGTACTTCCTCAACCCGACGTTGCTCGACAACGTCACGCCGGACATGGCCTGTTATCGCGACGAGATCTTCGGGCCCGTGTTGTCGGTGATGCGAGTCGCCGGCTACCAGGACGGCATCGACACGATCAACTCCAACCCGTACGCCAATGGCACGGCGATCTTCACTCGCGATGGCGGCGCAGCACGCCAGTTCCAGTTCGACGTGCAGGTCGGCATGGTCGGTATCAACGTGCCGGTACCGGTGCCCGTCAGCTACTACAGCTTCGGTGGCTGGAAATCGAGCCTGTTCGGCGACACGCACATGTACGGCCCCGAGGGCGTCAACTTCTACACGCAGGGCAAGGTCATCACGAGTCGATGGCCCGACCCGGCCACCAGCAGCGTCGATCTCGGATTCCCGGAGACGCGCTGATGGATATCGGGGTCGTACTCCAGACGACCCCGCCTGCGGCGCGGGTCGTCGACCTGGCCAAGCGGGCGGAGACCTACGGGTTCTCACACGTGTGGACGTTCGACTCGCACATCTTGTGGGAGGAGCCGTACGTCATCTACTCCAAGATCCTCGACGAGACTCGCAACGTCGTGGTCGGGCCGATGGTGACCAACCCGGCCACCCGCGACTGGACGGTCACGGCGTCGACGTACGCCACGCTCAATGAGATGTACGGCAACCGCACTGTCTGTGGCCTCGGCCGAGGCGACTCCGCGGTACGGGTCACCAACGGCAAGCCGACCACCCTCGCGACGATGCGCGAATCGATCGAGGTGATTCGTGAACTCGCGAACGGGCGCAGCGTCGACTACCAGGGCTCGACGATCACCCTGCCGTGGGCAGCGAAGAGCGAACTCGAAGTGTGGGGCGCCGGGTACGGGCCCAGGGCGCTCGCGCTCATCGGGGAGACCTGCGACGGGTTCATCCTGCAGCTCGCCGACCTCTCGATCGCCGAGTGGACGATCGGTGCGGTGCGGGCTGCGGCGAGCGACGCCGGCCGCAACCCCGACGACATCACGATCTGCGTTGCCGCTCCCGCCTATGTGGGCCCGACGGAGGATCTCGCCTACATGCGTGACCAGTGCCGCTGGTTCGGTGGGATGGTCGGCAACCACGTCGCCGACATCGTCGAGCGCTATGGCGACTCGGCGCCGGTGCCTGCCGCGCTGACCGACTACATCGCTGGCCGCGAGGCCTACGACTACAACCAGCACGGCCAGACCGGCAACATCCACACGACCTTTGTTCCCGATGAGATCATCGATCGCTTCTGCATCCTCGGCCCCGTCGAGGCGCAGCTCGAACGGCTCCATGCGCTCGCCGACCTCGGTGTCGACCAGTTCGCCATCTATCTCCAGCACGACGGCAAGGATCACACGCTGAGCCAGTACGGCGAGTACGTGATCCCTGCGCTGCGGGAACAGGCGCTGGCGCGTTCGTGATCTCACGCGGAGCGCGCCGGGCCGGACTCTTCGTTGTCGCACTCCTCTGCGTCGCCGCCCTGTGGGAGCTCTACAAGGTCGTTGGGCCGGAGGAGGGCGCTGAGGTCCTCGGGTGGCGGCTCGTCCCGCGGTCGAGCGACCGAGCCATGCCGCACACGTGGGAGATGGTGCAGCGGCTGTTCGACCCTGAGGTGCGAGGACGCAACACGCCGATCTGGGTTGCGGTACTCGGCTACAGCTGGTACACGTTTCGCATGGCCCTCGTCGGGCTGCTGCTCGGCGGCGTCTTCGGCGTCGGTCTCGCCATCGTGATGGCCAGGTTCAAGGTGCTCGAGCGAGGCCTGCTGCCCTATGTGATCGCCTCGCAGACGGTGCCGCTGATCGCACTGGCACCACAGGTCGCCGCGATCGGCGGGAACTGGGACCTACCGAAGTGGACCTGGGTCGCATCGCTCGGAGCGTTCCTCGCCTTCTTCCCGATCGCTGTGGCCACGCTGAAGGGGCTGGGGAACGCGCCGGCCACATCGCTGGAGCTGATGGACAGCTACGCCGCCGGCTGGTGGCGCACTCTGTTCAAGCTTCGACTGCCGGCCGCCGTGCCGACGATGGTCCCTGGCATGAAGTTGGCAGCAACCGCTGCGGTGATCGGTGTGATCGTGTCGGAGATCTCCACTGGCGTCAGAGGGATCGGCTTTGCCTCGTTGACCTATGGCCAGAAGGCGACGAGCGACCCGGCGCAGCTCTACACAGCGGTCTTCGGCGCGGCGTCGATCGGGCTCGTGATGTTCGGTCTCGTCGTCGGCATCGAGGCGATCGCCATGCGCAACCGACCGCGGGAGGCGGGAGCGTGAGTGCATTGGATTCGCTGTCGGCATCTGCGGCGGTTGTCGTCGACGGGGTGTCGATGGCATTCAATCCCGGTCGATCGAACCAGGTCGACGCGTTGGCCGACATCGACCTGTCGATCCATCGCGGCGATTTCGTCTCGTTGATCGGGCCGTCCGGTTGCGGCAAATCGACGCTGCTGCGCCTCATCGCCAATCTGATCGATCCAACCGCGGGCACCGTGCTCGTCAACGGCAAATCGGCCACGCAGTCTCGGCTCGATCAGGACTATGGGATGGCGTTCCAGCAGTCGGGTCTCTTCGAGTGGCGGACGGTCCGCAAGAACATCGAACTGCCACTGGAACTGAAGGGGTGGGACAAGGCGAAGCGACGGAAGCGGGCCGACGAGATGCTCGACCTCGTGCAGTTGGCCGACTTCGGTGCGCACATGCCGTGGCAGTTGTCGGGTGGCATGCAGCAGCGGGTGGCGATCGCCCGTGCGCTCGCTTCACATCCGCCGCTGTTGCTGATGGACGAGCCGTTCGGTGCGCTCGACGAGATGACCCGCGAACACATGCAGGCCGAACTCCTGCGGATCTGTGCGGCAGCGGAGACCACCGTGGTGTTCGTCACCCACTCGATTCCCGAAGCCGTGTATCTGTCGAACCGGGTGGTGGTGATGTCGCCTCGCCCCGGCCGAATCACCGAGATCGTCGACGTCGACCTGGGGTCGGATCGCGACGACGACACGCGCGAGGACGACCTGTTCTACAAGAAGATCACCGAGGTCCGCGAGGCGCTGCGCGGCGCCGAGGGCAAGGCCGATCACGGCAGTACCGGCGGCGCTCGTGGCGTGGAGGATCGATGAGGATCGTCAGGGCGGTCTGGCATGTGCTGGTGCCGCCGCTGATCGTCGGCGCGCTCTTCGTCGGCACCTGGGAGATCATCGTTCGGATCTTCGACATCCAGCCGTTCCTGTTGCCTGCGCCCTCGTCGATCTGGTCGACGCTCGGTGACAACTGGACGAAGGTCTGGGATGCGATGGTCGTCACTGGCGCAAACGCCTTCGTCGGGTTGCTGTTCGGGGTGATCTGCGGCGTTGCACTGAGCTTCGTGTTGATGCGTTTCAACGTCGTCAACGAACTGGTGACGCCGCTCGCAGTGGCGCTCAACGCGATACCGATCATCGTGCTCGTGCCGGTGTTCAACAACATGTTCGCCAGCACGACGGAAGTGCCCAGACGGCTGATGGTCACACTGATCGTGTCGTTCATCGTCCTGCTGAATGTCGCCAAGGGCCTTCGACAGGTCAGCGCCATCCACATGGAACTGCTGCAGTCCTACGCCGCGTCGAAGTCGGAGATCTTGCGCAAGGTCCGGATACCCAACGCCACGTCGTACCTGTTCACCGCGTTGAAGATTGCCGCACCGGTCGCCGTGATCACCGCATTCGTGTCGGAGTACTTCGGCGGTAGCCAGAACGGACTGGGTTACGGGATCACGTCGAACGCGGCCGTCTCACGTACCGCTGCGTCCTGGGGGTACGTCGTCGGTGCGTGCCTACTCGGCCTGGCGTTCTACCTCGCGGCGGTCGTCCTCGAACGGATCGCGTCGCCGACGGCGCGGCCAACGACCCGATCCACGAGTTCTCCACGTTCCACCCATCAACACATCACCAGCCAACAGAAGATCAACCAACACAGTCGGGGCCTCGACCCCGGGGGAGCAACAGCATGAACAAGCAACGTGTCCGTGTGGCGACAGCAGCCGTCGTCACCTTTGCATTGATCGGTGCCGCGTGCGGCAGTGACGATGACTCGTCCAGCGAGCCATCGGATACTTCCGCCAGTACCGAAGCACCAAGCGACTCGACCGCCAGTACCGAAGCACCAAGCGACTCGACCGGCGGTACCGAACCCGCTGGTGACTGCGAGACGCCCGAGGAGATCAGCCTGCAGCTGCAGTGGTTCACCCAAGCCCAGTTCGCCGGCTACTACGCGGCCCAGGACCAGGGCTTCTACGAGGACATGTGCCTCGACGTGACCATCGTCGAGGGCGGCGTCGAGATCGTGCCGCAGACACAGCTCGCAAACGGCGACGTCGACTTTGCTCTCGCGTGGGTGCCCAAGGCCCTCGCAAGCCGTGAAGCCGGTGCCGACATCACCAACATCGCCCAGATCTACCAGCGCTCCGGAACCCTGCAGGTGAGCTTCGCCGACGCCGGCATCACCACTCCGGAGGACTTCGCCGGCAAGAACATCGGTAACTGGGGGTTCGGCAACGAGTACGAGGTGTTCGCGGCGATCGGTGAGGCCGGCCTCGACCCGGCCACCGACGTCACGCTCGTCGGCCAGCAGTTCGACATGGTCGCACTGCTCGACGGGTCGATCGATGCCGCGGAAGCAATGACCTACAACGAGTACGCCCAGGTCCTCGAGACGGTCAACCCCGACACCGGCGAGCTCTACACCCCTGAGGACTTCAACGTCATCAGCTACGAGGAGATCGGCGTCGGCATGTTGCAGGACGCCATCTGGGCCGATGCGGGCCGTCTCGCCGACGACGCCGAGTACAGCGATCAGGCAACTCGATTCGTTGCGGCGTCGATCCAGGGTTGGGTGTACTGCCGTGACAATCCGGAGGCGTGCCGCGACATCGTGGTCGCCGCCGGCTCGACACTCGGAGCGAGCCATCAGCTGTGGCAGACCAACGAGGTCAACAAGCTGATCTGGCCGTCACCTGACGGCATCGGGTACATCGATGCCAACGCATGGGACCGCACCGTCGAGATCAGCCAGAACACCCCGAACCTCGATGGCGCGACCGTGTTGACGGCGCCACCGACCGACGGCGCCTACACCAACGAGATCGTCGAAGCCGCGTGGGCGATGCTCACCAACCAGGGTCTCGATCTGTTCGGCGACGGCTTCGAGCCAATCGAGGTCACCCTCAACGAGGGAGGCGAGTGACCACCCGCTGACGACCGGGCGTTACATCTGGGGTCAGACCCCAGATGTAACACCCGCGCCGGGCACTCATCGGCTGCGGGGCCAGAGGCCATAGACCTTCCAACCGCGGTCGGCGAATCCGACTGACTCGGCGACTCTGGCGCTCGCGGTGTTGTCGGGCGCGTGGAGGTAGGTCGGCACCAAACCCTCGTCGAGCACGCGCCGGGCCGCTGTCGCAACCAGCCGACGTGCATAGCCGAGACCGCGTGCTTCCTCCTCGGTGACCACGGAGAGCTCCTGGCCGTAGTCGTCGTGGACCTTGATGCCGACGCCGGCGATCGGCCGCCCAGCGTCGCCGTGCGCGACGAGGCGTGGCCCGTTGAACGGAGCGAGCCAATCGGGAAGCTCGTCGGTGTGGTCCTCGAACCATTCACCGAGGTCGGCGAGCTCCGGATCGACGCGATCGGTCGTGCGGAAGATCCCCGCCCCGAATGCCGACGGACCGACACCAAGGATCGACCCGAGTTCGTCGCCCAGTCCCGGCCGAACGAGGTCGTTGCCGATTGCCCTGCGCACTGCATCAGCGGCCGCTGGAGGCACCGAGATCACGGTTCCGGCGCCGTTGCTCACGCCTTGCAGTGGACGGAGGGCTCCGTCCCAGGTCGGCTCGAGCCGTGCCGGGTCGCCGACGACATGAACCCCGGCCGACGGCGGTGGCCATTCACCGACCCACGAGCGCAGGTGGAGTGTGAGCCGGTCGCTCATCGGTTCGGCCATGCGTGGAAGCTAGACCTCACCGGACCCTGTCGGGCCGTCGTTCTCGTGAACTCGTTGTGGAATAGTTCCCGCACGAGTTCACGAGAATGGTCAGGACATGGCGTTGTCGGCAACCGTCAGTGCGGCGTCGAGAATTGCGAGTCCGTCACGGACGAGATCGTCGGGTGAGTTGCACGGGGGTACCACGTGGATCCGATTGCCCGCTGACAGCGGCCACATTCCGTTCGTTTTGCACTCGCCGACGACCGCAGCGACCGTCGCCGGAAGAGCCGGCTCGCGAGTGGCCGCGTCGGTGACGAGTTCGACGGCCCAGAACACGCCGAGCCCTCGAACCTCGCCGACCGAGGGATGCCGCTCGGCGATGTCGCGCAGCGCCGGGCCGATGATGTCGTCGCCGAGGTGCCGGGCGTGTTCGAGCACGCCTTCGTTCTCGAAGATCGCGATGCTGGCGACGGCCGTCGCACACGCCAGTGGGTGGCCGGAATAGGTGAGTCCGCCGGGGAACATGCGGTCGTCGTAGGCGTGTGCGATCGCGGAGGAGATCACGACACCGCCAAGCGGGATGTACCCCGAGTTGACGCCCTTGGCGAAACAGATCAGGTCGGGCTGGGCATCCCAGTGCTGCCAGGCGAACCACTGGCCGGCGCGACCGAACCCGGACATCACCTCGTCGGCGATCCAGATGATCCCGAACTCGTCGCACAGCGCGCGCACGCCCTCGAGGTAGCCGGGAGGTGGCACCAGGATGCCGTTGGTGCCGACGACCGATTCGAGGACGATGGCTGCGACCTTGTCGGCGCCCTCCATCAGGATCGTGTCGCGAAGGTGACCGAGCGCCCGCTCGGTTTCCTGTTCCGGGGACGTCGAGTGGAACGCCGATCGATACGGGTACGGCCCCCAGAACTTGACCAGCCCGGGCACGGACGGCTCGTTCTCGAGCCGTCGCGGCTCGCCTGTCAGCCCGACAGTCAGCGCGGTACCGCCGTGGTAGCTCCGGTACGCCGACAGCACCTTCATCCGCCCGGTCACGCCCTTCGCGAGTCGCACCGCGTTCTCGACGGCCTCGGCGCCGGCGTTGGTGAAGAAGACCTTTTCGAAGTGCCCCCCGGCGCCATCGCGGTTGGCCTTCTCGACGATGAGCCGGGCGGCCTCGCTGCGCTGGTCGTTGGCGAACGGAGGTGCGATCATGCAGAGGACGTCAGCCTGATCCTTGATCGCCTGGATCATCTTCGGGTGCTGATGGCCGAGATTCATGTTGACGAGCATCGACGTGAAGTCGATCCACTCGCGACCGGTCTCGTCCCAGAACTTCGATCCCTGGGCGCCGACGAGCACCGTCGGGTTGAGCGCCCCTTGTATGGACCACGAATGGAACACGCGGGCTCGGTCGTTGGCGTATGCGTCACCGAGGAGGGCGGAGTGGGTGGAGTCGAGCGGAGTCACGGTTGCGATCGTATGGCACTCACCGAATTCGGTCTACGGTTGGGGCATGGGAGACATCGTCAATTTTCCGAGCAACGGCAACGAAGCGGCCGGGTATCTGGCGCTTCCCGAGACCGGGAGCGGACCGGGTGTGATCGTGGTGCAGGAATGGTGGGGCCTCGACTCGGGCATCAAGGAGATGGCCGATCGCCTGGCCGAGGCGGGATTCGTGGCGCTCGCGCCCGACCTGTACCACGGCGAGTTGGCCGGCCACACCGAGATGGACCGCGCCGCCGAACTGATGACCTCGATGCCACCGGATCGCGCAGGACGCGACATGAGCGGGGCCGTCGACTTCCTCGCCGATCACGCCACCACGACCGGTGACGGCATCGGCGTGATGGGATTCTGCATGGGCGGCATGCTCACGTTCGTGTTGGCGGCGCTTCGGCCGGACAAGGTGAAGGCCGCCGTGCCGTTCTACGGGTTCCCCACGGGAGACGACCAGCCGGACTACTCCAAGATCGAGGCCGCCATCCAGGGTCACATGGCCGAGCACGACGACTTCTTCCCGCCGTCGGCGGCGATGCATCTGCACGAGGAGCTGATCGCGCTCGGGAAGAACGCATCGATCACCGTGCACGAGGGAACCGGTCATGCGTTCATGGCGCCGCACAACGCGCTCGGTACACAGGACCAGGCGAAGTACGACGAGATCTGGCCGCAGGCCACCGCTTTCCTTCACGAACAGCTCGGCTGACGGCGGTCCTCATGGCTCGATTCGACGCGGTTCTCTTCGACGCGGGCGGTGTGCTGGTGCTGCCGGATCCGACGGTGCTCGGCCCGCTTCTGGCGTACTTCGGCGGCGACCCGTCGATCGATGCCCATCGCCGTGCCCATTACGCCGGGATGAAGGCGAAGTCCGACGCCGTCGCCGCCGAGACGAGTTGGGGCGTCTACAACGCGGCCTATGTGCGCTCGATCGAGGTGCCCGATCACGAGGTCGTCGAGGCGGCAGCGCTCCTCGACCAGACCCGGCACGCACCGCTGTGGCGCTGGGTGATCCCGGAGACCCGAGCGGCGCTCGACGCGCTGGCGTCTGCGGGCGTGCCGATGGGTGTCGTCTCGAACGCCAGCGGACAGATCGAGGGAATGCTGGTGCGCCACATCGCCCAGATCGGCGCCGGCGAGCACGTCGAGATGCGTTGCATCGTCGACAGTCATGTCGTCGGCGTCGCCAAGCCCGATCCCGCCATCTTCGACCACGCCCTGCCGTACTTCACCGAGTTCGATCGGTCGCGGATCGCCTACATCGGCGACTCGGTCACGATGGACATCGCGGCCGCGTCGGCGGCCGGTCTTCATCCGATCCTGCTCGACCCGTACGAGGATCATGCCGGTGCCGACTTCGAACGGATCTCGAGCGTTGCCGAGCTGTTGACGATGACGTCTGACGGCACCGGACGGCCTCGGTGATCTGCTGACCGCCGCATTCGCAACTCGTTCTTGGTTGGTTGGTCTACAACTGTCGAGTGCGAACGCGCCGAGACTTCATCAGCACTGCGGTCGGCGCCGGCGCCGACTTCGACGAACCCTCCGCGCCGCCTGACTCGCCGTCGCCGGTTGTGATGAGCCAAGCCCGCCGTATCCGGTCGGTTCGCTCATCGGGGGGCGTTGAACGAGCTGTGATGAGCCAAACCCGCCGTATCCGGTCGGTTTACTCATCGACGGGGATGGACACGGCTCACACGGTTGCGGGTTCGTCCTTTGACCAGCGATCGGAGTTGACGAGCACGTACAGCCAGATCAGCGCCGGCACGGCGGTCACCGCCGCCAGGGCGAAGACGATCACGAGGCCGACCTGGGTCGATCGGGCGCCGATGCCCTCGTCGATCGTGACCTGGTCGACGAGGATCCAGTCGTACTGACCGACCCCCCAACCGATCACGATCGCCGCCACTGCGACGATCGCTCCGATGCGAGCCCGGGCGAAGTCGCCCTGCCACAGCCGCCACATGCTCGCCGCGCCGGCAACCGCCGAGACCACGATCAAGGGCAGACCGCGGCCGTGCAATCCACTTGCGAGCGTCGGCGCATCGAGTTCGATGGTCACCGCGGCGCCGAGAGCGGCCGCGCCGGTCACCGCTCCGGCGATCAGCGACTTGTGGCCGATCTCCGTTGCCAACGCCTCGTTCCCTCCCCGCCGAGCATCCGCGGCGAGGAATGTCCCGGCCAGGAAGGTGGTGGTCAGCACGGCGAGCGCGCCGCCCACCCACGACGTGGGCCCTGTCCAACTGCTCCACAGGTCGCCGTTGCCGTCGGCGGGCACCCGTCCGCTGGCGATCGCACCGGCGATCATCCCGAGGAAGAACGGCGTGACCACCGACGACGTCGCGAACATGATCCCGTGCATTCGGGCCTCGCCGAACGACGTCGAGAACTTGCGGAAGGCGAACGCCCCGCCGCGCAGCACGATGCCGAGGCCGACCAGCAGCCAGGGGATGAACAGGGTGGTCATGATCGCGGCGAACGGCTTGGGGAACGCGGTCCACAAGAACACGAGGATGTAGATCAGCCAGACGTGGTTCGCCTCCCACACGGGGCCGATCGATTTGTCGATCTGATGGCGGAGATGAGCCCCGCGGTCGGCGTCGCCGGCGGTGAGGTCCCAGAATCCGCAGCCGAAGTCAGCCCCGCCGAACAAGGCGTACGCAACGACGCCCACGAACAGCAGGACGGCGACCAGGTCGGCGAGACCCATCGCTCAGTCGTTCCCGTCGTCGTGCGGTGCGGTGCGCGCCGGAGCGAGCGCTTCGGACGGCCCGTACGGCGTGGCGATGTCGACGACGTCGGACTCACGCCACCGTCGCGCCATGCCCCGGATCACGCGGGCTGCCATGTAGGCCATCGAGGCGTACACGAGGATCACGACGGTCAGGCTGATCCAGATTCCGCCGTTGCTCGTGACGGCTTCGTCGACGCGCATGACTCGGTACACGATCCATGGTTGGCGGCCGACCTCGGTGGTCACCCAGCCCGCCTGGAGCGCAAGCACCGAGAGACCACCGCACACGACGGTCGCGCGCAACAGCCAGACGCTCGGCGGAGCATCGGCGTGGCGACGCCGTCGCCACCAGTACCAGACGGCAATCATCGCCATGACCGTCCCGGCGCCGACCATCGCCTGGAACGCGAGGTGCACCACATTGGCCGGGGGTCGTTCGTCGGGTGGGATCTGGTCGAACCCGGGGACCTCGCCGTTGAGTGAGTCGGTGACCACCAGTGATCCGAGTCTGGGAATCTCGATGCCGAAGCGGACCTCGTCGTCGATGAGGATGCCGCCAACCGTCAGCGGCGCGTTGGTTTGAGTCTCGGTCGCCAACTCGATCGCGGCAATCTTGCTCGGTTGTTCCTCGGCCAGACGCTGGCCCGTGAGGTGTCCGACGAACGGCTGGATCACCGCAGCGATCCCGGCAAACACGAATGCGACCTTGAAGCCGAGCCGATGGCGGTGGTCGGTGCGGCCTTTCAGCATGCCGACGGCGTAGACCGAGGCCACCAGGAAGCCGGTGACCATGTACGTGGCGACGAACATGTGCACCGACTGTCCGAGGACAGCCGAGTTGAACATCGCTTCGAGCGGTCGGACGTCGACGACCTCGCCGTTCGCGTCGAGGGCGAACCCGGCAGGGGCGTTCATCCATGCGTTGACCGAGATGATGCAGAACGTCCCGAAGGCGCCGGAGATCATGATCGGGATCAGCGTGTTGAGGTGGACCCTCGGAGAAAGGCGCCCCCATCCGTAGAGGTAGATGCCGATGAAGATCGCCTCGACGAAGAAGGCGATGCCCTCGAGCGCGAACGGCAGGCCGATCACGTCGCCGTATTTCGACATCAGGCCCGGCCACAGCAGGCCCATCTCGAAGCTGAGAATCGTCCCGGAAACTGCTCCGACGGCGAACAGCACCGCAGCGACCTTGGCCCATTTTCTGGCGAGCACGAGTGCATCGGCGTCGCCGTGCTTGATGCCGCGTCGGTGCAGGACGTAGATCAACGCGGGGAATGCCACTCCGAAACAGGACAGCACGATGTGGAAACCCAACGACAGCGCCATCTGGTAGCGGGCTGCCATCAGGTTGTCGAGCGCAATCAACATCGTGCTCCCATCGTCGGTGGACGATTACAACGCGGGTCTGACCCCTGATGTAATCCGATGACATCAGGGGTCAGACCCGCGATGTAATCGTCAGGTGCTGGCGGTGATCAGTTGGCGGGCGATCACCTTGAGGCAGAGGGTCTCGTCGGCGCCTTCGAAGATCGACAGGACCCGGGCGTCGACGAACAGGCGGCTCACCGGGAACTCCTCGGCGTAGCCCATACCACCGTGGATCTGCATCGCCTCGCGGCTCACCCATTCGGCGGCCTTGCACACGTAGGCCTTGACCATCGAGGCCTCCATCGCGCCTTCGCCCTTGGCCATCAGCGTGGCGACGGCGTAGGAGAACTGGCGCCCGGCCTGTGTGAGCACGGCCATGCGGCCGAGCTTGGCCCGAGTGAGCTGGTAGTCGATGATCGCCTCGCCGAACACCTTGCGGTTCTCGGCGTAGTCGAGCGCTGCCTCGTACGCGGCCTGCATCACCCCGACGGCCCGAGCGGCGGTCTGGAGTCGGCCGTTCTCGAAGCCGGCCATCTGGTAGTAGAAGCCCTTGCCGAGCCCGTCCTCCATGCCGACCTGGTTCTCGGCGGGCACCCACCAGTCCTCGAGCGCGATCTCGTACGAGTGCATGCCGCG
>DATLBC010000108.1:0-3218 GCA_035527095.1 Ilumatobacteraceae bacterium | reverse complement strand
GTTGCTACGAGTTATCAGCTACACTGATGTCATGACCAACCAGCCAGCCACATTCGAGATCGGATCGACCTACACCGCCCGCAGCGCAAGCAACTACGACTGCATCTGGTCGTGGACGGTCGTCGATCGCACCGCCAAGTTCATCACCATCTCCGAGTTCTCGGAACCGAGCAAGACCTCCAGGGTCGGCGTTCGGGTCTGGAACGACATCGAATCAGCCATGCCGTTCGGCCGCTACAGCATGGCCCCCGTCATCACGGCCGACAGGAAGGCGTCATGACCACCACCATCCAACTCCCGAAGGGCCACAAGAACCGCGAGGCACTCGTCCTCGCCGCTCACGGCCCGCTCGCCGCCGTCAAGGCGACCAAGGTGCAGCAGAAGTCGCTCGTGAAGCAGGGCTACCTGACCGAGCAGCTCGAGCTCACCGACAAGGGCCAGGCTGCCTACAGCGAGATGGCCCGCCCGCTCGACTGGTCCGAGTTCGTCCGACTCGAGTGGGCCTACACCGAGCGGTTCCGCCGCTCGGAGCGGGACTACACCACGGGCTACTGGGCCACGACCCACGTCACCGTCCTGTCGGCCGACGGTCGCACGGCCTACGTGACCGACCGTCACGCCCACGTCGCAGCGGCGATCGCCGTCGCCACGATCCCCGACAACTTCCGGCCGGCGTTCGGGCTGCCTGTCGGGCTCGAGGTGGTGAGGTGATGACCTACGAGTTCCGAGTATGGGGCGAGACCAGCGCCGAGATCGAAGCCAACGCCAACATCCTCGCCCGCGCCTTCTATGGCGACCAGGCGTTCACGCTCACGATCGCTGCCACGGCGATGCACGCCAACACGGGCGACGTTCTGACCGTCGAGGCCGACTGCTACGCCCAGGCTCGCTCGTGAGGGTCTGGCTCGGCGACGAGGACGACTATGCTGCCACCCATGAACGCCGAGCAGCACGCCGCACGAATGCGGGCGTACCGCGCCCAGCGAGCACTCGCCGAGGGGCGAGAGCCGGGGCGTATCGGTCGCCCGCCGGCGCCGTGCGGGACGAACTCGGCGTACCTGGCGGGATGCCGGTGCGACGACTGTCGAGCAGCCCACGCCACTCGAGCTCGGGACTACCGGGCGCGCCGAGCGGCCGCTGGCTGATCCTGATCCCCGCACTCTGGCTCGTCGGTGCCGGCCTCGAGATCTGGTTCTTCTAGTCCTCGTCGTCGTCGAGATAGTCGCCGAGATCCACGAGGTCACCGTCCCAGTCGGGCGGGGCGAGCGGCGTGTCGATCGCAGCCCACGCCAACGTGATCGTCGTCAGCGCCGTGATGTCGCCCGAACTCCCCCGCCGGCTCCACGTCCACGCACCGTCCTGCGTCGGCTTGGTCACGGCGATGCCGAGCGTCCGAGCCAACAGCGGGTCGCCGAGATGGCGCAGCGTCGGATGGTCGCCGAGGCACCCGTCGAGGAACCGCCCGCACGCCGCTGCGTAGTCGGCCGGCTTCACCAGCTCGACTGGCACGCCGGCGAGGATCATCTCCTCCACGAACGACGCACCCGGCGAACCGACAGCGATGCGGATCGGGCACCCGTGGCCGGCGGCGAGCTCGACGGCGCGACCCACAACCCAATCCGTCCCCGGCATCCGCTGACGCACGGCGACGTGGCCGAGCCCGTCGGAGCGCCGGCCGGCGAGCCCGAAGCACGCCATCGACCGGTCCGGTGACACGTCGAACGCCAGACGCACATCGGCGCTCGACGAGTCGACGTCTTTCAGAGCCTCCCAGACCTCGAGCGGGATGGGGCCGCCGTCGGTGCCCGTCGGCATCGAGGGAACGCCGAGCCTCTCGCGTCGATGCTCCTCGACGAGATCGGGGTCGCCGCTGAAGGTGTGGATCTCTTGGACGATGTACGCCTCAGTGATCCGACCAGCAGCCACAGCAGGATTCGCACGTCGGATGGCCTCCATGAACTCGGGTTCCTCGGGGCGCAGGTCGAGCGCCTCGACGTCGTTGCCCCACTCGGCGTAGAACAGCCGGTCGGTCGGGTCGGCCTTGAGCGCACGCCGGCGCACGGCATGCAACACCTGCGAGCTCGTGTGTGGCGCCGATGACGTGTAGTACACCTGGGCGCCGCGACGGGTCGACAACGTCGGGATGGTGGCGCCCATCGCCGCCGGGTCGATGTCGAACGCCTCGTCCATGAACACCTTGTCGCCGACGAACCCACGACTCGAGCCCCGGTAGCGGGCCTTGAACAGGATTCGCTGCCCGGTGTTCAGCCGGATGTGCTCCTTGCCGTTCGACGTGACGAACGAACGGTCCTGACTCAACAGCAGCGACGAGAGCTCGGGCGTGTTCTCGAACAGCCACCGCAGCCGGTTGAAATGCTCGACCGACGTGTCGAACTTGTGCGCGCTGTGAACCAGCGTCATGTCGCCGAACAGATACAGCGATGCGAGCTGAATGCACTCGAGCACGAAATTCTTGCCGTTCTGGCGTGGCGTGATGATGCCGCACTCGAACGCTGCGTACTCGATCGGATCGTCGGCCCGGCCCGAACGACGCTCGGACAGAGCGTTCGTCACCGTCCACGCCTGCCAATCGTCGAGCGTGATCCCGCACGCCGCTGCGAACTCGACCGCCTCGACACCGGACGACGAGATGACGTCGGGCGGGTAGTGCAGCACATGCGGCATCACCGCCAGGTCGGGCGTCAACAGCGTGTCGGTCATCCGGTCGCCAGTTTGGCGCGACGGGCGGCCCGCTTGGCCTTCATCTCGTCGGCGGGCGTGTCGGCGACCAGCACGATCAT
Organism: Ilumatobacteraceae bacterium; assembly: GCA_035527095.1. Lineage (GTDB taxonomy): Bacteria > Actinomycetota > Acidimicrobiia > Acidimicrobiales > Ilumatobacteraceae > Sva-07. Next base: position 417 of record DATLBC010000108.1, on the reverse strand, counting down.
GGCGTCCAGGGCGTTCAGGGTCATCCGACGCTCTCGGAGCAGCGACGACACCTCCGAGGCCGAACAGTCGCCGGCCAGGGCGGCGTCGATCTGGGCCACATGCGACTCGAGCTCGTCGAACCGGTCACGCTTGTGCTTGGTGGGCGTTTCCTGGCGTTTCGCCATGCTTCTCGGTCCTTTCGGGCGAAATCCCGGTAAATCCGGCGCTTCCGGCAGCGTAGTCGGAAACATCACCCCGACTCACCACCACTCTACGCGTTCTTGACCACTGCATGACATGCAGAAACTGAGAATGGTCTCATTCTCACCCATTCTCATGTGCAAGTGCAACGATCTCGGTGCCGGCCGCCCCGATGAAACCCTTATGGCATAAGGGCCAAACGGGGCCAACATCCGAGCAGGGAGAGACACGGAGCG
>DATLBC010000107.1:0-54332 GCA_035527095.1 Ilumatobacteraceae bacterium | reverse complement strand
CGACGTTGGCTCGACCAGAGTTCAGTGACCGCTGAGCACGTTCTTGAGCAGCGCAACCGTGACCGCGACGCCGAGCAGTGCACCGCTGTACAGCAGCGATCGAGACCGTCGGGCGCCGCTCGATCGAGCCACCTCGAAGCCGACTCCGGCGATGAACAGCGCCAGGACCCAACGCACGACATCGAATTCTGCGGTCGACGGCCACAGGAGGACGGGAACGGTGGCGATCACCGCAACCCCGATGGCGCCGGCCGACTGGGCGGCGATCGTGTCGGCGTCGTCGCGCCGGATTCGTCCCTGCGCGACGATGCGAGCGGACACCCGGAACGCAAAGATGTGCGCGAGTGTCAGACCGATGGTCGTTCCCCAGATGATTCCGATCGCGCGGACATGACCATCGGATTCCTGTTCTGAGACGGCCGCCAAGGCGGCGAGCAAGCACACCGCCACATACATCGCCATGACCCATGCCTCCTTGCGGAGCTCGAGTCGATGATCGTTGCCGTCGAGATCGCCGGCCGACTCGGCATCCATCAGGCGCTCCGGTCGGTTCGATCGGCCGTCGCGAGGAGGACACGGCGTTCTGATGGGTTCACCCGGCCAGCGTAGGTGGCCGGCCGGTTCCGTCGAGTCCACCGTTCGGGCCACGACCAGCGAATGATGGCCACGAGTCGATCCACCAGCCCCGGCGCGAACATTTTGTACAATCGCCGGGAGGGCGACCGGCGCGATCCGTAGGGTCGGGCCAGTGGCCGACCGGCATCGACTGACCATCCGCTCCATCGATCCGGACCCGCGCGGGACATCGATCTCATCGGCCGCCGCGCACATCGGCATCGTGCTCGCCGACCCAGTGGTGGTCGCCGACGTCATCCACGTCGCCGGCACGCTCGACGACGACCAGCGGACACGCCTCGCGATGGCGGTCGCCGATCCGCTCCTGCAGCAGACCTCATGGGACCCCCCCGCGTCCGACGGCATCGAGATCACGTTCCTGCCCGGGGTCACCGACACCGCCGCCGACGCTGTCCTGCACGCAGCAGACCAACTCGGCATCGTCTTGACGACCGCCGCCACCGCGCGCCGGATCGAATTCGGTCCAAGCCTCGACATCGGCGTTGCGGACGACGTCGTCCGCCGGGTGGTCGCGAATTCGGTGATCGAACGCTGGGGTCACGGGCTGGTCGAGCCACCACACCTCGACGACGCACCTGGGCACGCCGACGCCGAACTCATCACGATTCGCGGCCTCGACGACGACGGGCTGCGTGGCCTGAACGCCGAACGGTCGCTGTACCTCGACCTCGAAGAACTCCGTGCGATCCGCGACGAGTACGAAGGACTCGGCCGCGACATCACCGACGTCGAGATCGAGACGCTCGCGCAGACATGGAGCGAGCACTGCGCCCACAAGACCTTCCGCGCGATCATCGAGACCACCGGCGGACCCGACGGACCCACCGACGTCACCCCGCTGCTCGCCCAGCTGCGCGCATGCACCGATTCGATCGACGCGCCGTTTGTTCGGTCGGCGTTCGTCGGCAACGCCGGCGTCATCGAATTCACCGAGGGCACCACGATCGCTCTCAAGGCCGAAACCCACAACCATCCGTCAGCCGTCGAGCCGTTCGGCGGAGCGAACACTGGCGTCGGCGGCGTGATCCGCGACGTGCTGGGCATCGCCCACCGCCCGATCGCCGTCACCGACATCTTGTGCTTCGGCCCGGCGGACCTGCCGCTCGCCGACCTTCCCGAGGGGGCGCTGCACCCGCGAAGGATCCGCGAAGGCGTGATCGACGGCGTCGCCGACTACGGAAACAAGATCGGCTTGCCCACCGTCGCCGGCGCCGTGCTCTACGACCCGGCGTACACCACCAATCCACTCGTGTTCGCCGGATGCATCGGCACGGCACCGAGTCGCCCGATCCACGACGGCCCGTTCCCCGGCGACCGCGTGGTCGTGCTCGGTGGCGCCACCGGCCGCGATGGCATTCGCGGGGCCACGTTCTCGTCCGCCACGATGGATGCCACGACGGGCGAGGTCGCCGGTGCCAGCGTGCAGATCGGCGATCCGATCGTCGAGAAGCTGCTGATCGATGCCCTGATCGGAGCGGAGGATCTGTACTCGGCGATCACCGACTGCGGCGCCGGAGGGCTGTCGTCGGCAATCGGCGAGATGGCCGAGCGAGTCGGCGCCGATGTCGACCTCGACCTCGTCCCACGCAAGTACCCCGGGCTCGACCCGTGGGAGGTCTGGCTGTCGGAAGCGCAGGAACGCATGGTGATCGCCGTGCCGCCGAAACACCTCGCCGCGATGCAGGCGCGGTGCGATCGAGTCAGTGTTCGCCTCGCCGACGTTGGTCACTTCACGGGCGACATGCGGCTCGTGGTGCGCCATCAGGGCCATGTCGTCGTCGACCTCGCCACCGGGTTCCTGCACGACGGTCGCCCCCAGCGTCGGATGACCGCCGAACTCCCGACACCGAATCGGCACGACGCGACCGGTCGCGACGTCGCCGAGCCGGCAGCGACGATCCTGGCGCTGCTCGCCCACCCGAACATCGCCTCGAAAGCCGAAACGATCCACCGCTACGACCACGAGATCCTCGGCGCCACCGTCGTGCGACCGTTGGTCGGCGCTGCGGCCGACGGACCGGCCGACGGTGTCGTGCTCGCGGACCCCGGAGCTCGCGAGGGCATTGCCATCGGGATCGGCGTCAACCCGTGGTACGGCCTCCACGACCCCGAGGCAATGGCGCTCGCAGTGATCGACGAAGCAATTCGCAACGTGGTCGCGGTCGGCGCGGACCCCGACCGGGTTGCGCTGCTCGACAACTTCTCGTGGGGCGACCCACGACGGGAGTCGACACTCGGCGAACTGGTGGCTGCCGTCGACGGCTGCTGCGCCGGAGCCCGGATGTACAACGCCCCGTTCGTGTCGGGCAAGGACTCGCTGAACAACGAGTACGTCGGCGCCGACGGCCAACGCCACGCCGTGCCACCCACGCTGGTGATCACCGCCATCGCCCACGTACCCGACGCCGACCATTGCGTCACGCCCGACCTCGCAGAGCCCGGCAACGTGCTGATCCTGATCGGTCAGACCGAGACCGAGTTCGCCGGCTCGCACCTCGATTTCGTTCAGGCCGCACCTCGCAATGTCGGCGTCGTCCCAGCTCCCGATCCCGATGCCCCCGAGACCTACCGGCACCTGCACGCAGCGATGCGGGCCGGTCTGGTCGAGGCCTGTCACGACGTCAGTGAGGGTGGTCTTGCGGTCGCACTCGCGGAGATGTGCATCGCCGGCCGCCTGGGCGCGCAGGTCGACGCGCTCCCTCACGACGACCTGGCAACCGCCCTGTTCAGCGAATCGTCCGGGCGCCTCATCGTCGAGGTGCCATCGCGCAGCGTCGCCGCATTCATGAAGATCATGGGCAGAGCAGCAACCCGGATCGGGGAGGTCACCGACGATTCGCTGCTGTCGATCGTCGGAGTCGAGCCGATTCCCGTCGACCGGTTGGCCGATGCGTTCAATCCCGGAGGTACACGGTGAGCCGAGTTCGTGCCCTCGTGATCGCCGGGCCTGGCACCAACCGCGACCATGACGTGAACGATGCACTCGAACGTGCCGGCGCCGACACGCGCATCGTGCTCGCCTCCGAGCTCATCGCCGAGCCAGCGCTGCTCGGCAGCGCCGGACTCGCCGTCGTCGCCGGAGGATTCAGCTACGCCGACTCGCTCGGCGCCGGCCGAATGTTGGCGCTCGACCTCGCTCTCGGAATCGGCGACGCGCTGCGCAGCTTCGTGGCCGATGGCCGCCCGGTGATCGGGATCTGCAACGGCTTCCAGGTCCTCACCGCCGCCGGCCTGCTTCCGGGTGCGCTCGGCCACAACGCACAGGGTCGCTTCGACTGCCGCTGGGTCGTGCTCGACCCGGTCCCACAGAGCGTGTCGGTGTGGACGACGGGCATCGAGGACCCGATCCACTGCCCGATTGCGCACGGCGAGGGCCGCTACGTGCATCCCGATCCCGACAGCCTCTTCGCTGCAGGCCAGGTTGCGCTTCGCTATCGGAGCACCAACCCGAACGGGTCGGTTGCCGACATCGCTGGGGTCTGCGACCCGTCGGGGGTCGTGCTCGGACTGATGCCGCATCCCGAGAACCACATCGTTCGTCGCCAGCACCCCCGCCACTCCCGTGGTGGCGGCGGCGACGCTCACCTGGGGCTGCGCTTGTTCGACAACGGCATCCAGCACGCGAAGGGCCTGTGACCCGATGCCTGCATCGCTTCCCGATCCGCTGCCCGAACCGCTGCTCGACGTCGAGTTGCCCCTGAGCGACCCACGAGTCGGCAAGGTGCGCGTGTCGTACGCCCTGCCAGACCGGCGGCGCCTGTTCGTGACCACCGACCGCCTGTCGGCGTTCGATCGCATCATCGCCGGCGTGCCGTACAAGGGTCAGGTGTTGAACCAATTGTCGTGGTGGTGGTTCGAACACACCCGGGACATCGTCGCCAACCACGCGCTGTCGACACCCGACCCGAACGTGTTGATCGCCACCGAGGCGACCCCATTGACGGTCGAGGTGATCGTGCGGGGCTACATCACCGGCGTCACCGACACGGCGCTGTGGACCAGATATGCGGCGGGCGAGCGAACGATCTACGGGTATCACTTTCCCGAGGGGATGCGGAAGAACACGCCGCTCGTCGAACCGATTGTGACGCCGACCACCAAGGGCGCCGACGGCGCGCACGACGAACCACTGTCGTCTGCCGCCGTCGTCGACGATGGCCATGTTCCCGCCGAACTCTGGAGCCGCGTCGAGGCAGCCGCGATCGCACTGTTCCAGCGCGGCACCGAACGAGGCCGACATGCCGGGCTGATCCTGGCGGACACCAAGTTCGAGTTCGGCGTCGACAGCGCCGGGAACCTCATGTTGATCGACGAGGCCCTCACGCCCGACTCGTCGCGCTGGTGGGTCGAGGAGAGCTACGACGAACGCCTCGCAGCGGGCGAGGAACCCGAGAGCCTCGACAAAGAGGTCGTTCGCAGGGCGCTCGCCGCTGCCGGCTACACCGGTGACGGACCGGTTCCCGAACTGCCCGCCGAGGTCTGGAACGCAACCGCTCGGCGGTACATCGACGCATTCGAGCGCCTGACCGGCATCACCTTCGTGCCGGGCGCCTACCCTCTCGAACGACGCATCAACGCCGCACTGGCAGGACTGGACATCGACTGACATGGGCACTCCCATTGCTTGCACACCGATCACCGACCCGCCGACGTACGTCGACGTCGATGACACTCCCAAGGACGAATGCGGCGTGCTCGGCATGTCGACGCCGCACGGTGAAGGCGTCGCACAGCTGGCCTTCTTCGGGCTGTTCGCGCTGCAACACCGCGGCCAGGAGGCCGCCGGCATCGCCGTGAGCGACGGCACGCGGGCTCGCGTGCACAAAGAAGCGGGTCTCGTCGCCAACGTCTTCACCCCCGAAGCGCTCGCGCCGCTCACGGGCTACCACGCGATCGGCCACACCCGGTACTCGACGACGGGATCGAACGCAGAACGCAACATCCAGCCGTTCCTCGTCGAGACGATGCACGGGCCGCTTGCACTGGCCCACAACGGCAACCTCGTCAATGCCCCCGCGCTGCGTGACGAACTGTTGAACCGCGGGTTCGGACTCACCGCCACCAGCGACTCCGAAGTGATGACACTGATGCTGGCCGCCGCCGGCGGCCAAACCTGGGAGGAGCGGATCGAGCGGACCCTGCCGGCGTGGAAGGGCGCGTTCTCGCTCGTGTTGCTCGCCGCCGACCACGTGATCGCTGTACGCGATCCCTGGGGGTTCCGGCCCTTGTCCGTCGGACGCCTCCCGCACGGCGGACATGCCGTTGCGTCCGAGACGTGTGCACTGTCCACGCTCGGTTGTGTCGACATCGACGAAGTGAAGCCGGGCGAGATGGTGACGTTGCAGGGAGCTGAGCTGCACCGTTCGCAGGTGCTCGCCCCACAGCCCCGAAGCGCACGTTGCACCTTCGAGTTCGTGTACTTTTCGCGACCCGATTCGGTGTGGGACGGACACAACGTCCACCATGTCCGCCAGCGGCTCGGCCTGCGACTCGCGCAGGAGGCACCCGCCGACGCCGATGTCGTCATTCCGGTGCCCGACTCATCCATCCCCGCTGCAATCGGGTACTCCAACGAGAGCGGCATCCCGTTCAACGACGGACTGATCAAGAACCGGTACATCGGTCGCACGTTCATCGAGCCGACCCAGGACATCCGTGAGCGCGGCGTTGCGCTCAAGTTCAACGCGCTGAGCGAGAACCTCGAGGGCAAACGCGTCGTCATGATCGACGACTCGCTCGTTCGGGGCACCACTGCGGGCCCGCTCGTCAAACTGGTTCGCGATGCGGGCGCCACCGAGGTGCACGTACGTATCACGTGTCCGCCGATCACCCACGCGTGCCACTTCGGTGTCGACATGGGCCACGATGGCGATCTGATCGCCAGCCGCATGACGATCGAGGAGATGCGCGAGCACATCGGTGCGGACAGCCTCGCCTTCTTGTCGCTCAACGGAATGATGCTCGCCGTCGCCGAGCGCGAGAGCGGTGACGACGACGGCTACTGCAACGGCTGCTTCACGGGTCAGTACCCGATCCACGTGGGCGATGCACAGGCCAAGCTGGCCTTCGAAGGCGTCCTCGCATGATTCGTCCTCCCTGCCCGTGCGGATCCGACCCCGACAGGCAGGGAGCCGGCTGATGCGCGTGCTGGTGATCGGCGGAGGCGGGCGCGAGCAGGCGATTGCGTGGGCGTGCCGGCACCACGGCCACGACGTGCGGCTCGCACCAGAGCTCGCCAACGCCTCGACGGACGACACCGACCTGGTGTTCCCGGGCCCCGAAGCGGCGCTCGCCGCCGGTGTTGCCGACGAGTGCTCGCGCCGCTCACTCCCGTGCTTCGGACCCACTGCCGAGCTGGCTAGGCTCGAATCGTCGAAGACGTTCGCACGAGAGCTCGCGACGTTGCTCGGAATCCCGGGCCCCCGGTTCGCGTCGTTCGACGACCACGACGCCGCAATCAGCTGGTGGCGTGAGCTCGATCGACCGGTGGTCGTCAAGCTCGATGGGCTCGCTGCGGGTAAGGGCGTCACGGTCCCCGACGGCGACACAGCCACCATCGAAGCGATTCGCTCGACCCAGGGACCGTTTCTGCTCGAGGAGCGCCTGATCGGCCCCGAATGTTCGCTGCTGGCCTTGTGCGACGGTGTTCGGGCGGTTGCCCTCCCGCTGGCGCAGGACCACAAACGACTCGGCGAGGGCGACACGGGACCGAACACCGGTGGCATGGGCGCGTACGCACCGGCACCGGTCCCCTACGCCGCCGACGATCTCGTGTCCGAGTTCGTCCAGCCCGTCCTCGACCACTTCGCGGCAGCCGGGACGCCGTACGTCGGCGTGATCTTCGCCGGGTTGATGCTGACCGCCGACGGGCCGCGCCTGATCGAGTACAACGTCCGCCTCGGCGATCCCGAAGCCCAGGCCGTGCTGCCGCTCGTCGAGACCGACCTCGCCGCACTCGCCCTGCTCGCCACCGACGGTCAGCTGGACCAACTCCCGGTCGTCGTTCGCTCGCAAGCCTCGCTGACCGTCGTCGCTGCTGCCGCCGGCTATCCCGACGCACCGGTGGCCGGCGCGCTCATCACCGACGAGATGATGAGCGGCGCAATCGGTCCCGACGGCACGACGACGCTGCGCTTCGATGCCGGCGTCGATGCCGACGGACGCGTCGCCGGCGGACGCGTGCTCGCCGTCACCGGGATCGGCTTCGATCTCGCCGAAGCTCGCGCCGCCGCCTACGAGCACATCGCACGAATTCACTTCGACGGAATGCAGGTCCGTCGCGACATCGGGTGGCGGGCGCTCGGTGCCGAGCTCACGTCGTATGCGGCGGCCGGCGTCGACATCGACGAAGGCACACGCGCCGTCAGCGAAATGAAGGCAGCGGTCGAGGCGACGCACGACAACGGGGTCCTCAAGGGTGTCGGATCGTTCGGTGGCGTGTTCTCGGCCAAGGCGATCCTCGAACTCGACGACCCGGTGCTCGTGGCGTCGACCGACGGCGTCGGCACCAAGGTCGAGCTCGCGGCTCGCCTCGGGATGGTGCGCGGTGTCGGCATGGACATCGTCAACCACTGCATCGACGACGTGCTCGTCCAGTCGGCGCGACCGCTGTTCTTCCTCGACTACATCGCTGCGTCGGTACTCGACGCCGACATGGTCGCCGAGGTCGTGCGGGGCATGGCCGACGCGTGCCGGGCGGCCGGATGCGCGCTGCTGGGCGGCGAGACCGCCGAGATGCCGGGCGTCTACCAGCCGGGAGCGTTCGACATCGCCGGCACGCTGATCGGCGTCGCCGAGCGGTCCCAGCTCCTCCCCCGGCCTGATGTTGCCCCGGGCGACGTACTGGTCGGGGTTGGTTCGAGCGGACCGCACACGAACGGCTACTCGCTGTTGCGCAAGGTGTTCGACTGGATCCCGATGGACGTCGTGCCGGATGGCTTCGAGCGGCCGCTCGGCGACACCCTGCTCGAACCGCACCGTTCGTACCTCGACGTGCTGCGGGGCGCTCTCGACTCCGGCACGGTCAAGGCGCTTGCTCACATCACAGGCGGTGGCCTGCCGGAGAACCTGCCACGAGTGCTCCCCGACGAGGTCGATGCGGTCATCGAACTCGGCTCGTGGCCGGTGTCGCCGCTGTTCCAGTTGGCCCGCGAGCTGACCCCGCAGATGTCGACCGACGAGCTCTACCGAACGCTCAACATGGGCATCGGTATGGTCATCGTCTGCTCGCCCGACGACGTCGAGACGCTGCAAGCGACGATCGACGAACCCACCTGGATCATCGGCCGACTGCAGTCCGGCACCGGCACCGTCCACTTGAGGTGACGATGGCCGTGTGACTTTTCGTTCAGCGGCCGCCCACCGGTCGGCAGGATCGGTAGGTTCGACACATGGGAACGTCCGCCGCCCGCCGCAAGCGACTGGTGGTGCTGGTGTCCGGCTCCGGCTCGAATCTGCAGGCCATCATCGACGCCTGCGCTGACGATCGTCTGACTGCCGACGTCGTCGCCGTCGTCTCGAACAGGCCCGACGTCTTCGCGCTCCAGCGAGCCGACGCTGCCGGCGTTCCCGCCGTTCACGTCGGGGTCCACCCCGGTGAGGAACGCGCCGACTACGACGCCCGTCTCGCCGATGTCGTCGCCGGGTTCGACCCCGATCTGGTGGTACTCGCCGGCTGGATGCGCATCCTCACGATGAGCTTCCTCGGATGGTTCCCGCAGCGGGTCGTCAATCTCCACCCGGCGCTCCCCGGCCAATTGCCCGGCACCGGCGCCATCGAGCGGGCATGGCAGGAGGCCGTCGAGGGCGATCGGACACAGACCGGCGTCATGGTGCACCTCGTCCCCAACGAAGGCGTCGACGATGGACCTGTGCTCGGCACCGCGACGGTCACGATCGACCTCGAGGCCGGCTTCGATGCCTTCGCCGACCTCGTCCACCGAACCGAACACGAACTCCTCGTCGACACCCTCACCGAACTGTGCTCAGCAGCACCCCACCGCACGGAGGTCTCCGCATGACCCGCACGAATCCCAACGACGAGTTCTTCGATCGCTTCGAAGCTCTCACGTTCGACGACGTCGTCGTCGTGCCCGGTTACTCCGAGACGCTGCCGGATGCCGTCGACACGAGCGCGACATTCGCACGCGACATCGAACTGGCGGTGCCACTGGTGTCCGCGGCGATGGACAAGGTCACCGAAGGCCGTATGGCCGTCGCGATGGCTCGCCACGGCGGCATCGGCGTGATCCACCGCAACATGTCGATCGCCGACCAGGCCGCTGAGGTCCAGAAGGTGAAGCGTTCGCAGTCGGGCATGATCACCGATCCCGTCACCTTGCCCCCCACCGCGCTGCTCCAGGACGCCGAAGACCTGATGCACAAGTTCAAGTTCTCGGGTGTACCGATCACCGACCCCGACGGCCGCCTCGTCGGCATCCTCACCAACCGCGACATCCGGTTCTGCGAAGGTGCCGACTTCGAACGGTCCGTCACCGAGTTCATGACCGCGGACCGCCTCGTCACCGCCGAGGTCGGCACGTCGCTCGACCAGGCCAAGGCCATCCTGCAACAGCACCGAATCGAGAAGCTGCCACTCGTCGACGGCGAGGGTCGTCTCGCCGGTCTGATCACCGTCAAAGACATTCAGAAGCGGCTCGATTTCCCCAACGCGTCGCGAGACGAGCGCGGTCGACTCCGCTGTGCCGCCGCCGTCGGCGTCGGCGCTGACCTCGAGGAACGGGTCGAAGCGCTGGTCGAGATGGGTGTCGACGCCGTCTCGATCGACACTGCCCACGGCCACTCGGCCAACGTCGTCAAGGCGATTCAGCGCATCAAGGGCTCGTGGCCCGAGCTCGCCGTCACCGCTGGCAACGTCGTCACCGAAGAAGGCGTCGAAGCACTCGCTGGTGCCGGCGCCGACGCGGTCAAGGTTGGCGTCGGCGCTGGTTCGATCTGCACCACGCGCGTCGTGTCCGGTGCCGGGATGCCGCAGCTGTCGGCGGTCTGGTTCGCCTCGAAACGCGGCCGTGAACTCGGGATTCCGGTCATCGCCGATGGGGGCATCACCTTCTCCGGCGACATCGTCAAGGCGATCGTGGCCGGAGCGTCGACGGTGATGCTCGGCTCGCTGCTGGCCGGCACCGAGGAGAGCCCCGGCGAGATGGAGCTGTTCGAGGGACGCCGCTACAAGAGCTACCGCGGCATGGGTTCGATGGGCGCCATGACCGGCGACAGCCAGGACCGGTACGCAACGGGCCAGTCCTCGGGTGGAACGACCGCAGTGGGCGCCGGGTCGAACAAGCTGGTTCCCGAAGGAATCGAAGGTCGGGTGCCGTATGCCGGCCCGCTCGGCGAGGTCGCCTACCAGCTCGTCGGCGGTTTGCGCTCGGGTATGGGCTACGCAGGCGCGGCGACGCTCGATGCGCTCCGCGGTGCCCGCCTCATGCGGGTCACCACGGCCGGACGCGAAGAGAGCCACCCGCACGACGTGACGATCACCAAGGAAGCCCCGAACTACCAGCGTTCCTGACGCCTTGGCGACTCCGACAACGGTCGCAGGGTTCGAACGGCCCTGTTCCGTCACTGTGCGGTCGCGGACAATGGAGCCATGAGCGGAGCAACCACCCACGCATGTCCCTACTGCGAACTGATCTTCAGCTATCACAACGAGGTGAAGGACCACATCCTCCACGACCATCCCGAACACGCAGCCGTGGTCGACACGATCGAGCCCCACGAGCTGCCGCACGACTGACGTGCACTGCCGCTCGGCGGTACCGGGGCACGCTGGAGGCATGACGGAGTTGGTGGCTCGGCGACGGCGCTCAGGACGCGGTCATTGCGGCGACGACGTCGATCATCGCCTCGCCGGTGTTGCCCGCCAGGAACCGGTCGCAGTACGGCAGCGCTGTCGACATCCCGCCGGTGTTCGGCTCGAATCCGGCGGCGGCCGCACGTGGATTCACCCAGACGACGCGATGGGCCAGCAGCGAGAGACGTCGCATGTTGCGTTCGAGCTGCGCGGGATCGTCCGAATCCCACCCATCGGAGCAGATCAGTACCACGGCGCCGCGCACAGTCGTGTTCCAAGTTCGGTGGTGCAGGAGTGTCTGCAGGCTTGTGGCGAGCCGCGTACCCGAGAACCGGTCGGTCACCGTGTCGGTCACCTGAGCAATTGCCGCAGACGGTGTGCGGTGGCGCACGGCGGGGGTGATTCGGCTCAGGCGGGTGGCGAAGGCGAAGATCTCCGCACGATGTTGGACGGCGAGCGCACGGGTGAGGTGGAGATAGGCGCGCGCGTAGTGCTCCATCGAGCCACTCACGTCGAGCAGCACGACGACGTTGCGCGGCTGGGGCTGTGGCGTCGAGTGCAGCAGGGTGATCACGTCGCCACCCGTGTGCATCGATCGGCGCAGACTCCGGCGCATCGCGATCGGCCCGCTCGAGCGGGTGGTCTTGCGGCGGCGGGTTCGTCGTTGTGGCCACTGCGTGATGGCGGATTCGAGCAGCGCGCCGACACGCTCGAGTTCGACCTCGTCGAGGAGATCGAACGGGCGCTGCATCTCCGACTCGGTCGGCGAGGGTCGGAGCTCGGGGATCGCCAGGTCGTCGAGGTCCTCGGCGTCGCCGTCGGTGGTGTCGAAGCTGACCGACGGCAACGTCGCCCACGGCAGCCCGCCCGATGTTGTCGAGTCGTCGGCGAGCTGACGCCGCATCGGCACGAGTACTTCGTCGTCGCGTTGCGACGGTGCCGGCTCCTGGCCGCGGCGTTCGGACCGCAGCATTCCCGCTTCGGTGTCGAAGATGGCGCCGAAGACGGCATCGAACCGTTCGAGTTGTGAGTGGCGGCTGACGAAGCTGAGTCGACAGACCCAGTAGAGATCCGACAGCGTCAACGGACTGGCGACCGCGAGGGCCGTGGTGCACCGTTCGAGGGCGGAGAACGACACGTCCACCTCGGCGCGGCGGAGCCGTTCGGCGAAGGTCGCGGCGAAGACGGCTCGGTCGACTCCGGCGAACAGAGCGTTCGTCGTCACCGCCGTTTGAGCACCAGCCTCAGCGCGATGAGCACGGCGATCACGGCGGCGATCGGAATCAGGCGCTTGTACACCGAGTTGCCGGCGTACTCCATGAGGTCGAGGGTCTCAGCCTGCTGCGGACGCGGCCGGGCGGGCGCCGCGGATGACGCGGTCGTTCCCGGCGCGGAAGCACTCTCGGCGGCGACCTCATCGATGATGGCCTCGCCCAGCAGTTCCTGCTCGATGCAGTCGACGAACTGGTCGATCAGTTTGCCCGACACCTCAGCGATCATTCCTTTCCCGAACTGGGCCACCTTGCCCGAGATCTTCAAGTCCGTGGTGATCGACACCTTGGTGCCGTCACCGTCGGTGCTCATGTCGGCAGTGATCGTCGCCGAGGCGTTGCCAGAGCCGCGTGAATCGCGTCCCGACGCGGAGATCTCGACGTGGTGGGCAGCTTCGTCGCGTTGCACGAAGACGGCGCTGCCCGAGTACTCGGCGGTGACGGGTCCGACCTTGATCTTGATCTTCCCCTTGTACTCGTCGGCCTCGTGATCGGTCAGCGTGGCACCGGGAAGGCACGGCGTGATCAGCGGGATGTCGGTGAGCACCTCCCAGGCGCGATCGATCGGCACGCTGACTCTGAACTCGTTCTCGAGCTTCATGATGTTCCTCCTGTTGGGATGCTTGATGTCGGGTCGCTGGTCGATCCGAGCGTGGCACTGACGGTGTCGACATCGTCGGGTGTCTTGGCTATCGCTCCGATGGTCGCCCGGGCGACGTTCCGTTCCAGCTCGGTGACGCCGAGAGCATGCAGCGCGCTGACCCAGTCGATCGCCTCGGCGAGACCCGGTGGTTTGTCGAGCTCGAGGGTGCGGGCGCTCGAGACGAACGCCGTCGCAGCATCGATCAGCGCCGTGTCGGCGCCCGGTACGCGCCGCCGCACGATGGCCGCAGCGCGCTCGACGTCCGGGTACTCGATCCAGTGGTAGTAGCAACGGCGCTTGAGAGCGTCGTGCAACTCGCGGCTGCGGTTCGACGTGAGGATCACGATCGGCGGGCGGCTTGCGGTGAACGTGCCGATCTCGGGCACGGTCACCGACGACTCGCCGAGGAATTCCAGCAGCAGGGCTTCGAACTCATCGTCGGACCGGTCGATCTCGTCGATCAACAGCACCGGTGGTACGTCGCCGGTGTGGCGCACCGCGGCGAGCAGCGGGCGGTCGAGGAGGTACTCGTCGGTGAACAGGTCGGTCTTGGAGATGTTCTCCGCGGTCACCTCCGCGAGGCGGATCGACAACATCTGGCGCGGATAGTTCCACTCGTACAGCGCTTCGGCGGCGGTGATGCCCTCGTAGCACTGGAGCCGTATCAACCGTGTCTCCAGGGCTGCGGCGAGCGCTTTCGCGGCGGTGGTCTTGCCGACGCCGGGTTCGCCTTCGAGCAGGAGTGGTTGACCGAGTCGCATGGCGAGAAACAGCGCCATCGACAGCCCCTCGTCGACGAGGTAGTCGACGGCGTCCAGCTGTCCGCGCAGGTCGGTGAGGGACTGGTCCGACATCAGGTCGACTCCACCAAGCGCCCGTCGATGGTTAGGTCGAGCAGCGTGCGTCCGTGGAAGTGACGGAGCTGTTTCGGCCTGCCCAGCCCGGTCGTGTAGCGGCGCACTATCCGACGCCGAGCTCCTCGGCGTACCGGGTTCGGCAGCCGGGGTTGCAGAACCAGTGGTCGATGCCGTCGTGGTGAAGATGTGCCGTGTCGTCGCCGATGGTGACGGTCATGCCGCACACCGGGTCGATCGCCGTGTCGGGCCGCTGCGACTGCACCTCGGATTTGGGTGCCTCGAGACCGTCGAGGCGGATCGCCCGGACGACATCGGCGAGGATCGACACGGCGATCTCCTCAGCGGTGCGAGCACCGATGTCCAGGCCGACCGGGCTGCGCACCGCCCGCCGCTCCTCAGGGTTCAGGTCGAGGGACTCGACGACGGCAGACCCGCGGGTCCGGCTCGCCACGAGCCCGATGAACCCGACTCCGGCGTCGAGCGCCGAACGGATCGCCTGCTCCTCGCCGCGACCGTGGCTGGCGATGATCACCGCCGTCGCATCGTCGACCGTGTCGGCGTCGTGATCGACCGAGAAGCCCAGTGGCGTACCGAACTGCACGAGCGCGTCGGCGATGGGGGTGGCGCCGACCACGGCGATCCGGGCGGCGGGCAACTTGGGTTCGAGAAACACCTCGATGGCCCCTCCGGACAGGCACGGGTTCACCACCGTGACGGCACCAGGCGTGTCGGGAAACGTCTCGCTGCCGTCCGGGAGGATGCGCAGCAGCACCGTGTCACCGTGCTCCAGGGCGTCGAGGGCGGCCACGCGTACCGACTCCTCGGCGCACTGGCCGCCGACGAACCCCTCGATCGAGCCGTCGGGCAGCACCACCGCGGCATCACCCGGGCGCGCCGAAGTCGGACACTGCGCCCGCACCACCGTTGCCTGCACGAACCGCCGCCGTTGGACGATCAGTTCGCTGGCTCGTGCGGAGACCTGCTGTGCCATCGAGAGCATCAGATCGCCAGCCGTTCCATCAGATGGGAGGCGTGTGGTTGCCTTGCATCGTCTCCCACACGCGACTCGGGGTCAGTGGCATGTCGGCGTGTCGGATGCCGTAGGGCTTGAGCGCATCGACGACGGCATTGACGATCGCCGGCGGCGAACCGACCGTGGCCGACTCACCGACACCCTTCGCTCCGATGGGATGATGCGGCGACGGCGTGACGGTGTGGCCGGTCTCCCAGTCGGGGACCTCCATCGCCGTGGGGATCAGGTAGTCCATCAGCGAGCCGGCGAGACAGTTCCCGGCCTCGTCGAAGGAGATCATCTCCATGAGGGCCATGCCCACGCCGTCGGTGAGGCCGCCGTGTACCTGGCCTTCGATGATCATCGGGTTGATCTGCGTGCCGCAGTCGTCGACGGCGATGAACCGCCGAACGGTGACCTGGGCGGTGCCGGGATCGATGTCGACCACGCAGATGTACGCGCCGAACGGGTACGTGAGGTTGTCCGGGTTGTAGCAGATCTGCGCCTCGAGGCCGCCCTCGACGCCCTCGGGCAGGTCGCCCGCTCCGTGGGCCTTCATCGCGACGTCCTGGATGGTGACGGACTTCTCGGGGTCGCCCTTCACGCGGAACGTGCCTGCTTCGTACTCGATGTCGGCGACCGACACCTCGAGCATCCCCGACGCGATGATCTGCGCCTTGTCGCGGACTTTCCTCGCGACGAGCGCCGCGGCAGCTCCGGACACCGGTGTCGACCGCGAACCGTAGGTTCCCAGACCGAACGGGGTGTTGTCGGTGTCGCCGTGCACGACTTCGATGTCGTCTGGCGGGATCCCGATCTCTTCGGCGATGATCTGCGCGAACGTGGTCTCGTGACCCTGTCCCTGGGTCTTGACCGACAGCCGGACCACGGCCTTGCCGGTCGGGTGGATCCGCAGCTCACAACCGTCGGCCATGCCCAGGCCCAAGATGTCCATGTCCTTACGGGGTCCGGCACCGACCGCTTCGGTGAAGAACGAGATGCCGATACCCATCAGCTCACCGCGTTCACGCTTCTCGGCCTGTTCCTTGCGGAGTTCGTCGTATCCGGCCATCGCCATGGCCTTGCGCATGGTGGGTTCGTAATCGCCCGAATCGTAGATCCACCCGGTTTTCGTCTCGTACGGGAACTGGTCGGGTTGGATGAAGTTCTTCAGGCGCAGTTCGGCGGGATCCATGTCGAGATCGTGGGCGAGCACGTCGACCATTCGCTCGACGAGGTACACCGCCTCGGTGATCCGGAACGAGCACGCGTAGGCGACACCGCCGGGCGCCTTGTTCGTGTAGACCGCTGTCATGTGCGCGTAGGCGGCTTCGAGGTCGTAGCTGCCGGTGAACACACCGAAGAAGCCTGCTGGATACTTGGTCGGGGCGGCGACGCCGTTGAACGCGCCATGGTCGGCGAGCACGTGCGTACGAATGGCGCGGATCTTGCCGTCCTTCGACGCGGCGATTTCGCCGCGCATGACGTAGTCGCGTGCGAATCCGGTGCTCACCAGGTTCTCGGTTCGGTCCTCCATCCACTTGACCGGCTTGCCGATCACGAGCGAGGCGACGATCGCGCAGACGTAGCCCGGGTAGATCGGCACCTTGTTGCCGAAGCCGCCGCCGATGTCGGGGGCGATGATGCGGATCTTGTGCTCGGGCAGGCCGGCCACGAGCGCATACACGGTCCGGTGGGCGTGCGGGGCCTGTGTCGTGCTCCAGAGGGTGAGCTTGCCGGACACCCGCTCGAAGTCGGCGACGCAGCCGCAGGTCTCCATCGGGGCGGGGTGCACACGCGGATACACGATGTCCTCGCTGACGACCACCTCGGCGTCGGCGAACACGGCCTCGGTGGCATCCTTGTCGCCGGTCTCCCAGTCGAAGCAGTGGTTGTTGGTCTTGCCCTCGAGGTCGTCGCGGATGATCGGGGCGTCGGGCTCGAGTGCCTTGCGGACGTCGATGACGGGGTCGAGATCGTCGTACTCGACATCGATCAGTTCGAGCGCATCGCGCGCCGAATAGCGGTCCTCGGCGACGACGAACGCGACCTCCTGGTGCTGGAAACGCACCTTGTCCGTGGCGAGCACGGCTTGGACATCGTTCGACAGCGTCGGCATCCATGCCAGGTTCTGCTCGGCGAGGTCGGCCCCCGTGATGACGGCAACCACCTTCGGGTGAGCTTCGGCGGCGGACTTGTCGATGCTGACGATACGTGCATGTGCCAGCGGGGATCGCAGGATCGCGAGGTGCAGCATGCCGGGGAGTTGCACGTCGTCGCAGTACTGGCCCATTCCGCGAACGAAACGGGGATCCTCCTTGCGGAGCATGCGGCCGAAGCCGACAGGCTTGTGATCGTTGAGGTTGTTGTCCGGCGTCGGCACCGCGTTGGTGTCGACGTTGTCGTCGGTGATGGTCATGATGCGCTCCCGGTGGGGCTGAGTGTGACGGCTTGTTCGCGTTCCTTGGCGGCGGCCCACTGGATCGAGCGGACGATGGTGGCGTAGCCGGTACAGCGGCAGATCTGGCCGCTGATGGCTTCGCGGATCTCGTCGTCGGTGGGGTCGGAGTTGCGGTCGATGAGCGCTCGAGCGGTCATCATCATGCCGGGCGTGCAGAATCCACACTGCAGGCCGTGGCACTGGATGAACCCCTCCTGCACGGGATCGAGTTCGCCCTCCACCTCGAGGCCTTCGACGGTACGCACCTCGTGCCCGCCGGCCATCGCAGCGAGCGTGGTGCAACTCTTCACCGGCTCGCCGTCGACCCACACCACGCAGGTTCCGCAGTTGCTGGTGTCGCAGCCCCAGTGGGTGCCGGTCATGCCGAGGTGGTCGCGCAGGTAGTGCACGAGCAGTGTGCGCGGCTCGATGTCACTCGTGACTTCGTCGCCGTTGATGTTCATCGTGACGTCCATGTCTGGGTCCCTTTCGTGCCTGCTCAGGCGGTGGCGCGTTCGACGGCTTTGCGGAGCGAACGGATCGTGAGTTCCTTTGCGAGGTGGGTCTTGTAGGCGACCGTTCCGCGCGTGTCCTCGGCGGGTGAACAGTTGTCGGCAGCGATCTGTCCGACGAGTGCGTACAGCTCCTCCGACGGCGGTTGGCCGCGCAGCGCTGCGGAGATCGGTTCGATGTTCGTGAGGTTGGGGCCGACGGCACAGAGGCCCACGCGGCCGTCGGCGATCACGTCACCGTTCATCGTGACTGCGGCACCCGCGGATGCGACTGCCCAGTCGCCGGCTCGACGCTCGACCTTGTGGTACGCGCTCGACGAGTTGGGCCTGATGGGGATCCGCACCTCGGTGAGCATCTCGCCGTCGCCGACAGCGGTCTCGTATGGGCCGCGGTGGAAGTCGTGCATCGACACGACGCGTTCTCCCGACCCGTTGCGGATCACGCACTGCGCCTCGACGGCATCGCAGACAGCCGACAGGTCTTCGGACGGGTCGGCCTGGCACAGCGAACCGCCGAGTGTGCCGCGGTTGCGCACCACGGGGTCCGCGATGACCTTCTCGGCGTCACGAAAGATCGGGAGCACCCGTGCGAGTTCGTCGCTGTCGAGCAGCTCGCGGTGGCGGGTGAGCGCACCGATGCGAACCTCGTTGTCGGTGAATCGCATGTACGACAGTTCGGCGCCGAGGTCATTGATGTCGATCAGGTACTCCGGGTTGGCGAGCCTGAGCTTCATCATCGGCAGCAGGCTGTGGCCCCCTGCGACGATCCGTGCCTCGCTCCCCAGCCGTTCCATCAATGCAATCGCATGGTCGACGCTGGTCGCCCGCTCGTACTCGAACGGTGCTGGTACCTGCATGGTGCCCCCTTCGGTTGTTGTCCCCTCCAGCACTCTTGCCGGTTGGGCTCTCCGAGTCAACGCGGACTTCAGTAAATGGTTAACTTGCCGTGCTGATGACGCCGGCGCAGCTCCGAACGTTCGCCGCTGTCGCCCGCCACGGCAGCTCGAAGGCTGCCGCGGCCGAGCTCGGGGTGACCGAAGCCGCCGTCTCGGGACACGTTGCGGCACTGCGCAAGGAACTCGGCGACGAGTTGTTCCGTCGGTCGGCTGCCGGGCTCAGCTTCACACCCGGAGGGCTGCGACTTGCATCACGGGCCGTCGAACTCCTCGGTCTCCAGGACCAGACTCGACGCGAGGTTCGAGCGGCCGCCGACGGGCAACGTCTTCTGCGGATCGCAGTGTCATCGTTGTTCGGCGAGTACGCAGCGCCCGGACTGATCGAGTTGTTCTCCACTCGCGCCGACGACCTCGAGGTGGAGATGAGCGTCTGCGCTCCCGCCGACTTCGACCGGTTGCTGGTGGCGCGAGCGATCGACGTCGCGATTGGGCCCGCGTCACGCAGACAGCGCGAGGGCATCACGAGCAAGGAGTTCCTCCGGTACCAGATCGTGGCCGTCGTCGGCGTCGAGCACCCGTTGGCCACCACGATCGGCTCGAGAGACCTCGGGGCGCACACGTGGCTGCTGGGGCCCTCAGCGGTCGACCCGTCGAGCAGCACCTCGCGCATGCTGCAGCATCTCGGCGTCTCCGAGCAGCGTCAGCGGATCTTCCAGAACCACGCTGCAGCGCTGGCCGAAGCGAGAGGCGGGCACGGCGTTGCGTTGTGTCCGATGCACACGTTGGCAGCGGAGCTCGGCGACGGCCGACTCGTGCGGGTCCAAGCACCCAGGTCGATGATCGAGGGCGTCTATGCGACCTATGTGCTTCGACAACAGACACCGAATCCGCTGGCGAGCGAGCTGGTGCGATTCGTCTCGACGCCGCGGGCGACTCAGGCGATGCTCACCGGGAGCGGGGCGAATGTGCGCCGCTTCCGGCCGCGCGTCCACGTCACGCTGTGGAGCTGATGCCGGCAACCGGACCTCCGCTCAGCCTGGCTTGCGGGCGATCACGAACTGGTGGTCGTTGCAGAACCGATAGATGCCGTGGCGGTCCTTCAACCCTTCGACGGCCTTCATCACCTGGGGTTGCAGTACGTCGGCGCCGACGTTCTCGAGCGCCGGTACGGCGGGGCCGATGCTCGAGATCGCCCGCCACGCGGTGTCAGCGTCGGGCCACTCGAGGGTCGACGTCCGGCCGCCTCGCTCGAGGACCTCGAAGCCGGTCGACTCCAGCATCGTCTCGGCCACGCCGGGCCGGGCGATGCCATTCGTGCGACGCATGCCGTCGAGATGAGCCTCCGGCGCATTGAGCGCGAACGCAAGGAAACAGGCTCGCAGGTCGAGGTGCCCGTTGCCCCAGAAGCTGATCCCTATGCGGCCGCCCGGCTTCAACACTCGATGGGCTTCCGTCAGCGCTCCCTCGCACCCTCCCCACACCCCATTGATCGATGTGACGGCATCAAACGAGTCGTCGCTCCACGGCAACTCGAACATGTTGCCGATGCGGAGGTCGGCATCGGGAGCGCGATCTCGAGCGATCTCGACAAGGGGCGCCGCTGCGTCGATCCCTGCGGCGGCAGCACCCATCGCGTCGGCGTACCGGACGGCAAGACCGGATCCGCAGGCGATGTCGAGCATCGATGCGCCCTCGTCGACGCCGACGCGACGGAAGATCGCTTCGATGACGTCGATGGCGTACGGCTCGAAGAGGCAGGCCCAGTCGCGTGCCCGTCTCCCCCAGGCGCTTCCGGCCACCTCCCAGTCGTGGCCATCCGGCGACTCGTCTGGATGGTCGTGGTCGGTGGCCTCGAGTTCTGTGTCGTCAACAGTCATGTGTCCCATCGTGACGATGTCGGCCCGTCAGGTCTTGGAGAGCGGATGGAGATCCCTCTCCTGGCCATCTCCACCTCGTCTCCAAGCATCGGCTCGAGCATTCCGTCACGGTGGTGACCGTCACACCACATCAACCCGGCACGGGGCACCGATCTCGTCCGGACAGAAGGAGCAACCACCATGACCATCACCGAAAACAGCACCGAAACCCCCGCCGTCGACAACGGCGTCAACGTCGAAGCCCTGCTCGGCGCCCGGGATCACATGACCGAGATGCCGGAACTCGCGCAGTTCACATGGCGCGCCGACTGCGAATGGGTCAACGGAACACACAGCCGCACGACCGTCGAGAAGTTCAGCGGTGCCGGCGGCGAGCAGACCCACCGCCAGCCGTACTCGGCCGACACCGACCACCCGGAGCTCTTCGCCTCAGCGGACAACGGTCCGACCCCACCGGAAATGCTGCTGATCGGCTTGGCCGGCTGCCTGACCGCCGGCGTTGCGTCGGTGGCCACCCATCGCGGCGTGCAGCTCCGCTCGGTCAAGGCGAGCGTGGAGGCGAACATGGATCTCGCCGGGATCCTGGGCATCGACAGCGATGTCCGCAACGGGTTCTCGACGATCCAAGTCCACTACGACATCGACGCCGATGCCACCAAGGCCGAGCTCGAGGGCATCGTCGCACAGTCCCAGAAGCGGTCCGCTGCGTTCGATGTCATCGCCAACCCGACGTCGATCGTCGTCTCGGTCAACTGATCGGCTGGCATCGAGTACCGGAGTGAGTCCCATGACCACACCGCGAACCATCGACGTCGTCGTGATCGGCGGCGGGCAGGCGGGCCTGGCGATGAGCCACTGCCTGACCCGCCGATCCGTCGATCATGTCGTGCTCGAACGCGGCCACACGGCGAACTCGTGGAGGACGCAGCGTTGGGACTCCCTCCGGTTGCTCACGCCCAACTGGCTGAGCCGGCTGCCTGGTTGGCCATACCGGGGCGACGATCCCGACGGCTACATGACCGCGCTCGAGGTGGCTGCCCACCTCGACGACTATCGACGCGCGTTCGACGCACCGGTGCGGCCCGCCACGAGCGTGCTGAACATCGAGTCGTCCGAGTCGGCGCACACCGTCGCCACCGACGACGGCACGTGGCGGGCCCGTGCAGTGGTACTGGCCACGGGTGCCTGTAGCGATCCGCACATCCCGGCGGTCGCGCGCGACCTGCCCGATCATCTCGACCACGTGTCGCCGATCCACTACCGAAACCCCGGTCAGCTCGCCGACGGGGGCGTGCTGGTCGTGGGGGCATCGGCGTCCGGGCTGCAGATCGCCGACGAACTCAGCCGTGCGGGCCGCGAGGTGACGCTCGCCGTGGGCGATCACGTTCGCCTGCCGCGGACGTATCGGGGAATGGACATTCATTGGTGGATGGATGCCGTCGGTCAACTCGACGAGCGATACGACGAGGTTCCCGACATCGGCCGCGCGCGCCGACTGCCGTCGCTGCAGCTGGTCGGCACGCCGGAACGCCGTGATCTCGACCTGAACGCCGCAGCCGCCAACGGGGCCCGGCTCGTCGGTCGCCTCGTCGGGGGCAGCGGGCACCGGGCCCAGTTCTCGGGTTCGTTCGCCAACATGTGCGCGTCCGCCGACCTCAAGCAGGGTCGGCTGCTCGACCTCTGCGACGAGTACGCCACGGCCCACGGGCTCGACGGCGAACTCGCCGAGCCGTCGCGGCCCGCCCCGACGGCGGTCGGCACGCCGGTGTTGGAGGCCGATCTGCGCCCGATCGGCACTGTCGTGTGGGCCACCGGGTTCCGACCGACCTACCCCTGGCTCGATCCGCGTCTCCTCGACCGAAAAGGACGACTCGTACACGACGGTGGTGTCCTTCCTGTGCCAGGAATGTACGTGTTGGGGTTGCCGTTCCTCCGTCGCCGCAAGTCGAGCTTCCTCGACGGCGTCGGCCCCGACGCCGACGACGTCGCGACGCATCTGGTCGGCCATCTCGCGACCACCGCCTGCCGAGTGTGACCCAGCACCGGCGCGTCGCCGGGGTCGAACGTGGCAAGCTCGTGCGACAGGTCGGTGAACGGACACGGTTCGCCGTCGGGGGGTGTCCGGATGATCATCGAATTCAGCGACTGCGAACTCGACCTCGATCGGGTCGTGCTGCGCCGTGGTGGCACCGAGGTGCCGGTCGAGCCGCAGGTGTTCGATGTCCTGCAGTACCTGGCCGAACGCCACGGCGAGGTCGTGCGCAAGGAAGAGCTCCTCGACGAGATATGGGGTGATCGGTTCGTCAGCGAGTCGGCGCTCACATCGCGGCTGAAGTCGGCGCGGCGAGCGGTTGGTGACGACGGAACCCGTCAGGCGGTGATACGCACCGTGCACGGCAAGGGCTACGAGTTCGTCGCCGCAGTCCGGATCATCGATGCAGGGTCGCAGTCCGACGAGCGCAACAGCGGCGCCGGCGCCGACGAGCCGGCGCACGAACTGCCAATCGCGCTGCAAGGGCTCATCGGCCGCGATGAGTTCCTGGCCGCGTTGGTCGATGAACTCGGCGAGAGCCGGCTGATCACACTCGTCGGAAGCGCAGGTGTGGGCAAGACGTCGCTCGGGATGGAACTGGCCAGGGCAGTCGCGTCCGACTACGCCGACGGCGTCTTCGTCGTCGAGTTGGTGACGGTCGACGACCGCGCCGCGGCGTTCGCGTCGGTTGCGGGAGCGCTCGGAGTGAACACCGGCTTGGGTCTGTCGATCGAGGACGCGATTGTCGGCGTTCTCCGGGCCCGCAACGCGCTGCTGTTGCTCGACAACTGCGAGCACCTCGTCGAGCCGATCGCCGATCTGGCCGAGCGGATCCTCAGTGCGGCCCCTCTCGTTTCCATCGTGGCGACGAGTCGCGAGCCGTTGGCGGTGATGGGCGAGCACGTCCGACCGGTGGCGCCGTTGCCGGTCGACGATCTCGAGACGACCCCGTTCGCCGACCTCGCCGAGATTCCCGCCGTGGCACTTTTTCTCGAACGAGCGCAGGCGGCCGACCCAGGCTTCGAGTTGACCGAACACAACGCGTCTGCCGTTGTCGAGATCTGCCGGCGGCTCGACGGCATCCCGCTCGCGCTGGAGTTGGCCGCGTCGCGGGCGAAGGCCATCGACGTCCACGAGATCGCCAGCCGACTCGACGAACGCTTCCGATTGCTGAAGGGGATCCGGCGCGGGGCCGACCCGCGCCACCGGACGTTGCAGGACGCGATCGGGTGGTCATACGAACTGCTCGACGACGATGAGAAGCGGGTCTTCGCCTCGCTGGCGGTGTTTGCTGGGCAATTCGACCTGGCCGCCGCCGAGTCGATCTCCGACGGTGATGACGACGTCCTCGATGTCCTCACGAGGCTCACCGAACGGTCGATGCTCGCGGTGCGACGCGCAGCCAGTGGCGGCACGCGCTACGAGATGCTCGAAACCCTGCGCGAGTACGGCCGGAGTCGTCTCGATGACGAGCGCAGTGTGACGCTGTACTCCACGCATGCGCGGCAGTTCGCCGGTGCGGCCGCAGCGATCGAGACAGGCCTCGACTCAGCCGACGAAGGCGGGGCGGTGGCTCGTGCCGACGCATCGTTCGCCGATCTCCGCGCGGCGCAGCGCTTCTCGGTGGAGATCGGCGACGTCGACACGGCATTCGGACTGGCATGCGCGATGCGCGAGTACGGAATGCGAACGCTCCACTACGAAGTCTTCACCTGGGCAGATGCGATGTCGGAGATGCCCGGTGGCTGCGATCACCCGGCATATCCGGTGGTGCTGAGCGTGCGGGCTTATGGCGCCTTCTGCCGTGGCGAGTTCGGTCACTCGTTGGACCTGGCCGGCAGTGCCAAGGCGGCCGAGCGGGCACTCGGCGTCGAGCCGGTCGGGTTGGCCGAGCGAGTGCGGGCGAACGTGTACTACGCGATCGGCGAGCCTGATCGGGGCATTGCCGAGAACGCCGACCTGATCGAGCTGGCCGAGGCCTCGGGCAACCATTCGCGTCGCGCCCATGCGTTCTACATGGCATCGGTCGCGGCGAGCTCGTGCGGCGACTACGACGAGGGTCATCGGCTGAGCCAGTTGGCCCGCAGAGCAGCCGAATTGACGGGCGGCATCACTGATCTCGCGTGTTCCTGGGTGGCGGAGGGGTTCTCGATTCATGGCGACGACGCGCATGCCCTGAGTGCCTTCGCTCACGGCGACCGTCTGGCGCGCTCGGTGGGGAATCGGTGGATGAGCGCCTTCGCTCGGACCGAGATCGGTGCGCTCCGGGTCTCTCATGGCGACGTGGAGTCGGGGTGCGAGGAGCTCGCCGAGCAGGTCGACCTGTGGTATCGAACGGGCGAGTGGGCCCAGCAGTGGCACACCCTGATGCGCTGCGTGCTCGCGCTCGACCGGATCGGCCAGCCCGAGGTGGCCGCCGAGGTACTGGGTTCGATCGAGGCACACAGCGCCGTCGGCGCTCCGCCGCTGATGGTGACCTTGCGCGACCTGGTGTTGGACACCCGTGTGTCCATCGACACCCAGCTCGGTGCCGACCGAGCGGCTTCCTGTCGCGCCGCCGGTGCGATGCTCCCTGTCGCCACCACCGTCGAGCGAACCCGGGCGGCGCTTCGCGGTCGCATGCTGGAACCCTGACCAAACGCGAAACAGGGCCGCCATCGGGAAGGCGGGGTGTCGAAGGCCGGTTGCAGCGCGGCAGTGTTCGACGAACGGCTGCGCCCAGTGAAGGACCGCCTGCTGGCGCCTCTGGCGCGTGACGTCGTCGGCAGCGCGCCACCGCTGGCACTCACCGCGGTGTCCTTGGCTGCTGCACTCGGAGCTGCCGTCGCAGCGTGGCGTCAGCTCGCCCTCGTCGCCGTGATCCTCTGGCTGCTGAGTCGGCTCATCGACGGTCTCGATGGGGCCGTCGCCCGCCATCAGGGCACCGCCAGCGACCGCGGCGGGCTCGTCGACATCGTGGCCGACACCGTCGGCTACGCGTTGATCCCGATCGGAATTGCCGCTGGCCTCGATACGAGAACGGCGTGGATCACCGTCGCGCTCCTTCTTGCGTCCTTCTACGTGAATGCAGTGTCGTGGACGTATCTTGCGGCGCTCCTCGAGAAGCGAGCGCAGGGATCGAGTCGAACAGGTGCACCGACGAGCACGATCATGCCGCGCGGCCTCGTCGAAGGCACCGAGACCATCGTGTTCTTCACAGTCGCGTTGGCCTGGTCGGGCGGCGCCACTCGTGTGCTCGCGGTGATGGCGGCGGCAGTCGCCGTCACGACAGTCGAACGACTGTGGTGGGCGAGGACGGTGCTCGTATGAGCGTCGTCGGAATCGACGTCGACCGGTCGAAGCGATCGATGATCTGGCTGCAGCGAGCGATCGTCGTCGCCATCTGGCTCGGTGCGATCGTCGCATGGCAGATCCACCAGACGTCAACGGAACGCACGACGGTCGAGAGCGCGCAACACTTCATCGACACGATCGGTGGATCGTGGTGGGGCATCTTTGCCTATGTCCTGGTCTACCTCGCCCGACCGATCGTGCTGTTTCCGGCGTCCGTGCTCACCGTCGTCGGCGGCATCCTGTTCGGGCCCGTCGTCGGCGTGCTCGTCGTCGTCGTTGCGGCGAACGCTTCCGCGATGGTCGCCTACGGCATCGGGCGACTGCTCGGTCGGCCGCCCGGCAACGTCGAGTCGACGACCGACAACGCGTCGTTGGCCCACCGATGGGCCACGCGCATGCGCGACAACAGCTTCGAAACCGTGCTGATCATGCGCCTGCTGTTCGTGCCGTACGACCTCGTCAGCTATCTCGCAGGCATCCTCCGCTTGCGGTGGTTGCCCTTTCTGTTCGCTACGGCTCTCGGCTCGTTGCCCGGCACGGTCTCGTTCGTGTTGGTCGGCTCCTCACTGGACCGAGTCGACCAAGGGGTCGATGGAATCGACTCGATCGCACTCATCGCTGGTGTGCTGATCTTCGTCGTGAGCCTGGGCGTGGCTCGAATGCTCCGACGGCGGCAGCCCACCATCGCCGAAGGGACGACCGCATGATCGGCCACGACCCCACTCGCACCTACCGAGCGGCGGTGATCGGCGCGGGATCCGGCGGCCTCACGCTGGCGATCGGCCTGGCAGGGTTCGGCCTCGACGTCGTCCTGATCGAGGGGGTCGGGTTGGCGGAGACTGCACCAACGTCGGATGCATCCCGTCGAAGACCTTGCTCCACGCCGCTCGCACGGGCATCGACGAACCACTCGCATGGACTCGGGCGAAGCGAGACGATCTCGCCAGCCGTGAGCACGACGAGATGGCCGGCAACGACCGAATCCACCTCGTGCGCGGCTGGGCGTCGCTCGTCGGTCGACGGGATCTGGGCGGTCGGAGACGTCACCGGTGCCACCCTCACCACCCACGGAGCGGGCGCGGCCGGGCGCCGGGCGGTGCGGGCGATCGCCCTGCCGAAGCTCCCCAAAGTGGGCCGACTCGGCGCTCTCCCGAACGCAGTGTTCGGCGAGCCCGAGGTGGCCTCGGTCGGCATGACGCTCGATGAACTCGCAGCGATTCCCGAGTCGTCACGTCGACGCATCGTGGTCGACCACGCTGATGTCGACCGCGGCTTCACCGACGACATCTCCCATGGCCGCCTCGTCATCGACGTCGAGCGATTCACGGGGCGGATCCTGCGCGCTGCGATCGTCGGGCCCGGTGCTTCGGACCTCATCGGGATGCTCACGATGGCGATCGACAACGGCATCACGCTGCGCAAGCTCTGCGGGATGGTGCATCCCTACCCCTCGCACGCCGAGATCATCCGTCAGGCCGCCGACGAGTTCGCCCTCTCGACGCTGCCGAACCTCCCACGCGAATGGACCGCCATGGCACGAGGCCGAATCTCCCGTCGGACCCGCCGCTGACCCGCGGCTGCGTCGTCTCGGAGATCGGGTGTGAGTGGTCGGGCTCGACCACATCGCAGCCGGCGCCGATCCACGGGCGGATCCCGCCATGAGGTCGCCGACATCGGTGAGGCCCAGATCGAGCAGATTGGCCGCAAACCGATGAGCGATGAGCGATGAGCGAACCCCGCAGATCTGGTGTGCTCACTCATCGCCTCGAGGGGTCAGGGTGTCAGGACGCGCCCGGGAACGGCTCACTGAGTGACGAGACGAACTCGGCCGCCCATCGTGCGAGGTCGGACTCGTACGTCGTGCGATCGAGACGGGTGGTGACCCAGCCGATCGCCATCGCCGCCGCATCTCGTCGCCGATCGCTTGCCCTGCCGAGGGTTTCGTCGTGCGTCGGGAAGATGTCGATCTCGATCGCTCGCCGCTGCTTCGGAACGGCGAGGTCGAAACGCGCGGGTCCGTAGCCGGGAAGGTCGATCTCGAACTGTCGAACGAGGCCGCCGACCCCAGCAGCGACGAGCGCTTCGCCGACGATGACCTCCGGATGCGATTCGGCGGCTCCGCCACCGATGCGCCGATCGAGTTGGAGGAGGAACGTCCGCGCCCAACGCCGCTGCGGCGACAACCAGTCGATGGCAACGTCACGGAGGTCCCCGTCGTCGAGCCGCCCGTCGTGCATGGCCTGTTCGATCACCGACAGCAGGTCATCGGGACGAAGCGCGCGTGCCAGATCGAACGCCGTGCGTTGCCGGGTGGTCACGCGAACGCCATCCGGACGTCGAACGATGTCATGGTCATGGATCGCCGCCGTCCGGTACACCCGGACCCACGCAGCGATCGTCGGCTGACACGCAGGCGGGCCGATCGCGTGGATGCGGGCATCGGACGGCAGCCGCCGAAATCCCCAGAGGCGACCGGCGGTCGGTCCGGCGACCACGAGGTCGGGTCGGAGCAGACAGACGGCGGCACAGCGGCCGAGCTCGTCGAGATGGACGCTGCACGATCGGTAGACCCCGCGCAGCAGGAGATCGATGGCGCCGTCACGCTGCAAACGTTCGATCTGGCGCCGACCCAGCCCCGATTCGAGGAGTTGCTCGACGCTGGCGACGCCGTGTTGGCGTCCGAAGTGCTCGTGGGCTGCGGCGGTGAGATGCGCCATGGTGCCCCTTCCCGGATCGAAGTGACTGCCGGGGGGAGTCGGTGCTCGGCACGCTATCGATCGCGTCGAACAGCCTCCGAGCGATGAGCGAATCCCGCAGATCTGGTGTGCTCGCTCATCAACTTCGGGGTGCCGAGGGCGACGAGCTGCGTCAGGCGAGCTTCTCGACGAAGGCTTCGAGCTGGCGCAGATTGCGACACTCGTAGACGCCGTCGGTGTGCGTGCCGTACTCGCCGACGATCGAATCGCCGGTGTTCCAGTAGCTGCGCGGCTCGGGGTTCAGCCAGTACACGTGACGCGCCTTCTGCGCAATCTCCTTGACCACCCATGCCTGGCTGGCGTGGTAGTTGTTGCGGGCATCACCGAGCAGGAGCACTGTCGACTTCGGCCCGATGTCCTTGCCATAGCGCTCCCAGAACACCTCGAACGCATGGCCGTAGTCGGAGTGGCCGTCGACCCACACGACGTCGGCTTCGGTGTTGACGCGGTGGATCGCCTCGGTGATGTCCTCTGTGGCACGGAAGTAGTCGGTGACCTCGTCGATGCCGTCGATGAACACGAACGAGCGGACCTTCGAGAACTGGTTCTGAATTGCGTAGACCAGCATCAGCGTGAAGCGTGCGAACGCGGCGACCGAGCCGGAGATGTCGGCGACGACGATCAGTTCGGGCTTGGCCGGACGCGGGTACTTGAACTTCGGCTCGGCCGGAACGCCGCCGTAGCTGAGTGAGTGCCGCACGGTGTTGCGGAAGTCGAGCGGGCCCTTGCGGCCGTGGCGACGCTTGCGGGCCAGTCGGGCGGCCAGCTTGCGCGTCAGCGGGTACAACGACTTCTTGAGCGCCTGCATCTCGTCGCGTGATGCGTGCATGAACTCGACATCTTCGGGGAGCGGCTTGCGGAGCGTCTTGGCCATGGCCTCGGCGCCGCGGTCGGCCACCAGTCGACGCCTGATCTCGGCTTCGATCTCGCCCTTGAACTTCTCGATGCGATCCTCGAACTCTTCCTTCTCGAGGCGTTCCTCGAGCGACGTCAGATCGCCATCGGCATCGTGGCGGGCTTGATCCATCATCTTCTCGAGCATGTTGTCGAGATCGAGGTTCCGCAGCGTTCGGTACAGGTAGTAGGTGCCCCCGACCGGCCGCCCCGGCTCCATTCCGGCGAAGCGTTGAACGGACTGCTTCGCCATCGCCCGCATCATCCCCTGGTCGCCGTTCATCAGCGCCGACATCAGCATCTGGGCGATCTCTTCCGGCGTCAAGTTGTCGAGCCCACCGGCGCCGCCCTGGCCCTCTTGCTGCTGCTGCTCTTGCAGCTCGCGCCACAACTCGTCGATGTCGGTGTCGTCATCGCCGTTGACCAGCTTGTACTCGGGACCGCGGAGGCTGAAGTAGACCTCGAACACCGTCTCGAAGCTGCGCCAGTGCGCATGGTTCTTGATCAGCGTGGCACCGAGCGCGTACTTGAACGCCTCGCGGTCCTCGATGGGAATGTGCTGCACGGCTTCCATCGCATCGAGATTCTCCGTCAGGCTGACGGGCAGCCCGGCATTGCGGAGTTCGACGACGAAGCCGTTGAGGAGGTCGAGCATCAGACGATCACTCGTCGACGGAGAGTTCCTTCGCCGCCTTGGCGATGTCGGTCTGGTACTTGAGCAGCACGTTGAGTGTGTCCTTGGCGGTCTGCTCGTCGATCGTGTCGATGTTGAGCAGCATCAGCGTGCGTGCCCAGTCGAGCGTCTCCGAGACGCTCGGGGCCTTCTTCAGGTCGAGCTGGCGGATCGAGCGAACGATGCGGGCAACTTGGTCAGCCAGGTGCTCGGTGATGTCGGGCACCTTCGCGAGCACGATCTCCTTCTCGCGTTCGAGCTGCGGGTAATCGACGTGCAGGTACAGGCAGCGACGCTTGAGCGCCTCGGAGAGCTCGCGAGTGTTGTTCGACGTGAGGAACACGAGCGGGATCTGCGTGGCGGTGATCGTTCCCAGCTCGGGGATCGACACCTGGTAGTCGGAGAGGATCTCGAGCAGCAGCGCCTCGGTCTCGACCTCGACACGGTCGACCTCGTCGATCAACAGCACGACCGGATCGGTGGCCGTGATCGCTTCGAGGAGTGGCCGGGTGAGCAGAAACTCGTCGGAGAAGATGTCGTCTTTGATCTCGGTCCAGTCCTCGCCCTGCTCGCCGCGCTCGGTCTGGATGCGCAGGAGCTGCTTCTTGTAGTTCCACTCGTAGAGGGCTTTGCTCTCGTCGAGGCCCTCGTAGCACTGCAGGCGGATCAGACGAGCGTCGGTGATCTCGGCGATCGACTTCGCCAGCTGCGTCTTGCCGGTGCCGGCCGGGCCCTCGACGAGGATCGGCTTCTGCAGGCGGTCCGCGAGGTATGCAACTCCGGCGATTCCCTCGTCGGCGAGGTAGTTGACGCCGCGCAGGGCATCGCGCACCGATTGCACGCTCTCGAAGCGGTTGGTGGTGCTACCGGGCGCCCCGGCATCCGTGGTCGTCATGGCGACGACGCTATCCGGCGCCTTGACCCACGGGTCAATTGGGGTGTTCTACGGTGCGACCATGCCCGGAACATCGTTCGACCGTGTCGCTTCGATCTACGACGAGACCCGCGGGGGCGAGCGACGTGGCGACAACTTCGCCGACGATCTGGCACCGTGGATCGTTGCCCCGAGGGTGGTCGAACTCGGTGTCGGCACCGGCGTGATTGCAGGGGGCTTGCGGCGCCACGGCATCGACGTCCTTGGATTCGACCTCAGCGACGCCATGATGCGCGCTGCACTCGATCGGGTCGGCCCACGCGTGGCGCTGGCCGATGTCGACCGTCTGCCGATCGCCGACGACAGCCTGGACTCGGCCTACTTCGTGTGGGTGCTGCAGCTGGTGCCCGATCCGATCGCGACATTGGCCGAAGCGGCCCGCATCGTTCGACCGGGAGGTCGCGTGATCGCAGTCCTCTCGAACGGCGAATACGCCACCGACGACCAGATCGGGGCGATCTTGGACGGACTCGCAGCGCTGCGCATCGAGCGTCTCGGACAGAATGAGATCGCCGGCGCCCAGATCCGTGGGATGTCGCTCGAACACGAGGGGTTCACGAGCTGGGACGAGTTCCCCAGCACGGTCACCGAGCAGATCCAGGGCATCGAGAACCGCATCTACTCCTCGATGTTCGACGTCGACGACGCGAGCTGGGCGAAGGTGGTCGAACCGGTCCTGGCACAGCTGCGAGCCCTCCCCGACCCCGACCGCCCGCGCGTGCGCCGCAATCGCCATCCCCTCCTCGCCTGGACGGTTGCATCAGGGGCCAGACCCCTGATGTAACCGGTGCCGCAGGGGGATCGGGCGTCAGCGCTAGCGTTCGCTCGGATGAGTGGGCTGCTGCGGAGCAACGTAGTCGTTGCCAGTGGCACAGCGCTCTCCCGGATCACCGGGCTGCTGCGCATCGTCGTGCTCGGCTACGTGCTCGGACAGACCGCGCTCACCGATGCGTACCTGATCGCCAACGAGACACCGAACATCGTGTACGACCTGCTGCTCGGCGGGCTGTTGTCGGCGACGTTGGTGCCGTTGTTCTCGACGTTCGTCGAGCAGGACGACGACGAGGCCACCAACGTCGTCCTCACAGTGTCGGTGGTCTTGATGGGCGCGCTCACCGCCGTTGCAGTGCTCGCCGCACCTCTGATCTTCGGGCTGTACTCGGTGAACGTCTCCGACGGGGTCGATGCCGACGTGTACCGCTCCGTCGGCACCACCCTTGCGCGGATCTTCCTGATCCAGATCCTCTTCTACGGACTCACAGGGTTGGCCAACGCGTTCCTCAACAGCCGCCGACGGTTCTTCGCCGCGGCGTGGAGCCCCATCCTGCCGAACCTGGTGATCATCGCCTTCCTCCTCTCGTTGCCGAACCCGGGGTCGGCCGACTGGCAGCTCGACGAGGTCCTCACCGACGACCGACTTCGGTGGACGCTCGGCCTCGGCGCCACCCTGGGCATCGCCTCGATGGCGATCGTGTTGCTGCCGGCGATGGCACGTACCGGTTTCCGGTTCCGGCCAATCGTCGATTTCCGCCACCCCGCAGTCCGCAAGCTGCTGTCGCTGTCGTTCTGGACGATCGGGTTCGTCGTCGCCAACCAGATCGCCCTGCTCGTGGTGAGGAACCTCGCCGAACCCGGCTCGAGCGACGCGTCGGCGTACATCAACGCATTCACGTTCTTCGTGCTTCCCCACGGACTGCTCGCAGTGTCGATCGCGACCACCTTCCAACCCGAGATGTCACGATCGGTGGCCCGAGGTGACCGGATCGGATTCGTCGACCAAGCGTCGCTCGGCCTGCGGATGACGGCGTTGTTCACGATCCCGGCAGGCGTCGGGATCTTCGTACTCAGACAGCCGATCATCGGCGCCCTGCTCCAGCGGGGCGAGTTCAGTGCCGCAGACGCCGACGCGGCGCAGCGAGCTCTCGCCGGTTTGGCGCTCGGACTGGGGGCGTTCTCGATCTACATGTTCCTGCTGCGCGGCTTCTACGCACACAAGGACACCAAGACGCCGTTCAAGATCAATGTCGTCGAGAACCTGATCAACATCGTGCTCGCGATCGTGCTCGTCGACCGCTACGGCGTGCTGGGGCTGGGGTTGGCCTTCGCCCTCGCCTACATGATCTCGTCACTCTGGTCGATGCAGATCCTCAGCTACAAGGTCCCGGGGTTCGCGGTGCGGCCCCTGCTGACGAGTATCGCCCGAATGCTCCTCGCCGCCGTGCTGATGGCCGAGGCCGTGTGGCTGGTCAGTCAGCAGGTCGGCGGCAATGCCGGCGTCGACGCGATCGTCCGGATCGCGGCGGGCACCCTCGTGGGCGCTGGGGTGTATCTCGTGGCGCTCGTGTTGCTGCGAGCCCCTGAACTCGACGCTGTGCGCCGCCGCGTCCCCCTGCTCCGCTGACACCCTCCAATCCCGTTTGTGTCGGGTTTGGGGTGGGGCGGGTCACCCAGATCTCGACGCAAACGTCTGTGCTCAGGTGGGGAGGACGACGAGGTCGTCGCGATGGACGACTTCGTCGTTCACGCCCGCGGGGAGGTCCCCAGTGCGCAATCCCACCACCCGCCGCGCCGTGTCGGCGTCCACCGCTGCCAGCCCGCGGGCGAACGCTCGACCATCCGGGCCGACGAGATCGACGGTCTCGCCCTCGGCGAACGACCCTCGGACCGCCACGACACCGGCCGGTAGCAGGCTGTTCGGTCGGTCCGTCAGAGCTCGCTCGGCGCCTGCGTCGACCTCGATGGCGCCCATCACCTCTGACGCGAACGCGATCCACAACTTGCGCGCCGACAGGCTGCGGTCGTGCGCCTCGAACGTCGTGCCGACCAACTCTGCCGAGACCGCTCCGGCGAGCACATCGGGACGCGCTGCGCGGGCGATGACGCTGCGCAGCCCCGACCACGACGCCATCCGCGCCGCGGTGAGCTTCGACGCCATGCCGCCACTCCCCCGCCCGCTGCCCCCCGCCTCGGCACGGACCGCCAACAGCGGGTCGCCAACCCGCACCAGCGGGATCAGCGTCGCCGTCGGATCACGTCGCGGGTCGGCGGTGTACACGCCGTCCATGTCGGTGAGCAGCACGAGCACGTCCGCATTGATGCTGTTGGCGAGCAACGCCGCGAGTCGGTCGTTGTCGCCATAACGCAGCTCGTCGTTGGCGATCGCGTCGTTCTCGTTGACGACGGGAACGCAGCCCAGCTCCAACAGCCGTTCGATCGTGCTTCGAGCGTGGAGGTACTGCGTGCGATCGACGAAGTCGTGCGGATCGAGCAGCACCTGGGCCCCGACGAGATCGTGGCGAGCCAGCTCTCGGTTGTATGCCTCGACGAGCCGACTCTGCCCGGCAGCGGAGATCGCCTGCAACGTCTGCATGTCCGTCGGCCTGGCGGCGAGCCCCAGCGCAGCAACTCCTGCAGCCACTGCGCCGGACGACACGACGATCACCTCGTGGCCGTCGCCACGCAACGCCGCCACCTCGTCGGAGAGCTTGGCGACCGCGGCGGTGTCGATCGCCCCCCGATCGTCGGTGATCGACGCGGTTCCGATCTTCGCTACGACGCGCATCGAGTCCTCAGAGATCCGGCGAGTACTCGAAGCTGAACTCGCCGATCCAGATGATGTCGCCCTCGCGGGCTCCGGCCTTGGACAGCATCTTGGGCACGCCGAGCCGGTCGAGCCGGTAGTCGATGTACGACAGCGCCTCCGGTGTGGTCACGTCGTTGAGGGCGACGACGCGCTCGACGTCGCGCCCGATCAGACGGAACTCGCCGTCGGCGACGCGTTCGACGGCAGCACCGCTGGCCTCGGGTCGAAGCACAACGACGCCCTCTTCCCACTCGATGCTCTGACGGACGTCGTGCACCTCTCGGGCGAGCTGGCCGACCACGTCGGACACGCCCTGCCCTGTGACCGCCGACATGATCGAGCCGGTCCACCCCATTGCAGCCAGCTCGTCGGGCTGGATGACGTCGGCCTTCGTGCCCACGACCACCCGGGGGCGTTCCAGCAGATCTGGTCGGTAGGCGCCCAGTTCGTGTAACAGGATGCGCTCCTGCTCCTGGGCGCTGACGCCGTCCATCGAGGCCAGGTCGAGGAGCAGGCACAGCACTCGCGCCCGCTCGATGTGGCGCAGGAATCGGTGCCCGAGGCCTTTGCCCTCGCTGGCACCTTCGATCAGACCCGGGATGTCCGCGACGACGAACTCGGTTGCATCGTCGACACGGACGACGCCGAGGTTCGGCTCGAGGGTCGTGAACGGATAGTCGGCGATCTTCGGCTTGGCGGCCGAGATCACGCTGATGAAGGTCGACTTGCCCGCGTTGGGGAACCCCACGAGAGCGACATCGGCCATCAGGCGGAGTTCGAGCTTCAGCCAGCGTTGTTCGCCGTGTTCGCCCTGCTCGGCGAAACTCGGCGCCCGACGCTTGTTCGACAGGAACTTCGCGTTGCCTCGTCCACCTCGTCCACCCGCAGCGGCAAGCCAACGATCGCCGTGGTTCACCAACTCGGCGAGCATGTCGCCTGAATACATGTCGAACACGACGGTGCCCATCGGCACCGTGATGTCGAGCGACTCGCCGCGACGACCGTGCATGTCCTTGCCCTTGCCGTGCACGCCGTCGGCGGCGCGACGGTGCGGATGGTCGCGGAATGCCAGCAGCGACGACACGTTGTGGTCGGCAACCAGCCAGACGTCGCCGCCATTGCCGCCATCACCGCCGTTGGGTCCGCCCATCGCCTCGGGACCCTCACGCCGGAAGCTGATGCAGCCCGCGCCGCCATCACCGCCGCGAACGTTCAGTTGGCACTCGTCGACGAACTGCGACATTTCTTCGAGGCTAACGCCCCCGACGCGACGCCATCTCCTATCGTTTTCCCATGGCCGATCTTCCCTATCCGGATTCGGCCGAGGATCGCGCCGAGCGATGGGCCGCAACGATGACCGGCCACGGCACCGACGACGTCGTCGTCGCTCACGCCGATTCGACCGCAACGGTCGGCGATGCGTTCGTGCGCACGCGTGAAGCCCGCGAGGATCACGAAGCCGCAACCTTGGCGACCAACGCCACGCGTGCACTCGGTGCCGGGCGGCGTGCGATCGAAGAGGCCCCCGATCCCTTCCGGACGTGCTTCGAACGCGACCGAGACCGGATCCTGCACGACTCGGCATTTCGGCGCCTGGCGGGCAAGACACAGGTCTTCGTGTTCCCGGATGACCACCAGCGCACCCGGATGACCCATGCCCTCGAGGTCGCTCAGGTGGCGCGGTCGGTCGCCGAGTCGTTGAGCCTCAACGTGCCCCTCGTCGAGGCGATGGCGCTCGGCCACGACTGCGGTCACGGCCCCGGCGGCCACGCCAGCGAAGACGCCCTGTCGCCGTACCTCGAGGGCGGCTTCGATCATGCACCGTGGGGCGCTGACGTCACCTTGCAGCCGTTGAACCTGTGCGCCGAAACTCTGGACGGCATCCGCAACCACTCGTGGAGCCTTCCTGCGCCGCTGACGCCCGAGGGCGAAGTCGTGTCGTGGGCCGACCGGATCGCGTACGTGTGCCACGACTTCGAGGACGCGGCCGCTGCCGGCATCGTCACCGCCGACATGCTGCCCGCCATCGTGGCCGAACGATGCGGACGAGACCGGTCACGCCAGCTCGGCACGTTCGTACGAGCGATGGTGGCCGCCACCACCGCCACCGGCCGAATCGGCATGACACCCGACATCGCCGAAGCACTCGCCGAGTTCCGCCGTTTCAACTACGAGTACGTGTACTTGCGTCCAGCAAGCCAGCAGCAGGCGGCTGCCGTGGTGTCGCTGCTTCGTGCCCTCGTCGAGCACTACGCCGACCGACCTC
Organism: Ilumatobacteraceae bacterium; assembly: GCA_035527095.1. GTDB lineage: Bacteria > Actinomycetota > Acidimicrobiia > Acidimicrobiales > Ilumatobacteraceae > Sva-07. Next base: position 16,904 of record DATLBC010000107.1, on the reverse strand, counting down.
ATGCGATTCCGCACCAAACAATCGCCGCGGCGCTTGGCGATCGGGCCGACTACGTCGATGCCGGCGGCGCCGGAGCGCTGCGAGCGGCCGTGGCCTACGTGGCAGGCATGACCGACCGGTTCGCGTGCCAGCAGGGGCTTGCACAGCTGTCGTGGGACCCGGCCAAGCTGCCGCGCGGTATCGGCGTCTCTGGCGTCGGTGCCTGAGGCGTCACCCTCAAGCCTTCAGCGAGCGAACGGCGAGTGGGTGCCGATGTACATCGCGCGGAGTCCGAGCCCCATGATGAACAGGCTGCCGAAGCCGTACAGGAGGTACACCTTGTCCTTCACGAACGGGCTCCCGCGATAGCTGTAGAGGATCCCGACCGCAACGATGCAGCTGAAGCCGTACAGCGCGTGGAACTGGTCGAGTTCGAGCCCGTACCGATCGAGCATCACCACGCCGACGATCGCAATGACGAACGCCGAGAGCTGCGCCACGATCGTCGCCCACCACAACGGCCGCACCCGCAACGCAGGGGTGACGTGGGCGGCCAACGCCCACACCCCGACCGCCGCGTTCGACACGATGAGGAACCAGGCGAGCCAGCGATGGAAATCGTAGAGCGCCACGGCCTGCGGACCGTCAGATACCGCAGTCGCCGCCACCGAGGATGGCGGTGACCGTGGCGTCGTCGGCTACGCCGGTGAGGAATCCGCGCAAGCTGTCGTTCACGAAGAAGAACGGCGGTGTGAAGTCGTCCTCGGGGTTGATCGTGGCCGCGGGGTAGGCCGCGCGAACATCGACGACTCGTGAACCGATCATGACCCTGCGAGTGGTCTGCAGACCAACCGGCGCAGCACCGATCTCGCCTTGCTCGCCGTAGGTGTAGCCGAAGAAGTGCCGCCGGCCCTGGACCACTTCGGAGACGTCGCCGAACAACAACGTGAGCACGCCCCACGACACTTGACGGAGCTCGTCACCCGAACACAACCCGATGGTGAGCGGGTCGATCCACCCGGTGTCGTTGCTCGGCGGCCCGAGGTAGGAGTTCATGTACTCGATCACGCCGTTCGGGTCGGCGCCGAAGCCGGCCGTGCCGATGCCGTCACCACTGAGCAGGAGTTCCCTGACCGCCGGATCGGCGACAGTGGTGCTGGTCGCCACCGTGGTCGTGGTCGTCGTTGTCGTGGTCGAGGTGGTGCTGGTGGTCGACGTCGTGGTCGACGTGGTGCTGGTGGTCGACGACGTGGGCGGGAGCAACGTGAACTCGGTCGTCGAGGCGGTGTCGCCGTCGGAACCACCGCATGCCGCCAGCGCGAGCACTCCGACGACGAACAGTGCAGCGGGGCGCCGAATCATGACCGACATCATGTCCGAGTCTGCCCCACGAGCGGCGGATCCCACCGTCACTCCCTCGGTCGGCCGGCACCCACCGATGAGCCAAACCGCCGCATACGGTCACCTCGCTCATCGCGGCCCGGCCGACGCCCCCACCGATGAGCCAAACCGCCGCATACGGTCACCTCGCTCATCGCGGCGGGGTTCGAGTCGGATGAGTCAGGGCCCGGGGAAGATCCAGCCGGCGCGGAACGGCGGGAGAGCGTCGTGTTCGATGAACCATTCGGTGCCGAACGACTGGCCGAAGGCTTCGTCCGGCATCTGCAGGAAGAACGACGTGTCCTCGATCTGGCTGCGATGGCAGCGCATGGCCTCGCGTTTCGCGTCGAGATGCGCCGACACGTCGACGGCGAGCGTGAGTTCGGATTCCGGCATGCCCATCGGGTTGCCGTCGTCGGCGGGCCCGTTCGGATCGAATTCGTCCTGCTCGTCACCCGGGCGGCCCATCGGCGCCCCCGATTCGCGTGCCGCCTCGATCATGCGCACGAACGCGTCACGATTCATCGTCGCTTCGAGCACCCGCACATCCGGCACCAGCCGAGCCGCCGCCAACCCGACCCGATGGACGCCGACGTGGTCGGGATGGCCGTAGTTGCCGTGCCAGTCGTAGATCGTGAGGACGTCTGCCTGCTCGACCCGGAGTACCTCGGCAAGCCGGGCTCCAGCCTCGTCGGGATCGGCGAGGTGGAAGCTGTTCGGATCGCTGTTCTGTTCCCAACCGGTCATGCCCGAGTCGGTGTAGCCCAACCAGACGACGCGGTCGATTCCGAGCACCCGAGCGGACGCTTCGGTTTCAGCCCGACGTCGCTCGACCAGCGACTCGTCCGGACCGAGATCGTCGGGAACTTCGCCATGGTCGCCGTTGGTTGCCACCACGAGCACCACCCGGTGCCCCTCGGCAGCAGCACGAGCGATCGTCCCGCCGGTGCTGATGACCTCATCGTCGGGATGGGCGTGGAAGCAGACGAGCGTGGACATGGCAATGATTCGATCAGCCCGCCTGACGAATCGCTCCGGAATCCGTCCACGAGTCGATCGCGGCCGCGTCGACGCCCCACGCCGCGAACACCTCGCGGGTATGTGCGCCGGCGTGCGCCGGCGGGCTCGCGACTTCGGCGTGGGTGCGGCTGAACCGTGGAGCAGGTGCCGGCTGCATCGTTCCGGCAACGTCTATGAACGTCTGGCGCTCGACGTTGTGCGGATGCTCCGCAGCCTGGCTCATGGTGAGCACCGGGGCGAAGCACACGTCGGTCGCCTCCATCAGCTCGCACCATTCGGACTGGGTCTTCTGGGCGAACACATCGGTCAGGCGGGCCTTGAGTGACGGCCATTCTGCCCTGTCCATCTGCTTGGCGAACTGCTCGTCGCCCTCGAGCCCCGTGAGCCGCATCAGCTCGGCGTAGAACTGCGGCTCGATCGAGCCGAGGGAGATGTACTCGCCGTCACTGCAACGGTAGACGTCGTAGAAGTGGGCGCCGGTGTCGAGCAGGTTCGTGCCGCGAGCGTTCTCATCGTGCATGCCGATCGACTTGAACGCCCAGAACATCGACATCAGCACTGCCGCCCCGTCGACCATTGCCGTGTCGACGACCTGACCCTGCCCGCTGCGCTGGGCTTCGAGCAGTGCGCATACGACCCCGTACGCGAGGAACATGCCGCCGCCGCCGAAGTCGCCGACCATGTTCAGCGGCGGCACCGGGGCCTCTCCCGCACGACCGAAGTGCGAGAGCGCACCGGCGAGGGCGATGTAGTTGATGTCGTGGCCGGCGGCCTGCGAATACGGCCCGTCCTGCCCCCAGCCGGTCATACGACCGAACACCAACTTCGGGTTGCGGGCGAGGCACTCCTCGGGGCCGACGCCGAGGCGTTCCAGCACCCCTGGGCGGAATCCCTCGATGAGCGCGTCGGCCGACTCGACGAGCGTCAGCAGCGCTTCGACACCGTCTGGGTGCTTCAAGTCGATCGCGACGTTCTTGCGTCCTCGCAGCAGCACGTCGAAGTGAGGACCATCGGGAATCGGCCCGCGAACGGCACCGGCGCGTTCGACGCGGACGACCTCCGCGCCCATGTCGGCGAGCAGCATCGCGGCGAACGGGCCGGGCCCGATGCCCGCGATCTCGATGATCCTGTAACCGCTGAGGGGTCCAGCCATGGTGTCAGCTCCGATTCGTGGATGAGTGGGTGATCATGGTTGCTCGCACGTGGCCGCCGATTGCCTCGGCGAGCACCGGCCACAGCGGCGCCGGATGGTCGTGGCCCATGTCGGCCAGCAACAGATAGCGCGAGCCGGGGACGAGCTCGGCGGTGCGTTCGCCGCCATCCGGCGTGATCAGGGTGTCGTCGCGACCGTGGATCACGAGCATCGGAACCTCGAGCGTTGCGAGCCGCTCGCTGCGGTCTCCCGATGCGTAGATGGCAGCCAGCTGGCGCGTGGCACCCGCCGGGTAGAAGCACCGGTCGTACTGCGCCGCTGCCAGTTCGAGCAACCAGTTGGGGTCGAAGTACTTCTTCGACGCCCAGATCTGCGAGCTCAACGAGGCGGCGATGTAGTCGTCGCGACCGGGAGGCGGCGGCGTGAGCAGCGCTTCACGCGCCTCGGGTGTCGGTCGGCCGACCCGAGGGTCGCCGGTGCTGCTCATCACCGACGTGACGCTGGCGATGCGGTCGGGATGCTCGATGGCCATCGTCTGCACGATCATCCCGCCCATCGAGTTGCCGACGATGTGCGCCCGATCGATCCCCAGGTGGTCGAGCAGCCCGATGCCGTCGGCGGCCATGTCGGACAGGGTGTACGGCACCGACGGGACGGGTTCGCCCTGCAACGCCGCGGTCAGTACCGCGCCGGGCGACACGCGTTGGCCGTCGAGCTTTGTCGACAGCCCGACGTCTCGGTTGTCGAATTGGATGACGAACAGATCCTGCGCGACCAGTCGATCGATGTATCCGCTCGGCCACGAGATCAATTGCGTGGTGTAGCCGTTGACGACCAGCAGTGGCGGATTCGTCGGATCCCCGGTGGTGACGTATTCGAGTTCGATCCCCGATGGGAGTGCAGCGCGTGGCATCGGTCCGAGTGTTGCAGAGCGATTCGACGCAACGACAAACGGAGCGCCTGGGTACGTTGACGCAGTGACATCGACACGACGCGTGCATGCACCCGGACGGGTGAACCTGATCGGCGATCACACCGACTACACCGGGGGACTCGTGTTCCCGATGGCCATCGATCGCGGCACGACGATCGAGTTCGAATCCGGGGGCTCGACGATCGACCTGCGATCCGACGCCGACGCCGAGCCGATCCACGTCGAACTCCCGGTCTCCGGCGACCCGGCGACCGTGACGCCGCGCTGGGGGACATACGTGGCGGCCGTCGCACGCGAACTCGGCGCGACCACGGGCGTGGCCGGACAGGTCACCTCGACGATCCCGGCCGGCGCCGGATTGTCGTCGAGCGCCGCGCTCGAGTGCGCGATCGGACTGGCGCTCGGCTTCGACGGCTCACCCGTCGACTTGGCCCTCGCTGCCCGCCGCGCCGAGCATGCGGCCACGGGCGTGCCGACGGGAATCATGGACCAGCTCTGCATCGCTGCAGCCGTCCGTGGCACGGCGACCATGATCGACTGCCACACGCTCGACGTGGTCCACGTCGACGTTCCCGACGACCTCGACATCGTGGTGCGGTTCGTCGCCCACCGTACGCTCGTTGGTTCTGCATACGCCGACCGGGTGGCGGAGTGCCAGGCAGCCGAGGACGTGATCGGCCCACTGCGAACGAGCAGCTTCGATGCCGTCGAGATGGCCGACCTCGACGATGTCGTGCGCCGGCGGGCGCGCCACGTGGTCACCGAGAATCGCCGCGTGCTCGACTTCGCGACGGCACTCGGCGACGGCGACTACAGCACGGCGGGCGCGTTGATGGTCGCCAGCCACCGCAGCCTGGCGGCCGACTTCGAGACGTCGACACCGACGATGGATCGCAACGTCGAGGACCTCGTCAACTCGCCGGGCGTCTTCGGCGCCCGGATGACCGGCGGTGGATTCGGTGGCTGCGTCGTGGCGATCTGCGAACCCGGCGCGCTGGCCGACGGATGGGTCGTCACCGCCAGCGACGGCGCCCGCCTGCTCTGACTCGGCGAACCGACGACCTCACAGTGCGGCCGACAGTCGCTCGATGGCCTGGGGTGTGCGCGCTCCCCACCAGAACAGGTCCTGGCCGTCGATCCTGACGATCGTGGCCGCCGGGATCGAGACGGCGAGCTCGCTCACGTGGTCCTCGCTGAACACGTACGGCTCGCTCGGAACGAGCAGGAGATCCGGCTGAAGCGCAGCGATCTCGCTCAACTCGACCGTCGGGTATGCAACGGTGGCGTCAGCGGTCACCAAGTCGACGCCGAGCAGGTCGAGCAGCGACGCGCCGTAGGTGCCTCCCGCGATCGACATCCACGGCCGACGCCAGATCGGCACGAACGCCGTCCGACGCGTCACAGCACCGGGCAGTCGCCGCCCACGAGGTGCCTGGCACCTCGCGTACGTGTCGTCTGGCGCGTCGGTCAGGGCGGTCAGATGGCCGACGAGGGCGACGGCGTCGTCCACGGAACGGACGTCGCTGACGAACACGTTCAGCCCCGCCGCGACGAGCGCGTCGTGGTCCTCGATGCGGTTCTCCTCGCGATCCATCACCACGAGGTCGGCGCGCATTTCGATGATCGCATCGATGTCCGGGTTCTTGGTGCCACCGACATGTCGCAGGTCGGGTTGTTCGCAGAACCGGGTGCAGGCGATCACGTCGGCGCCGAGCGCCAGCAGCGTCTCGGTGCTCGACGGCACGAGACTCACGATCCGCTGATCCGCACTCATGATCCGAGCAGCCGGCGCTTCTGGCGCTCGAACTCGTCGGGCGTGAGTGTGCCCCGCATCAGCATCGACTCGAGCTTCTCGAGTTGGCCGGCGACATCGAGCACACCGTCGGCGCCGCGGCCGCGCAGCTCGCGTGCCTCCATCTCGGCGTGCAACACCCGCTGAACCCGGTCGGGTTGACGGATGTCGGTGAATCGCTGTTGGCCGGTCTCGCCACCCGACTCGATCAGGAGGTCGCCCACACCCACCATCCGTTCGAAGACGCGCTGATTGAAATACACCGTGTTGACGCGATCTATGGGGATCTCGATGCCACGTTTGGTCAGCAGTCCCGTGCGGAAGATCACACGCCGATTGGTGATCACGAAGTGTGTGGTCAGCCAGCGGCCGTACCGACTGACGAGCCACACGGCGCTCGCGGCAATAGCCGCCATCGTCGCCCAGCCGGCCGCCGTGCGTACCGTCGAGTCGGCCTCGGTGACCACCAGCGTGATCACGCCGGCGACCGTTGCTACGACGATGGCACAGGTCGGGCCCGCCAGGAACCACCAGTGTGGGTGCAGGTCAACGCTGACGGTTTCATTGTCGTTCAACAGTCGGCTCGGATACGCCATGAGTCAGTCCGCGGCCCCCAGGTGTTCGTCTTCGAGCCGGGACTCCGCAAGCCGTACGTGCAGCGTCTCGATCGCGTACCCATCCATCTCGACCACCTCGAACTCGCCGATGTCGGTGTGCAGGACCTCACCTTCGGCGGGGATCTCGTCGAGCACATCGATCACGTACCCGGCGACCGTGTGCCAGTCGCCCTCGGGGAGCGCGACGCCGGTGCACTCCTCGAACAGATCGACGCGCATCGTGCCCGGAATCTTCCACCCTCCGCCTGCGAGGGGTTGGGCGTCACCGAGCCGGCGGTCGGACTCGTCGTCGAAGTCGCCGATCAATTCCTCGATCACGTCCTCGAGCGTGACGAGCCCCAGCACCATGCCGTGTTCGTCGACAACGAGTGCGATGTGCTGGCGCCTCGTCCGCATCTCGAGCAACAGGTCCTCGAGGCCATGGTGCTCGGGGGTCACCATGATCGGACGGCTGATCGTGCCGGCGACCGTGGTCGACCACGTGCCGTTTGCCAGTCGAAGAACGTCTTTGGCGTGCACGAACCCGCGCACGTGGTCGAGGTCGCCTTCGTGCACGACGACACGCGTCCGACCGGTCCGGTACGCCTCGGCCGCCACGACGTCAGCGGTCGCATCTGCGCCCACGGCGACGATGTCGCGCCGGACGGTCATCGCATCAGCGGCGGTCAGACCGGACAGCTCGAGCGACCGTGCGAGCAGTTCGTGCTCTTCGGCAGCGATACCGCCGTGGCCCGCCGATTCTTCGATCAACAGCAACAGGTCGCTGGGCGAGTGCGCCATCGCCCGCTCGTCCTGCGGTTCGACGCCGACCGCCTTCACGGTGATGTTCGCAATGCCGTTGAGGAAGCGGATCAGCGGCCGCAGGAGGCCGACGAAGAGCCGGAAGGGACGCGCGAGCAGCAGCGCCGACTTCTCAGGGTGGGCGATCGCCCATGACTTCGGTGCCATCTCGGCAACGACCATGTGGAGGAACACCACGATCGACAGCCCGATCGAGAACGCGATGATGTGCCGAGTGGTGTCGGACAGCGTGAACACCTCGCCGAGCACACCCTCGATGATTCCGGCGACCGCGGGCTCGGCGACGGCACCGAGGCCGAGCGAACACATCGTGATGCCCAGCTGGGCGCCAGCCAGCATCAGGGTGATCTCGCGGAGCCCCGCAAGCGCGTGGCGCGCCCGGCGGTCACCTTCGGCCGCGAGTTGCTCGATACGCGAGCGTCGCGACGCGAGCAGCGCGAACTCTGCGGCGACGAAGAACCCATTGAGCGCCAGCAGTACGAACGCGACGCCGATACCCGTCCAGTTGATCTGGATCCCTTCGGTGGCGGCGAGCATCACCGCTCACCTCGCCGGTCATCCGCACGAGTCTCGCCGCTGTCGTCCGAACCAGATGCGCTGTCGTCGTCGTTCGCATCGACGATCGAGTCGGGGTCGACTTGCAGTTCGATGCGCTCGATGGCGAACCCATCGACGGCGAGCACCTCGACTCGGACACCGTCGACCGTGAACGCGTCGCCCACCTCCGGAATCCTCTCGAGACGATCGAGCACCAGGCCCGCCACCGTGTCGTACTCCCCGTCGGGGAGATCGAAGCCGGTGATGCGCTCGATCTCGTCCGGGCGAGAAGATGCGGCGACGGACCAGACGCCGGGCGAACTCTCGACGTGGTCGCCGGGTGCGCTGGGGTCGTACTCGTCCTCAATGTCGCCGACGAGTTCCTCGACGACGTCTTCGAGCGTCACGACTCCGGCGGGACCACCGTACTCGTCGATCACGATCGCCATCTCCGTTGCCCGCGACCGGAGCTCGGCCAACACGACGTTGAGGCCCGCGGCCTCGGGTACCGCCAGGATCTCGTGGAGCAGCTCCGAAACGATCGTCGTCTCGTAGTCGGATCGGCCGACGCCCAGGAGGTCCTTGGCGTGCACGATCCCCTGCACCTGACCGTCGGCGTCGACCACAGGAAATCTCGAGTGCGTCGAGGCCATCAGATCGCGAAGGTCTGCCGCGGTCGCATTGGCCTCGATCGTCACGACCCGATTCCATGGGACCATGGCATCGGAGGCTTCGAGCTCGCCGAAGTCGATCGCCCGTTCCAACAGGGCGGCTTGACTCTGTGTGAGGTGCCCGCTCTCGGCGGACGAGTCGACGATCAGGTCGAGTTCCTCCGTCGAGACTGCACCACGCAACTCCTCGACCGGCTCGACGCCGACGAGGCGCAGCAGCCGATTCGCTGAACCGTCGAAGAGCCGGATGATGGGACCGGCGAGGCGCATGAACAGCCACATCGACGGCGCCAGCGAACGAGCGACCGGTTCCGGCTTTGCGATCGCCAGGTTCTTGGGGGCGAGCTCGCCGAAGACCATCTGCGCCATGGTTGCCAGGATCAGCGCCAGCGTCAGCGAGATCCCGAACGTGACCGACTCCGGAACACCGACGGCCACCAGGGCCGGCTCGATGACGGACGCGATGGCGGGCTCGGCGATGAAACCGACCAGCAGGGTGGTGACCGTGATCCCGAGCTGTGCTCCAGAGAGCATGAAGCTCAGGCGCTTGTGCACGTCGATCGCACGCTTCGCACGGCGATCGCCCTCCTCGGCCTGCTCCAGGAACCGGCTGCGGCGAGCAGCGACGAACGCGAATTCGACGGCGACGAAATAGCCGTTGGCCGCGATGAGCGCAACGACGCCGAACAACCCCAGAGCAGTCAGCACGGCGTCAACTTCGTTTTCGGTCGGCAGACATGGGTGGTCAGATGTTATCGACCGTCATCGGCCACTGCGATGACAACTGCCATCAGGGATCATGATGGGGCAGTGATCATCCATGAGCGACGACGAGACGGGTCCACTTCCGGGTAGGCGTGGGCTGCTGGCCTGCGTCTTCGTTCATGCCATTGCCGAGTACTCGGCCTGGATCGCCGTGCTGGTCGTCGCATTCGACCGCGGCGGCTCTGCGGCTGCCGGAGTTGCGGTCACGGTGCAGCTTGCACCCGCAGCGCTGCTCGCGCCCGTCGTCGCCGCTGCCGGCGACCGTTTCGCGCGGCACCGAGTACTTGCGGTGTCGTTCGCCACACAGGCCCTGGCGGCCGGTGGCATCGCAGTGGCGCTGTCGACCGACTCACCCCTGGCCGTGGTCTACCTGTTGGCGCTGGTCTTCACGGTGGCGTCGCTGCCGACACCTGCGGCGGTCGTCAGTCTGCTCGTGCACTACGCCCGCACCCCGACCCAGTTGACGCGCTGGAACATCGAACGGTCGTCCGTTCGAGCAGCAGGAAGCCTGGTCGGCCCGCTGGCAACGGCGTTGGTGCTCGCGTTGGCGGATCCGTCCGAAGTCTTCCTCGGTCTTTTCATGCTCTGCGCGGCTGCGGCGCTTCTGGCCGGCAGGTTCCTCCCGCGCGACGACCGCCTTCCATCGACGCTGTCGATGTCGACGGTGATCGACGATGCCTGGCGCGGCGTGGCCTACGTGTCGACGCACGCAGCGCCTCGACGCGTTGTCGGGTTCCTCGGGACAGCGGAGATGTTGATCGGAGCGCTCGATCTTCTCTTCGTTGCGATCGCGTTCGATCAGCTCGGTCGGGACGGCAGCACGGTCGCGCTGATCACGGTGACGTTCGCTGTCGGAACACTGCTCGCCGCAGTTGTCGCGAGCCGCAAGGGCGGCTGGCGACTCACGCAGCACATCACGCTGGGTGCGGTACTGCTCACGCTGCCGCTGCTGCTCATCGCGCAGTCGTCACAGCTGCTGATCGTGCTGCTGTTGGCAGCCGTGCTCGGCGCGGGCAACGGCTTCATCGAGATCGGTGGCCAGACACTGCTTCAGCGCTCGTGCGCCGAGACGATGACGAGCCGCGCCTACGGGGCACTGGAGTCGACGGCGATGATCGCAGCCTCCATCGGCGCCGTGGTCACCGGCGGCCTGCTCGACGGACGCGACCCGACCTGGGTGGCTGTGGTTCTCGGCCTCGTCGGCGCAGTGGTACTGATCGGCGGGTCACTGCGACTGCGAAATACCGAACGTTCGGTGCGTTCGGCCGACCCGACCATCGTGTCGTGCCTCCGATCGGTGTCGTTTCTCGAGTCGCTGCCTCAACCGACGCTGGAGCGCTTGGCGCAGGCCTCCCAACGTCGCTCGGAGCCCGCAGGAACGTCGGTCGTCGTGCAAGGAGAACCCGGCGAGGAGTTCTTCGCTCTACTGGCTGGAGCAACGAATGTGATCACCGACGGCACGGTCGTTGCCCACCTCCTCGCCCCCGCCTCGTTCGGCGAAGTGGCGCTGTTGCATGGCGACGTGCGCGCAGCGACCGTCACGACCACCGAACCGTCCGAGTTCGCCGTGATCCGCCGAGACGACTTCCTCGACGCGATCGAACGCACGGCGTCGAGCCATCGCGGTGCGTTCGACGTCGCGGCGCAGTACCACCGTCCAACGGAGCAGGCGTGAGCCGGCGCACTATGGTGACGCAGATGTCAACATTCCACGAGTTCGAGATGACCTCGATCACCGGCGACCAGGTGTCGTTCGATCAATTCGAGGGCCAGATCTGTCTGATCGTCAACGTCGCCAGCGCTTGAGGCCTCACGCCTCAGTACGCAGGTCTGCGTGCGCTTCATGAAGACAACGACGACGTCACGGTGCTCGGGTTTCCCTGCAACCAGTTCGGCGCCCAGGAGCCCGGCTCCGATGCCGAGATCCTCGAGTTCGCAACGTCCAAGTACGACGTCACGTTCCCGATGTTCAGCAAGCTCGAGGTCAACGGCGACGGCGCCTCCCCGCTGTACAAGTGGCTCAAGAGCGAACAGCCCGGCGACGGCGACAGCGCCGAGATCACCTGGAACTTCGAGAAGTTCCTCGTCGACGGCAACGGCAACGTGCTCGAGCGGTTCTCGCCGATCACGACGCCCGAACAGGTCGCCGAAGCAATCGAGAACTACCGCTGACCGAGCGGTCGTGCGGTCGACGTCATGATGAGCTGATGACGTGAGCATCCACTTCACACCGAACCCGCGACCGACCATCGGCGTCGAGATGGAACTTCATCTCGTCGACGCGCTCACCGGCGAACTCGCGTCGGCTTCCAGCGAGATCCTCGCCGAGATGGGTGCCGGCCACCCCGGCGGCGAGCATCCCAAGGCCAAGCACGAATTGTTCCAGAGCACCGTCGAGATCATCACTGGCGTGTGCGAGAACCCTTCCCAGGCGGGCGACGACCTCCGCGCCACCCTCGCGGAACTGCGCGGTGCCGCAGAACGACGAGGTCTGACCCTCATCAGCGCAGGCACCCATCCGTTCGGACTCGCGCGGGAACAGCTCGTGAGCCCGCACCAGCGGTACATCGATCTCATCGAAGACTTGCAGTGGCCCGCGCGACGGATGCTGATCTGCGGCATGCACGTGCACGTCGGGGTCCCCGACGGAGGCCGTGCAATCAGTGTCATCGGCGAGCTGACGCGACATCATCCGCTGTTTCTGGCGTTGTCGTCGTCGAGTCCCTATTTCGAGCGCGAGGACTCCGGTATGGCCTCGGCACGCACGAAGGTCTTCGAGGGCCTGCCGACCGCCGGTCTTCCACCGCCGCTCGAAGCCTGGTCCGACTTCGAATCGTTCATGGCGACGTTGATCGAGTCCGGCTGCATCAGTTCGATTCGCGAGGTGTGGTGGGACATCAGGCCACACCCCGACTTCGGAACCGTGGAGTTCCGGATGTGCGATGCCACCCCGACGGTGCGAGAGACGATCGCGCTCGCCGCGCTCGCCCAAACCCTCGTCGCATGGACACTGCGGCGGATCGACGACGGAACCCTGCCGCCGCCGCCGCGCGAATGGACGATTCGGGAGAACCGTTGGCTCGCCGCCCGGTACGGCATGGACGCCAAACTGATTGTCGAACACCCCGATACCGGTCATCCCGAGCGACGACCGGTTTGCGAACTGGTCCGCGAGTTGCTCGACGAGCTGCGGCCTCTCGCGAGTGGTCTCGGCACGCTGGACCAGTTCGCCGACCTCGAACTGCTGGTCGAGGCAGGGTCGGGCGCCCAGCGTCAACGGCGCGTGGTCGAGGCCGGAGGTACGCTCGTCGACGTGGTCCAGCACCTCGCCGCCGAACTCGCCGCCGACTCGATCACCGGCGCACGAACCTCGCTGTGACCGTTCCGACAGCCACAGCCACGCCCAGCGACGACGGAACGCTCCCGATCGATCGTTGGCTCGACGAGCACGGCGAGGGTCTCGTCGCGCTGCGCCGAAATCTTCACGCCCACCCCGAGTTGAGCGGACAGGAGCGGGCCACGACCGACCTCGTGTCGGAACGTCTCGAACTCGCCGGACTCGAACCACGGCGTCTCGCGGTGGGCACCGGCCTCGTGTGCGACATCGTTCCGGACGGATCGGGGCGGTGGTCGTCAACCGGCGCGTTCGACGCCGCGCTGGCGCTGCGGGCCGACCTCGACGCGCTTGCGATGGCCGACGAGAAGGACGTGGCATATCGAAGCCAGGTGAGCGGTGTCTCGCACGCCTGTGGTCACGACGTACACACCGCCATCGTGCTCGGTACCGCGCTGTACTTCGCCCATCACCGCCAGGAGCTCGCCGGACCGGTCCGGTTCATCTTCCAGCCAGCCGAGGAGCGCGTTCCCGGTGGAGCGCTCGACGTGGTCGCCGACGGCGGCCTCGTCGGCGTCGCCGCAATCGTCGGGTTGCACTGCGAGCCCAAGCTCGACGTCGGCACCATTGGTCTGAAGTCGGGTGCCATCTCGTCGGCTGCGGACATGGCGGTGATCACGCTGTCGGGTCCGGGTGGCCACACTGCGCGCCCGGAGCTGACCGTCGACCTCGTGAGCCTTGCTGCACGCGTCGTGACTGAATTGCCGGGCCGGGTCGCCGCGAAGGTCGCACACCTCGATCACGATCACGCATCACTCGTCAAGGTCGTGTTCGGTTCGGTACATGCAGGCGATGCCGCCAACGTGATCCCGACTCAGTGCGCCCTCAAGTTGTCGATCCGCACACCGTCGTTGGCCGTCTGGGATCAGCTGCCCGCAGTGCTCGAGCAGGAGCTTCATGCCATCATCGCCGGCTCGGGTGCCGGGATCGACGTCGACTACACCCACGGCGTCCCTCCGGTCGTCAACGACTCGACGGTCACCACAGTGGTCCGCGGGGCCGCCTGCACGGTGGTCGGAGATGCAAGCGTCGACGAGGTCGAGCAGAGCTGGGGTGGCGACGACTTTGCCTGGTTCACACGCAAGGTGCCCGGCACGTACGTGCGACTCGGGGTGCGCGATCCCGGCGGCCCGACGCTCGATCTCCACGCCGGACACTTCGATGTCGACGAGCGCGCGATCGCGATCGGCGTCCGGTTGCTCGCGGCAACCGTCGACCGGTTCTTCGCCGAACGAGCGTGAGCGCCGACGCCTGGATCTTCGGCTACGGGTCATTGGTCTCGCCGGCATCCATGGCCACGACGATCGGCCGGACGGTCGCTGATGCTGATGTCGTCGTCGCCCAACTCGACGGGTACGGGCGTCGGTGGAACTACGGATCGATGCACTTGCGGGGCGATTGGCATCACGACGGCGTCACCGTGAGGCAGGGACTCGTCGTCTCGCTGGGTTTGGTGGCGTCCGACAGCGAGAGCTGCAACGGCGTGATCGTGCGCGTCACCGCAGACGAGTTGGCGATGCTCGACTGGCGCGAGCGCGACTACGAGCGCACCGACGTCACCGACACGATCCGCCGCGTCGACCACGTGCACCCCGAACGGGTCATGACCTACGTTCCGCGGCCGAGCGCGATCGACCGCTACGAGACGGCTCGCGATCGCCGCCAGGCGGGAATCCGGCAGTCGTACTGGGAACTCGTCACCGCCGCGTTCAGCAACCTCGGTGGCGATCACCTCGAGCGGTACGCGGCAACCCCGGCCCCCGACGTCCCGGTCGTCGACATGACGCTGTCGATGCTCGAGGACTCCTAGTTCCCCGAGCCCGGGTCTCCAGGAACCACGGTCGGTCGGTCGGAGTCGGCCGGCGGCAGTTGGAGAAGTTGTTCCCACAGGTCGTCGACCTGCGAGCTCAACGAGTCGCGGTCACCGCCGTTGTCGACGACGTGTGTGGCCCTCGCAAGGCGTTCCTCGCGACTCAGCTGGCTGTTGATTCTCGCCCGAGCGTCATCTTCGGCCATACCGCGTTGCTCGACGAGACGCTGCACCGCCACCTCGACCGGGATGTCGACGACGATCGTCGCGACGAGCCCCGCGCGGGGGTTCTCGCCGAGCAGCGGAAAGTCGAGGACGACGACACGATCGGTCGCGCGGTGTTCGTCGATCTGACGCTGGATCTCTGACTGCATCGCCGGGTGGACGATGCCGTTGAGATCCTTCAGCGCTGTTTCGTCGCTGAAGACGATCTTGGCGACCGCGGCTCGGTCGAGGGCGCCGTCGACGAGCAGGATGTGCTCACCGAACCGTTCCGCCATCGCTGTCAGTACCGGACTGCCCGGCGACTGGAGATCGCGGGCGATCTGATCGGCATCGACGATCGCGGCGCCGCGATCGGCGAGCATCGCCGAGACGGTCGACTTGCCGGCGCCGATGCCTCCGGTCAGACCGACCAGGATCACTCCGCGGAATCTTCCTCCACGGCGACTTCCTCCACGGCGACTTCCTCCACGGCGACTTCCTCCACGGCGACTTCCTCCACGGCGACTTCCTCCACGGCGACTTCCTCGGCGACCGACGCCTCAGCGACCTCGGCCGCCTCCGGTGCGTCTGCGACCGGCGCCTCGGCGGCAGCTGCCTCGGCGGCGCCTTCGCCACCTTCGCCGTAGTACTCGGACCATGCGGCTTCGGCCTCAGCTGATGTCTCGCCCTGGACCCAGTTACCGGCGGAGTCGACCTCGAAGTGCTCGCGGTACTCGGCGGCGAGCTCGCCACCTTCAGCGGCCTGCTTGATCGACAGGCTGATGCGACGACGGGCGAGGTCGAGATCGATGATCTTCACCCACAGCTCCTCACCGGGGGTGACGACCTGCTCGGGGCTGTCGACGTGGTGTGCCGACATCTCCGAGATGTGCACGAGGCCTTCGATGCCTTCGCCGACCTGGACGAATGCACCGAACTGCACCAGCTTGGTGACCCGCCCGTAGACGAGCTGGTCGACCTGGTGGCTCTCGGCGAACTCCTGCCATGGGTCCTGCTGCGTGGCCTTGAGCGACAGGCTGATGCGCTCGCGGCTGTAATCGACGTCGAGCACCTGCACCTTGACGGGATCGCCGACGGTGACGACCGAGCCCGGGTGGTCGACGTGCTTCCACGACAGCTCGCTGACGTGGATGAGTCCGTCCATGCCACCCAGGTCGACGAACGCACCGAAGCTGACGACCGAGGAGATCGTGCCGTCGCGAACTTCGCCCACCTTGAGGTTGTTGAGGAACTGGTCGCGGGTCTCCTTCTGGTTCTCTTCCAGGTAGGCGCGACGTGACAGCACCACGTTGTTGCGGTTCTTGTCGAGTTCGATGATCTTGCAGTGCACGGTCTCGCCGATGTATGGAGCGAGGTCGCGCACGCGGCGCAGCTCGACGAGCGATGCGGGCAGGAAGCCGCGCAGGCCGATGTCGACGATGAGGCCGCCCTTGACGACCTCGATCACCGGTCCCGACACGACGGCGTCGGCCTCCTTCTTGGCTTCGATGTCGCCCCACGCACGCTCGTACTGCGCACGCTTCTTCGACAGCAGCAGGCGGCCTTCCTTGTCTTCCTTGGTGAGCACGAGGGCCTCGACGGCCTCGCCGAGCGAGACGACCTCGGACGGGTCGACGTCGTTGCGGATGCTCAGCTCACGAGAGAGGATGACACCCTCCGACTTGTAGCCGATGTCGAGCAGCACCTCGTCCTTGTCGATCTTGACCACGGTGCCGTGGACGAGCTGGCCGTCCTCGACGGTGACCATGGTGCCGTCGATCGCATCGGCGAACGACATGCCGAGGTCGTCGGAGACGATCTCGCGGGGGGTGTACGTGCCCTCGTCG
>DATLBC010000106.1:0-12990 GCA_035527095.1 Ilumatobacteraceae bacterium | reverse complement strand
GAGCGAACGCGTGCAGGACGCGATGGCCAACTCATCCGACGCCGTCCGCATCGGGCCCGCGTTGACGGTCGACGTCGACGACGAATCACGAGAGTTGAGGCCGGCATGGTGCCTTCTCGCTGCTCCGGTCGCGATCGGACTCGCAATCGCCGCACTGATCGTTGCCGCCGGCGCGAACGACCCCACGGCGACACAGGTCGTCGGGGCGATCCTCGTTGCGGTCTGGGCTGCGACCGGTGTCGCTCTCGGCGTCCGTCGCCGCCGGGACCGGCTCGGGCCGATCGTGCTCGCCGGTTCAGTGGCCGCCGGGGTCCTGTGCCTTTCGCAGGCGCTCGTGGCGAGCGCGGACACGACAAACGACCTCGCCGCCGTGGCATTGCGGATGACGCTCGGACTGCTCCCGGCGTTCGCCTTCCACCTGTTCGTCGCGTTGCCGGACGGCCGACTGACGAGCGCCGCCCGGCGTCGCGGCGTGGCCGCCGGCTATGTCGTCAGCCTCACCACCGGGGCTGCGCTGTGCACCGACCTCGACTCGACCCCCGCATGGCCGATCGTGGCGCTCTGGGTGGGTGCATTCGCGGCCGGCGTCCCCGCTGTCTCCTCTCGCTATCGGACGGCGGGGGCCATCGACCGTCGCCGGATCCAATGGCTCGGCTGGGGGCTCACCGTGGCGGCCGAGGGCGTCCTGGTGATGACGGCGCTGCGGCTCCTCACCGAGTGGCCCCACGACCTCGGAACCGCGGCACTCGCGATGACTGGGCTGGTCCCAACGGCACTCATCGCCGGAACGCTCCCCAAGATGGTCGCACGCGTCGACCGACTACTGACGCACACGATCGCCCTCACCGGGCTCACCGCCCTGATCCTGGTGGTCTACGTGATCGTCGTGCTCGGCCTGGGGCGCACGCCGCAGGGCACCGAGCGGTCGTTGCTCCTTCTGTCGATGGCGGCCGCGGCGATCGCGGCACTGCTCTACCTCCCCGCCCGAAGTTGGCTGACGGAGCGGGCGAACCGCCTCGTCTACGGAGCGCGAGTCGCACCGGATGAGACCCTGCGCACGTTCGGGCAGCGACTCACCCGCTCGATCCCCCTCGACGAACTCCTGCTCCAACTCGCCGAGAACCTCCGCAGCTCGATGGTGCTGGAGTCGGCCGAGGTGTGGACTGGCCAGGCCGGACGGTACGAACGCGCCGCCGGTGTGCCGCACCGCCAGCCCCCACCGGTCGCGATCGGCCCGAAGGAACTTCCCGTGGTGGCCCGCGCTGGGGTGAGCGGTGGAACGTGGCTCGACATCTGGGTTCCGCAGCTCGTCGGGCCCAATGGCAGTTCGTCGATGCGGGTCGCTCCACTCGCACACGCCGGCATGCTCCTCGGGTTCATCGTGGTGACCCGCAAGCCCGACGGCGAACCATTCAGTGAAACCGAGGACACGGTGCTCACCGAGATCGCCCGCCAGATCGCGCTGGCGCTGCACAACGTGCAACTCGACACGGCGTTACAGGCCAGCCTCGACGAGCTGCAGGTCCGCAACCAGGAGCTGCAGGACTCACGAGCGCGCATCGTGGCCGCAGGCGACAACGAGCGGCGCAAGCTCGAGCGGAATCTGCACGACGGCGCCCAGCAGCACCTCGTAGCGCTGGCGGTGAAGCTTCGGCTGGCGCGCGATGCCGTCGAGGACGACGACGCCGCAGACGCCATCGTGATGATCGACGAGATCAAGGGTGATGTCCAGACGGCGATCGCCGAACTCCGAGCGCTCGCGCACGGCATCTTCCCGCCGCTGCTCGTGTCGGGCGGGTTGCGCGAAGCGCTTCCGGCCGCTGCGGGCCGGGCGGCGCTGCCGACCACAGTGGACTTCGACGGTGTCGGCCGCTACGGCAACGACATCGAGGCGGCGGTGTACTTCTGCACACTGGAGGCGCTCCAGAACGCCGGTAAACACGCGGGCGACGAGGCGAGTGCCACAGTGCACGTTGCCGAGGTCGACGGAGTACTGCGCTTCCAGATCTGCGACGACGGGGCCGGATTCGAGATGATCGGAAACGCTGCCGGCCACGGCTTCGTGAACATGGCCGACCGCCTCGGCGCGTTCGGCGGCACGATCGAGGTGACGTCAGCGCTGGGAGCGGGCACGACGATCACGGGAACGATTCCGCTTCCCGCCGTGGAGTGACCTGACGATGGGTGGCGTCGCGTATCGACTGATCAGTGGGCTTCGGAATCGGTGGCGGTCGACGGTGGCCATCACCGCCCTCGTCGCAACGGTGTTCGGCATCGTCATGTCTGTCGCCGCAGGAGCCCAACGCACAGCCACCGCTCCCGACCGCTACACGTCCGCCTCGGAAATCGACATCGACGGCGTCGTCACGCAGGACGAGGGAGGTTCGCCCCGAACCGACGAGATCGGCGCTCTGGCCGGTGTCGAGTCGATCGAGGCGATCACCTTCGTGTTCGGCGAGGTCGTCGGACCGTCTGCCGACGATCTCGGGTCGTTGGTGTTCTCCGGCTCGCCGAGCGTCTTCGACCTGCGACTCGTGAGCGGACGGCAAGTCGATCCCGACCGCGACGACGAGTTCGTCGCAACGCAGGACTTCGTCGACGCAACGGATGCGCGCTTCGGCGACACGTTCGAGATCGTCACCTACACCCAGCAACAGGTGGACTCGAGCGGTTTCGACGAGCCGAGCCCCGAGGGTCCGCGCATCGAGGCCACCCTCGTCGGCGTCGTCGACGGACCATCACAGCTCAACGACAACACACCGATCGCCGTGGTGTCGGCGTCGCTGGTGCAGATGCCCGACGTCGGCGTGTCGGCGACCTTCAACGCGATCGACCTCCGCGATGGCGTCGACCTCGCGCAGCTGCGAGCTCAGCTCGACACGCTGCCGGGCAGCCAGGGACTGAGCCTCGAGCCCGCTGAGATGGTCAGCAGCGAGATCCGGCGGGCTGTTTCGACGCAGGCTCGCGGGTTGTGGCTTCTTGCGCTCGCCGCGGCGATCGCCGCCATCGCGGTGATCGGTCAATTGATCACCCGCCAGGTACGACCGACCACGGCCGATCGCGAGCGACTGGGGGCGATCGGCTTCACCAATCACCAAGTCGTCGCGGTGTCGATGGGGCTCGCAGCGATACCGATCGTCGCGGGCTCCTTGCTCGCTGCGGCACTCGCCGTTGTTCCGTCGGGCCTGTTTCCGAACGGGTTCGTCCGCATCGTCGAGCCCACGCCGGGGTTGTTCGTCGACTGGAGTGTCCTGGCGGGCGGTGCGGTCGTCGTGATCGTCGCGCTCACCCTCTGGACCTTCGTGTCACTCACGGTGGCCGGATCGATGGTTCACTCCCCCACCCCGTCACCCGCTGTCGAGGCCCTCGCCACCCATGCCACGAGTCCGGCGGCCGCGACAGGCACGCGTTTGGCGTTCGGACGATTCGCGACCGACCACGGCCCCGCACGCGGTTCGATGGTCGGGGTGGTGCTGACGATTGCGGGGGTCACCGCGGCGTTGACGTTCGGCGCCAGCCTCGACCGGTTGATCGACGAGCCGTTCCGGTACGGCACCAACTACGACGCGAAGATCGGTGACAACGGCGCAGCCGGGCTCCCCGAGGGTGTCGCCGAACGACTCGACGCCCAACCGGAGGTCGCGTCACTGATTCTGTACTCCGACAACAATGCCCGCGTAGGCGACACCACAATGCCGCTCCTCGGCATGGAGATCGTGCGCGGAGAAGGCACCCCGACGGTTGTCGCCGGGCGGCTTCCGGTCGGCAACGACGAGATCGCATTCGGCCGCGTGACGGCACGCGACATCGACGCTCGGATCGGTGACGAGGTGACCCTGGTCGGCGACACCGGCACGGCCAGCTACCGCGTCACCGGGCTGGTGGTCGTACCCGGCCTCGGAGCGAACGACGGCCTCGGTGATGGCGGTCTCGTCACACCGACGGGGCTGATGAAGATCGATGACAACGCCGTCCCGACGGCGGCGGCGGTGCAGCTACGCGGCGGAGTCGATGACCTCGTCGCCGCGATGCCGGAGTTCGACGGCATTCCCGATGCACCGTATGTACCCAGTGCGATCGTCAACGTCGCACGAGTGCGAGCGATCCCGTTTGCACTCGCCGCGTTGTTGGCGACGCTCGCCCTGCTGACAGTGGGCCATGTGATGGTCGTCTCCACCCGTGGCAGCCGGCGCGAGCTTGCGATCCTGCGTTCGCTCGGCGCTCAGTCGAGCTGGATCGGTCGGGCCGTGCACTGGCACGCCACGTTGTTCACCTCGTTCTGTGTTGCCGTCGGCATTCCACTCGGCGTCATCACCGGACGGCTGGTGTGGATCGCGTTCGCCCAGAACATGGGTGCCATCGAGACTCCTGTCGTTCCCCTCGTGGCATTTGGCATCGCGGCGTTGATCATCGTGACGCTCGCCAACGTCGCAGCAGCGATTCCAGCCCGTCGCGCCCGCCGGGTTCGTCCGGCCCAACTCCTGCGAACCGAGTGAGTGTTACATCAGGGGTCAGACCCCAGATGTAACGGTCCAGTCGGGGTCGCCGTCGGACTCCCAGAGCCGCCGGATGACACGGGGCGACAGTTCGTCCTTGTTGACGTAGGCGATCGCACCGCTGGTGCGGGCGCCTGCCGGAAGGTCGTCAAGGGTGTAGGTCGACACGAGGATCACCTTCACGCTCGGGTCGGATCCCGTGATGATGCGTGTCGCCTCGATGCCGTCGAGCTCGCCCATGTTGATGTCCATCAACACGAGCTTCGGGGCGATCTCGGCGCTGGTTTCGACGGCTTCCTCCCCGGACGCCACCTCGGCGACCAGCTCGAACTCCTTCACCCGGTCGATCACGGCGCGGGCCGCAACGCGGAACGGCGGCTGGTCGTCGACGATCATGACCGTCACGCGTCCCAGGTCGGTCATCGAGAGCCCCTGATGACTTCCTGCGCGGCGTGCCATCCGCACATGCCGTGAACCCCGCCCCCCGGCGGCGTCGAGCTCGAGCACAGGTACACGCCGTCGATGGGTGTCTTCCACGGATGCAGCCCGAGCGCGGGGCGTCGCACGAACTGGCGGAGGTCGCCGACACCACCGTTGATGTCGCCGCCGATGTAGTTCGCATCATGCGCCTCCACGGCGGCGGTGTTCATCGCATGCCGGCCGATGATCCGGTCGCGGAAGCCGGGAGCGAACCGCTCGATCTGCGCCTCGATCCGATCGGTCATATCCACGGTCGAACCGTTGGGGACGTGGCAGTACGCCCACACCGCCTGCGTGCCCTCGGGAGCACGGGTCGGATCGAAAAGGTTCTGCTGCGCCAGCAGGACGTACGGGCGCTCGGGATGGCGACCGACCTGCACATCGGACTCGGACACCGTGATCTCGGCGAGCGTGCCACCGAGATGCACCGTGGCTGCCCGGGCGCAATCGGGATTGGTCCACGGGATCGGACCGTCGAGTGCCCAGTCGAGTTTGAACACACCTGGGCCATAGCGGAACCGGGTCAGCGCCCGGCGATATCGATCGGGAACTGCATCGCCGGCGATCGCCAGCACCTGTCGTGGCGTCAGGTCGAGCAGCACCGCATCGGCGGCCGGCAATTCTGCGAGCGACTCGATGCGCCGATTGCACTCGACGCGCCCGCCGAGCTTCTCGAGCACAGCCACGAGGGCGTCGGCGATCTGCTGGGAGCCACCGCGGGCGAGCGGCCATCCGACGAGATGGGCGAGGATGCCGAGCATGAGGCCGTACCCGGCTGTCACGGGCGCCTTCAGGCTGAGGATCGAGTGCCCGGCGAGGCCGGCGAACATCGCCTGCGCCTCGTCGGTGTCGAACCCTCGCCGGGCCACCGTGTACGCCGGCAACACGCCGACCGCGCCGTACCGAGCGAGGGCGATCGGATGCTTCGGCGGGATCGACAGCGGCGACAACAGCCCGTCGGTCAGATCGAACCCTGCTTCGACGAACGGCCCGAAGAGACGACGATATGCCTTCGCATCAGGCCCCAACCCGTCGGCGGTCTCGTCGACCGAGCGGTGCAGCACTGCGGCGCGTCCACCGTCGAGCGGGTGAGCGAGCGGGACCGGCGACTGGACCCATTCGAGGCCGTGGTCGCGTAGCGGCAGGTCGCTCTCGGCGAATGAGCGAAAGGCTGGCGACCCGACGGCGAGGGGATGGATCGCGGAGCACACGTCGTGCAGCACCCCGGGCAGCGTGAGCTCTTCGGTTCGCATGCCGCCGCCCGGGCGCGTATTGGCCTCGAACACCACCACGTCCCAGCCGGCGCGGGCCAGCGTGATGGCAGCGACGAGTCCGTTCGGCCCCGCGCCGACGACCACGGCACTGCGCCCCGATTCAGCCGTCATCGGTCCGTCAGCACGTCGTCCGGTGGACATCGACAACGTCGCGAGCGATCTGCATCCGACGATCAGACCACGTCGCGGGCACAGCCACAAGGACATGAGCGTCACTTCTCGAGTGGTGCTGGCACCCCGGCGAACACACTGGGTTGCCACCTCCCACTCGGACACACGGATCCGTACGTTCGATGTGCGGGCCGAGACGTGACCGGCCCTATTCGACAGAGGGACGGCCACATGCACACGAACCACATCTTGCTCACCATTGGGACGGCGTCATTGCTGTTCGTCGGCGCCTGCGGCTCTGACGACGACGCCGGTTCGGACGCCTCGGCCGGCTGCGACGAGTGGATCGCGGCCGACACTGCGGTGATCAACTACCTGTTCACCGGGGACGGAGACGCCGAGTCGGTCAACGCCGCGCTCGACGAGGCGATCGCCGCTGCCGATCCCGAGATCGAGCAGACGATCGTCGACCTCAAAGCGGCGGCGCAAGCCGAGATCGCCGACCCCGAAGCCGAAGGATCCGACGAATCACTCGAGCTCTACAACGACACGATCACGTGGGCCGGCGACAACTGCGCCGTGGACGAGCTCGGCGTTGCCGCCGTGGACTACGGCTTCGATGGGGCGCCGGACGAGCTCCCCACCGGCTACCACATCGTCCAGTTCAGCAACGAGGGACAGGAACAACACGAGATGTTCGCCCTGCGCTTCAACGAGGGGACCACCGAGACGATCGACGAACTCTTCGAACTCCCCGAGGACGAGGTGTTCAGCAAGATCACTCCGGTCAATGCGACGTTTGCTCCACCGGGAGGGTCCAGCGCCGTGTCGTGGAACCTCAGCGAACCCGGCCGCTACGCCATCGTGTGTTTCATCCCGACGGGCTCGGTGGGTGAGACCGAAGGTGACGGTCCGCCGCACTTCACCCAAGGCATGATCCGGGAATTCACGGTGACGTCGTGAGGATCGAATCGAGGGTCACCAGCCTCAGCTGGATCCCGTCCGAGGCTGTCACCGGGTTGAACAAGGCGATCTTCGGAACGGGGTTCACCCACTACGACGACCCCCCACCGGACACGATCGACGACCTCGAAGCGCTGCGTGCCGCAGACCGGTTTCGCTTCGCCAACCATCTCGTCGGCTGGGTCGAGGTGATCGACGGCACGATCGTCGACGCCGGCTCCTCCGGCGGGTGCCTGATGGGCTCGACCACCGTCGCCGTCGGCCCAAAGCAGGCGACCTTCGCCGCGGTGGCCTTCGACGACATCCACCAGCAGGTCGAACTGACACCCACCTCGGCTCGTTTCGTGCAGACCGTCGGCGGCCGCACCGCCGTCCCCGCACCGCGCCGGGTGAACAAGCCACCGTTCCTCAAGTTCGAAGCGCCAACGGTCTGGACCACCCTGGCGTTGACGATCTTCGCCGACGGCACCAGCGAGTTCGAGCTGCTCGGTGCCAGCGCCTTCCCGAGACACTGGGTGTACGACGAGCGCGGTTCCCTCGCCGCCAAGGCCGGGATGGCCGACTTCAAGGACTGGTGGCGCCACTCGTTCGGCAAACACACCCCGTGGGGCGACGAGGACTCGCCGGCACTGGTGACAGCTGTCGAGACCGCACTCGAACGCGAGCTCGCCGGCCACATCATGCGCAGCGGCGGCAGATCGTCGATCAGAAAGCTGAAGGAGGGCCGCCTGCTGACCGAACAGGGGGCCACGGGCGACGACGTGTTCC
The DNA here is from genome assembly GCA_035527095.1 of Ilumatobacteraceae bacterium. Taxonomy (GTDB): domain Bacteria; phylum Actinomycetota; class Acidimicrobiia; order Acidimicrobiales; family Ilumatobacteraceae; genus Sva-07. The sequence goes on along the minus strand of DATLBC010000106.1, from coordinate 4,898 downwards.
TGCTCCTCAACGGGGTGGTCAGTGTCGAGGTCGACGGTGCGACCCTGGCAGAACTCGGTCCGGGTGCGATCCTCGGCGAGCGTGCAGCCCTGGAAGGTGGCGTGCGAACATCGACGCTGCGGGCGCTCACGAAGGTCACCGTCGCCGTCGTCCAGCCGGCCGAACTGTCAGATGAGGAACGCGCCCAACTCAGTGCCGGCCACAGGCGCGAGTCGACCCAAGCGTGATGTGATCGTCGCCTCAGTTCGGCGGTGGCGGCACCTCAGGCCAATCCGGTGACACCGGCAACGTGAAACCGATCGATGCGCCACCGCCGTCGCGCTGCGTCGCTGACACCGACCCACCCGCCCGGACGACGACATCACGGACGATCGACAGACCGAGCCCGGAGCCGGGCATCGAGCGCGCCGACTCGGATCGATGGAAACGGTCGAAGATCCGTTGCTCGTCGCCCGCTTCGATCCCCGGCCCACGATCGAGCACGTTGAGTGAACCGCCGTCGACCACCACGTCGATCGTCCCGCCGGTCGTGTCGAACTTGCATGCGTTGTCGACAAGATTCGTGATCGCCCGATCGAGCGCCGATCGCGGTGCGTCCACGACCGCCTGATTGATCACCTCGACGGTCACGTCACGCGACCGTCGGCGGCCGACGCGCTCGGCGACGTCGTGGGCGAGTCCGGGGAGTTCGATTCGTTCGTTCGGCTGTTGTTCGAGTTCACCCGATGCCACTGCGACGAGTTCGTTGACCAGTTCGGTGAGCTCGCTCACCTCGCTGTCGAGGTCGTCGAGCACGCCGTCGCGCATCTCCGGCGACATCTCCGGATGTCGTCGCAACACCGACAGGTTCGTCTTCAAGCTGGTCAGCGGAGTGCGCAGCTCGTGGCCTGCATCCTGCACGAGTCGACGCTGCTCGGCGCGCGAGACCGCCAGCGCGCTGAGCATGTTGCGGAACGCGGAGCCGAGGCGACCCACCTCGTCGGTACCGGTGCCGGGCACCTCGACGTCGAGCCGACCCGACGAGCCGACGTCCTCGGCGGCTCCGGTGAGACGCCGAATCGGTGCCGCAACCGTTCCCGCGATCAACCAGCCGACCAGTGCAGCCGCGACGGACACGAGCACGACGAGCAGCAGCGTGCGTTGACGCAGGTCGCTCAGCACGCTGTCGACCTCGGCGAGCGGCCGGGCGACCTGCAGCGCACCGTTGGCAAGACCGATCGTGTGGACTCGCAGTGATTCCTCGTCGACGGTGATCGTTTCGCGGTCGATCGCACGGGCTGTTCCGACCACGTTCAATGCCCTCTCCTCGATCGGGGCGTTGTCCGGGAACGACGACGCCACCGACGCACCGTTGCCATCCAGCACGCGCACCGCATAGACCTCGAGCAGGCTCCGCGTCGGCATCGTGATGCGGCCGTCGACGGCACGGCCGATCATCTGGCCGGTCGCCTGGGTGATCGAGCGATCGACCTCGGCGACGAGCCGGGCACTGGTGGTCCGATACCCGATCAGACCCACGGTGAATGTCGCAATCATGGCCACCAACGCAAGTGACAGCGCGATCTTCCAGCGCAGTCCCATCAGCCGTCGATCCGGGCGGTGTACCCGACGCCCCGCACGGTGTGCACCACGCGTGGCTCGCCCTCCGCTTCGGTCTTGCGTCGGAGGTATCCGATGTAGACCGCAAGATTCTTCGAGTCGGGGCCGAAGTCGTAGTGCCAGATCCGGTCGTAGATCGTCGAATGGTCGAGCACGATGCCACGGTTGGCGACCAGCAGCGCCAGCAGGTCGAACTCGGTCTTGGAGAGTTGGACTTCGCGCTCGCCACGGAAGGCGCGCCGACCCGACGTGTCGAGGCGCAGATCGCCGAGGACGAGCTCGCCTTCGGGTTGTTCGGCATCGTCGGACCCGTACCCCGAGCGGCGCAGCAGCGCGCGGATGCGAGCCAAGAGCTCGTCGAGGTCATAGGGCTTGGGAAGGTAGTCGTCGGCACCGGCATCGAGACCAGCCACCCGGTCGCTCGTCTCGGTTCGAGCGGTGAGCATCAACACCGGGAGTTTGCTGCCCTCGGAGCGCAACACGCGACACACGGTGAGGCCATCGACGATCGGCATCGACACGTCGAGCAGCAGCACATCGGGTTCCGCTTGGCGAATCGCTTCGAGTGCTTCGGCGCCGTTGTTCGACGACGCCACCGTGTACCCCTCGAGCTGCAGCGCACGAACGAGCGATTCGCGCACGGCGCGGTCGTCCTCGGCAACGAGGATCCGAGCAGTCGATGTGTCCGTCACGGATGTCAGTCTGCTCGCACCCGGTGAGAATCTGGTGTGACCCCCGCGCGATCGTCACCTCCTGCCCGCCCGCAACCGCCCTCCCCGACCCGACCGCAACCGCCCACCCCAACCCGACCCCCACCGCCCTCCTCGACCCGACCCCAAAAGACCGGGTCGGTGCCCGGCGGTTTGCTACGAACGGGACGTGCAGATCGCCGATCGTCCGTTCGCTCCGCGGGTGACCGCCGCGATCGCTGTTGGTGGGGCGATCGGCGCGGCGGGCCGTTGGGCCGTTGCCGAAGTCGTCGCCACGGTGGACGGAGCGCACGTTGCGGGAACCTGGCCATGGCCGACGCTCATCGTGAACGTGGTCGGATGCCTGCTGATCGGTCTCGCCGCGCGGAATCTGTCGGTCGGCACGCCGGCCTGGGCATTCGCCGTGACCGGTGTGCTCGGTGGGTTCACCACCTTCTCGGCGCTCGCCGTCGAGCTGAACGACTTCGCCGACGCCGAACGGCTCCCGTTGGCCGTGCTCTACGGTGCCGTCACGCTCGCCGCCGGCATCGGCGCGACGTTCATCGCTCACCGCCCCGTGGAGGTCGGCGAGTGACACCGGTGCTCTTCATTGTGGCGGCCGGGTTCGGCGCACTCGGTCGCCATCTCGTTGCTCAGTTCGCGTGCTCGTGGGTGTCGCTGCTGTGGGTCAACTCGGTCGGTGCCGGCCTGCTCGGTATCGTTGCTGCGTCCGACCTGGGAGCCGACGCGCGAACGATCATCGGCATGGGCTTCTGCGGCGCGCTCACGACGTTCTCGTCGTTCGCGCTGGAGACACGGGCGCTCGGCTGGCGATGGGGCAGCGCCTACGCCGGTGTCACCGTGATGTCGACCTGCGCGGCAGCGTCGCTCGCCAGCACCTTCGTGTAGTTGTGTCAACTGGGGTCAGACCCCAGCTGACACAGCGGGAATCAGGAGGTCTCGAGGATGCGGACCGGGATCTCGCGAGGACCGCGGACCATGCCGACGCTCCACCTGGTCTCGCCGGAGAGTTCGAAACGCGGGAAGCGCTTGATGAACTCCTCGATGGCGACCTTGAGCTCCAGGCGGGCGAGGTTCGACCCCACGCAGCGGTGGATGCCGAGCCCGAACGCCGCGTGCCGGTTCTCCTCACGATCGATCACGAAAGTGTCGGGATCCTCGAACTTCAGCGGATCGCGGTTGGCCGCCGGGAACGGCAGCAGCACCCAGTCGTCCTTCTTCATCGGACAGCCGTGGAAGTCGAGATCCTCCGTGACCAGTCGGCCCATCGTGACGGGTGCGTACGCCCGCAGGAACTCCTCGAGCGCGAAGGTCATCACCTCGGGGTCGTCGAGCAGGCGCTGGTGATCCTCCGGATGCTGGGCGAGATGCCACAGCGACGAACCGATCGCCGACCACGTCGTGTCGACGCCGGCGACGAGCAGCAGGATGATCATTCCCTCGACGACCTCGTCGGCGAGCTTGTTGCCGTCGAGTTCGACGTTCATCAGGAAATTCGTGAGGTCGTCGCGAGGGTGCTCACGATGGTCCGCGATCTGCTCCTGGACGTAGGCGCCGAAGTCGTTCGAAGTCTGACGCGTCCCCGGCTCCTCGTTGATGCGCTCCAGGACCTCATGGACCATCTCCCGGAACATCGCCTCGTCCTTCTCCGGGAAGCCGAGCATCCGCCCGATCACGTTGACCGGGATGTGCTGCGCGTACTGGATCGCAGCGTCGATGACGGTGTCACCGGGTGTGATCTCTCCCATCTCGTCCAGCAACCTCTGGCACAGGAGCCGGATCTCGGGCTCCCACGGCTCGATCGCCTTCGGCGCGAACGCCGGCAGGAGCAGACGACGGGCGATGGCGTGGAAGGGAGGATCGCTGGAGATCGGCGGGGCGACGCCGATCGGGGCGGGCAACGCCCGGTCACCGGGTCGCCCGACGCCGGGCACGACCGAACGGCTCGAGAAATGCTCGGTGTCGTAGGCGACGTCATGGACGGTGTCGTGCGTCAACGGCACCCACATGCCGCCGTACCGATCGGAGTGAGCGATCGGGCACCCGCCCTCGCGCACCGCCTTCCACACCTCTGGAGCGTTGGGGTTGTAGGCCGGGTCGGCGTGGTCGAAGTCGGTCGCGAAGTCGGTCACCGGGCCGTAGTCGGCGGCGTCGTACGGCACCCGCTGCCAGACATCCGTGCCTTCCGGCCTGCTGCCGACGATGAATTCCATGGTTTCGCCGTTGCGTTCCCAGGTGATGATCTTGTTGCCGGTATCCGGGTCGATCCGGACGTCTGGCCCCGTCGTCTTCTCGTCGAGAGTTTCGGTCATTGTCAGCCGTTCTCTGTAATGGTGATTGCATACTCGGGGCAGTTCGACGCGGCGAGACGCGCCTTGTCGTGCAGCTCCTCGGGCACATCGCCCTCGACGATCAACATGGCCTGGCCATAGTCGTCGACATCGAACAATTCCGGCGCCAACGCGTAGCAACGGTTGTGGCCCTGGCACTTTTCTGCATCGAGGTGTACACGCATATTTTCGACTGTAGAGGCCAGAGTGGGGCCGTGACCAGTGAGCGGGCAACTTTTTCGAACAATGTTCCAATGCT
>DATLBC010000105.1:0-10669 GCA_035527095.1 Ilumatobacteraceae bacterium | reverse complement strand
CCGTACGCGCTACACATCGAGTGGACATGCGAGGATGGCTCAACGACGACGGACTCGAACTGCTGCGTTGTCCACTCTGCAACGACTGGCTGCGATAACGCATTCTGTCAGGACACCGTGTGCGCCGCCGACTCGTACTGTTGCGACACCGCGTGGGACTCTGTTTGTGCCGGTGAGGCAACCGACCTGTGCGCCATCTGTGGTGCCACCACGACAACGACCACGACGACAACGACCACGACGACAACGACCACGACGTTGCCGCCGCCGCCGCCGACAACGACCGCGACGACCACGACCACGACGACGACCACGACGTTGCCGCCGCCGCCGACAACGACCACGACGGCGCCGCCGCCGCCCACGACGACCACGACGACCACGACGTTGCCGCCGCCGACGACCACGACGGTGCCGCCGACCACGACGACCACGACGGTGCCGCAGCCGCCCACCTTTGTGGGGACGTCGACGAGTCCGATCGGCGGAAAGTCCTCGTACTCGCCGATGGTCCCGTTCCGCTTTGCCGACAGCCGCCAGGGTCAGCGTGCACGGTCTCTGGGTGCCGGAATCGTTCAACGCATCCAGATGACCGGCGTCGCAGGCATCTCCCCCAGCGCCACCGCTGTCTCGGCGAACTTCACGGTCACCGGCCAGGATCGTTCCGGATTCCTCACCGTGTACGACTGCTCGACGCGGGTCCCGACTGTCTCGACGCTCAACTTCGTGTTGGGCGAGCCCGTTGCCAACCAGGCGATCGTGCCGCTCGACAGTGGAGGCGGGATCTGTCTGTTCAGCCCCGCAAGAACCCACATCGTGATCGACGTCAACGGATCGTTCTCCGCCGGCACTGCGGGCAGGCTCACTGCGCTCGCGCCGAAGCGTCTACTCGACACTCGCCGAGACACCCCGGTGACGGCCGGTCGTGTGCGCACGGTGAGGATTGAGTCGAGCGCGTCTGGCGTTCCGACGTCAGCGACCGCGGCAGTCGTCAACCTGACGGCGGTCAACTCGGCTTCGAGAGGCTGGGCTCGGCTGTTTCCCTGCGATCAGGGTGGTCAGTCGGCCGTCTCGAACGTGAACTTCGGCAGGGGCGAGACCCGCGCCAATTCGGCCATTGTCAAGCTGTCGAACGCCGGCACGGTCTGTGTGCAGACGAACGTGACGGTCGACATCGTGATCGACATCACCGGCTACATGTCGTCGTCGGGGCTGCAATACCAGGCGTTGGCACCCGTCCGTTTGATCGACAGCCGCGACGCTCGTGTCAGAGGACAGCGTTTCCCAGCCGGGTCGATCGTTCAGTTCGATGTGGCGGGCTTGGGCGGGATTCCGAGTTCGGCGACTGCTGCATCGATGAATCTCGTCGCCGTGTCACCGACGTCCGGTGGTTTCATGACGATGTGGCCGTGCCGGAACGGCGATGATCCGCCGTTGGCGTCGAACGTCAACTTCCGCACCGGCCGCAACGTGGCCAACGGTGTCACTGTCGGGCTCTTCGATCAGCACATCTGCCTGTACACCATCGCTACCGCGCACTTCGTGGTCGACGTCAGCGGCATCTGGCAGCCGTGATCTGAACGTCGGCAGCGTCCGCGACTGGTCGACATCGACGATGACTCATTGGAGGAACGCGTGCGCTCGTCGCTCGGTGGGCGACTCCAGGATCCGTGTGGCGGCGAACGTTCTGATGCCCTGAGCAGGTCGGTTTCCCCTGACGGGAACCTCGTCGGGCGTTTGGTCGGCCCGGTGTCGAGCGAACATACTTGACGTCGATGCCACGAGTACTGAAGCCCGCGCTTCTGAGCGCCGTAGTGGTTTCGGCAGTTGTGTTGTCGTCGTGCGGCGACGACAACAACGCCGACTCGGTTGCCGACGCCTCGAATGCGCCGTCGAGCGACGAGACTGCCGCCGATCAGTCCGTCGACGATGATGTTGTCACCTCGGTCGCTCCGAATGGCGAAGAGCTCGACGTGTTGGCGCTCGACAACAACTTCCGTGACGAAGAGATCGAGATCGTGGCCGGCACGACTGTGGTCTGGGAAAACGGTGGCCGCAACGATCACAACATCGTTCCCGTCGACGAACGCGCCGGCTGGGGCGTCGACATCGAGGAGTTCCGCCCCGGCGACGTGTACTCGCACGCGTTCACGACCCCCGGTGAGTATCCGTACTACTGCACACTTCACGGCACCGCCGATTTCGGCATGATCGGCACCGTCGTCGTGACGGGCTGATCGCACTCACATAGATGCACAAATCCCAGGAGACACCATCCATGAATCGACTTGGCTCGACAAGGTCCCGGCGCCTCTCGGCGGCACTGATCGGCGCTGCACTGCTCCTCGCAGCGTGCGGGAGCGACGACGGCTCCTCAGGCTCGTCGGGCACGGACGCCCCCGGGGCCACAGAGGCTCCGACAGCCACTGATGCGCCGGACACGACCGACAGTCCCGCAACCACCGACGCACCGAGCGACGGCGTGCGACGGGTTCCCTCCGACTACCCGACGATTCAGGAGGCCGTCGACGCTGCGGTTCCCGGCGATCTCGTCCTCATCTCTCCCGGCGTCTATAACGAGGCGGTCAACGTCTCGACTGACGAGCTGACGATCCGCGGCCTCGATCGCAACGAGGTGATCCTCGATGGCGAGTTCGAACTCGAGAACGGCATCCGAGTGCTCGGAGCGAGCGGTGTGGCCGTCGAGAACATGACGGCGATCAACTACACCGTCAATGGCTTCTACTGGATCGAGGCCGACGGCTATCGGGCGTCGTACCTGACCGCTCAGCGCAACAACGATTACGGCGTTTACGCGTTCGACAGCATCAACGGGCTGATCGAACACATCTATGCGGCGGGAAGCCCCGACGCCGGCCTCTACATCGGCCAGTGCTACCTCTGCAATGCGCTCGTCACCGACGTGTGGGCCGAATACAACGGGCTCGGCTATTCGGGCACCAACTCCGGCGGCAACCTCACAATCGTGAACTCGCAGTTCAACGACAACCGTGCGGGGATCGTGCCGAACTCCGGAAGCTACGAACTCTGCTACCCCGGGCGGGAAACCACCGTGATCGGCAACGTCGTGTTCAACAACAGCAATCCCGACAGCCCGTCGAAGGGCCTCGCTGATCTCGCATTCGGCACCGGGATCACCGTCGCCGGCGGTGTCGGCAACGTCATCGAACGCAACCTCGTCTACGACCACGATCGGGCGGGAATCGCCATCGCTCCGTTCCCCGAGGAGAACCCCAACGACGACATCCCGGGCGAGGACGAGTGGGACATCACGTGTGACGTCCAACGTGAGGCCCCCCTCGCCGAGGTCACTGCTGAAGATCTCGTGGCCGAGACCTACCTCGTGTGGAACCCCTACGACAACCGCGTCATCGGCAACTCCGTTGCCGGAAGCGGGCTCGCCGACCTGGTCAACTCGGGTTTCGGTGTTCCCACCGAAGAGCTGCGCAACTGTTTCAGCGGCAACACCTTCGCCACGAGCCAACCGGCCAGTCTGGAAACACTGGCTCCCTGTGATGCCCCGGGATCCGGGGATTGGACGATCGATGCGTTCGATCCGATCCAGATCGTGACGTTCGAGGCGCCGCCGTCGGTGGACTACCAGACCGTCGAGCTGCCTCCGCTGCCGATGCTCCCGGGGATGGAGGACCCTGAGAACGCTCCGGCATCACCGGCGGTGGGGTTGTCCCTGACGTTCGACACGTCTGTGCTCACGCTGCCCACGGCGCCGTACTACTCGCACGACGGCTGACGGCCGTTCGGTCCAGAATGCGCCGTCGACTGGGGGGTGCCGTGTTGCCCCTGGTGGCCGTTCGTGGCGTCGCGGTGGCCGCGGCGCTCGGGCTGTCGCTCGCTGCGTGCGGCGCAAGCGGCGGCGAGAGCGCAGAACCGGTCGAGGCGCGCGATCCGTTGCGGAGCGGACCGCAGGGCAACGTCGCCCAGTTCGTGGTCGAGTGTGAGCTGAGTCACCTCGCCTATGACGATCCGATCGTTCATCCCGACATGGCTGGAATGAGTCACCTTCACCAATTCTTCGGCAACGCGGACGTCGACTCCGATCCCGACTACGACCGGGTGAGCGGTGCCGAGACGTCGTGCGAGCGTCGCAGCGACACAGCGTCGTATTGGGCGCCGGCGCTCCTCGATGCGACCGGAGTGGTCATCGAGCCGAACAAATTGACGGCCTACTACCGGCCGGGACCGGGGGTCGATCCGGCGACGGTCGAACCGTACCCGGCGGGTCTCATGATGGTCGCTGGCGACGCGTTCGCCGATGAGCAGCAACCGATCCAGACCGTGGCGTGGGGCTGCGGCACGGGGGCGACACGTGAGCCCCGGCCACCGGACTGCCGGCCCAAGCTCGCGGGCGGAGTCGAACCGGCGAATTCGCCTGCGCTCCGACTCTGGGTCACATTCCCTGATTGCTGGGATCGCCAGACACTGTCGACCGCGGCGGCCTCAACGCATGTGGCTGACAGCGTCAGCGGTGTCTGCCCACCGTCGCATCCGGTCCCGATCCCGCAGCTCCAGATGGCCATCGACTTCCCTGCCGTCGACCCGGAGGGGTTGTCCCTGGCGTCCGGCGACATCCAGACCGGCCACGCCGACTTCTGGAACGTGTGGGACCAACAGGTTCTCGAGAACGAAGTGAAGCTCTGTCTGAACCGTGACCTCGTGTGCGGCCTCAGCAACAGCCGTGGCGCCCCCTGATCGACTCGTACGTGCCGATCAGAGTCGACCGGCGTCGATCACGCGTTGCAGGAACTCCTGGGTCCGTTGCTCGCGTGGCGTCTCGAAGATCTGACTCGGAGGTCCCTCCTCGAGGATTCGGCCCTGGTGGAGGAAGCAGACTCGGTCGCTGATCTCGCGGGCAAACGCCATTTCGTGCGTGGCGATCAACATCGTCATCCCGTCGGCCTTCAATCCCCGCACGACGTCGAGGACCTCGCCGACCAGTTCTGGGTCGAGCGCCGAGGTGATCTCGTCGAGCAACATCACCTCGGGGTTCATCGCCAACGACCGGGCGATCGCCACCCGTTGCTGCTGTCCGCCGGACAACTGGTCGGGGTATGCGTCGGCGCGGGCACTGAGCCCGAGCCGGGTCAACATCTCGAGGGCGCTGGCGCGGGCCTCGCCCTTCGGCACGCGCAAGACCTTTCGTGGGCCGACGGCGACGTTGTCGGTGACGGTCATGTGCGGGAACAGGTTGAAACTCTGGAACACCATGCCGATGCGGCGCCGAATGGGGTCGGGGTCGAGGCCGGGCTCGGCGATGTCGACTCCGTCGAAGAGCACCTCGCCGTCGTCGACCGGCTCGAGCATGTTCATGCAGCGCAACAGGGTGGATTTGCCGGAACCCGACGCCCCGATCAGCGTGATCACATCGCCCTGAGCGACGTCGAGGTCGATGCCGTCGAGCACGGTGGTGTCGCCGAACGCTTTGAAGACGGTGCGCAGTTGCAGCTTGAGCAGTGGTGGATCCGTTGGCGTGGAAATCGGTTCGGCGGTCATGCGATCGTCGTGGCTCCGGTGCGCCGCCGCTGACGGGCGAGGGCATAGTCGGCGAGGCGAGTGCACGGGATCGTCAGGGCGAGGAAGATCACCGATGCGGCAACATAGGGGGTGAAGTTGGCGTAGGTGGCTTTGTCGATTCCGGCCTGTCGAAGGATCTCCACCGGGCCGATCAAGCTCACGAGCGCAACGTCCTTCTGCAGGCTGACGAACGTGTTCATCAGCGGCGGCACGATCCGCCGGAACGCCTGCGGGAGGATCACGGTCGACATCGTCTGGCGGCTGGACATGCCGAGCGAACGAGCGGCTGCCCGTTGGCTCTCGTGCACACTGTCGATGCCGGCTCGAATGATCTCTGCGGTGTACGCCGAGTACGACAACACGAGCGTGACCGTTCCCCAGATGAGCGGATTGGCCCACTCGCGGGACAGTCCCAGCGCTGGCACGCCGAAGCCGATCAGGAACACCAGCAGGATCACCGGAATCCCGCGGAGCACGTCGATGTAGATGATCGCAAACGCCCGAAGCGGGAACAGCGCAGGGCTGCGGGTGTTGCGGGCGAGCGCGAGCAGCAACGAGGCAATGAGGATCAACGGCGTCGACCACAGCAGGATCTTGACATCGAGCCAGAAGGCGCGAAGCAGCCCGGGAAAGCTCTCCCGGAAGACATCGCCGTCGAAGAAGGCCTGGCGCACGCGATCCCATCCGGGAGACATCGGGATCAGGATGACCAGCACGCCGACGACAACGATGGTGCTGACGGCGGCGATGACGTTCGACCGCCGGCGTCGAGCGCGCTCGTAGCGCTCGCGCCGGGTCGGTCGACTCGTCATGGAATTGTGCGGACCGGTGGGGTCACTCGACGGTGATCACCGGTGCGCCGGTGAAGTCCGACAGCCATTCCTGAGTGATCGCGTCGAGTTCGCCGTTGTCGGTGATCGTGGTGATGGCTGCGTCGACACATGGCGTCAGCGCGCTGTCCTTCTCGAGGACGAAACCGTACTCGTCGGTGGTCCCGCCGGCATCAGCCGGGAACTGGCCGGTGACGGTGCTGTTGTCGATCTCGACACCGGATACGTACAGCGCGGTCGGCAGGTCGAACACCGCGGCGTCGATCTGATTCGCTTCGAGCGCAGCCTTGGCAGCGACGTTGTCGTCGTAGACGAACGGTTCCTGGTTGGGCTGGATCACGTCGGTGATGAACGCCAGGCTGGTTGTCCCGACCTGGGCGCCGAACTTGACGTCCTTCAATTCGTCAATGGTCGTGGCGCCCTCGGCAGCGGACCCGTTGAGCGCCACAATCGCCTGGTTGCTCGTGAAGTACGGCAGCGAAAGATCGGTGTTCTCGCGGCGCTCCTCGGTGATCGAGTACTGCTGGAGGTTCATGTCGAAACTCTTCGCGCCGGGCTGGATCGCCTCGTCGAACGTGGTGCGGGTCCACACGACGGCGTCGCCCTCGTAGCCCATCTCGGCAGCGACGGCGAGCGCAACAGCGGCCTCGAAGCCTTCGCCGGTCTCGGGGGCATCGTCGATCACCCACGGGTAGAAGGCGGGTTCGCCCGTGGCGATCGTGAGGACACCGTCGTCGATGGTGGCGCTGCAGTCGACCGCGGCGTCGGTGTCGTCACCGCTGGAGGTGTCGGCAGGGGCGAGGGTTTCGTCGGTGGCGTCGCCGTTGTCGTCGTCACTGCCGCAGGCGGCCAGGACGAGTGCGCCGACGGCGATGGCTGGAATGATCCGGCGCAGGGCGGGGGAGCGTCGCATGAGGTTCTCCTTCAGGTTGTTGTTCACGCAATCGTGAAAACTACTGCGTCGCTTGACTTCGCACGGCTTTCCTCGGGGATCTACCGTCCGATCGTGGCTCGACGATCGAGGACTGATCTCTTTCGAGCGGGCCTGGTGGCACTGGTCGGGTCAGTGTTGCTCGCCGCAGTCTGGTTCCGTCGCGGCACCATTGGTGACGCCCTTGGCGAGATGCGCATGTTGTCATCGGCGGTCGTCGCGGCCCTGCTGGCCTTGGCGGTGCTCGAGCGCGCCAGTCGTGCCGACATCGTTCGGCGACTGCTCGGCAGCACGTCGTTCGGGCGCTCACTGACGATCCACGACGTCGGTAGCGCGGCGAGCAAAGGGGTGCCGCTCGGAGGACCGCTGGCGACGGGTCTGCGCTGGTCGATCGCCCGCGATGCGGCGGTGCCGACCACCACGTTCACATCGATGCTCGTCGCCTACGGCGTCGCAACCACGTTCGTGACCTGGCTGCTTCCGTTCGGGGTGCTGCTCGTGGACATCACGCAACGACCGCCGACGAACACCGACCTGGCGATGCTCGCGGTCTGCGCAGTGGTCGTCGGCGGTTCAGCGGTGTTCTGGGCGGTCGTGCTGCGATCAGATCGCATCACGGCATGGCTCGTCCGGCTGCTGCACGCGGTGTCCGCACGTGCGGCTCGGCGGTTTCCGTCACTCGAGCCGCGCCTGATCGGACACGATCTCGGAGCCGGCCTCCTCGACGTGCGATCGTCCCTGCGCTCGTTCGCCGGCCGTCCGATCGGGCTCCTACTGCGAACGGCGCTCGCCCAGTCCGTCGGCGCTGTGATCCTGCTCGTTGCGCTCCGGGGGCTCGGCGTCGGTGACGAACTCGGTCTGCTCGAGTTCGCCCGCGTGTACTTCGTCGTGACGCTGCTCAGCTCGTTCGTTCCGGTTCCGGGCGGCGTCGGAGTCGTCGAGGCGGGACTCACCGGCGCGCTGGTCGCCGCAGGTGTCGACCCGTCGACGGCGCTGGCGGGTGTGCTGATCTACCGGCTGCTCACCTACGTCGTCCCGATTGCGCTGGGCGCGCTGCTGTACGTGGCGTGGCGGCTCGACGTGGCCCGGCGCAAGGACGGCGCTCGGCCGCGAATCGAACTGCGCGAACCGGTGGTGATCGAATAGGTTGCGGACCGTGAATCGTCTGACGCCCAACCGACGCCCCCTGTCCCGCTCGGGGTGGTGGCGCTGATGGCGCGCTTCGGTCGGGTGCTCACCGCGATGGTCACCCCATTCGATGACGATGGCGAACTCGACGTCGACGCGGCCGCCTCGCTGGCGAAGTGGCTGGTCGAGCAGGGCAACGAGGGCCTCGTCGTCTCCGGTACCACCGGCGAGTCCGCCACGCTGTCGATCGACGAGAAGCTGACGCTGTTCGAAGCCGTCGTGGGCGCGGTGACCGTGCCGGTCATCGCCGGGACGACCGGATCGAACACACGTCACGACATCGGTCTCACCGAGGAGGCCGGCCACCTCGGCATCGCCGGCATCCTCGGCGTCTGTCCGTTCTACAGCCGGCCGTCACAGGCGGGACTCGAGACCCATTTCCGGGCAATCGCCGCTTCGACCGACCTGCCGGTGGTGCTCTACGACATCCCCAAGCGCACCGGGCGCAAGATCGACAGCACCACGCTCGTGCGGCTTGCCAACGATGTGCCGAACATCGTGGCCCTGAAGGACGCAGCAGGCAATCCGGGAGCGACCGCCGCCGTCGCTGCGAATTGTCCCGCCGACTTCGAGGTCTATTCGGGCGACGACTCGATGACGTTGCCACTGCTGGCCATCGGCGCGGTCGGCGCGATCGGTGTGGCGACGCACTGGTGTGCGCCGGACCATGCGGCGATGTTCGACGCATGGGAAGGTGGCGATACCGCCCTCGCTCGCCGCATCAACGCCCGCCAGCTGGAGAGCTACGAGTTCGAGACCAGCGACGCTGCGCCGAACCCGGTACCGTCGAAGGCCATGTTGAGAACGCTCGGTCATGCTGTCGGGGAATGCAGGTCCCCGATGGGGCCGACGCCCCATGGACTCGAACACGCCGCTCGCGGTGTCTACGAACGCTTGGTCGCGGCCCGTGGCTGAGCACAGGAACAAGCAGGGATCGGTTCCCGTGCGCATCGTCTTCCTCGGCGGTCTCGGTGAGATCGGCCGCAACTGCATGGCGATCGAACAGGGCGCCGCCGACGATCCCGACCGCACGATCATGCTCATCGACTGCGGGCTGATGTTCCCGGACGCCAACATGCACGGAGTCGACCTGATCCTGCCGGACTTCACCTATCTTCGTGAGAACGCCCAACGGATTTCGGCCCTCGTGCTCACGCACGGTCACGAGGACCACGTCGGAGCCATTCAGTACCTGCTGCGCGATCACGACGGCATCGGCGATCTCCGTGATGATCCGTTGCCGATCTACGGCGCGGCGCTCACGCTCGGCCTGGCCCGCAACCGCATCGAGGAAGCCGGACTGCTTCCGAAGACCGACATGCGCAAGGTCGCCGACGGCGAGACGGTCGAGATCGGTTCGCTGCGAGTCGAGTTCATCCCGGTCACCCACTCGGTCCCGCACGCTCACGCGATCGCCGTGCACACCGCCCAGGGCGTCGTGCTCCACTCGGGCGACTACAAGATCGACCTCACACCGGTCGATTCGCGACGCACCGACCTGGCTCGCATCGGCCAGCTCGCCAAGGAACCTGGCATCCGCCTGCTGATGGCCGACTCGACCAACGCCGAAGAAGCCGGCTACTCGCCGAGCGAGACCAGTGTCGGTTCTGTGCTCACGGGGCTCTTCGCTGCTCACCGCGACCGCCGCATCGTCACGGCGAGCTTCGCCAGCCACCTGCACCGCATCCAGCAGATCGCCACGGCGGCGATCGCCGATGGTCGCAAGATCGCCACGCTTGGGTTGAGCATGAAGAAGAACGTGCGCCTCGGTCGCGAGTTGAAGGTGCTCGACATTCCCGAGTCGGCCATCATCGACATCGAGGAGATCGACAAGTACGAGCCCGGCCAGATCTGCATCATCTCCACCGGGTCGCAGGGTGAGCCGATGTCGGCGCTCGGGCTGATGGCCCGTGGCGAGAACAAATGGCTCAAGCTCGGCGAGCACGACACCGTGGTCCTGTCGAGTCATGCGATCCCCGGCAACGAGAGCAACGTGAATGCCGTGATCGACGGGCTGATCCGCATGGGTGCCAACGTGGTGCACTCAGGAATCCTCGACGTCCATGCCACCGGCCACGCTCAGGCCGACGAGATCAAGACGTACCTGTCGATCGTCAACCCCGAGTGGTACGTGCCGATCCACGGTGAGTATCGCCACATGGTCGCG
>DATLBC010000104.1:0-2208 GCA_035527095.1 Ilumatobacteraceae bacterium | reverse complement strand
CCCGGCTTCGAAGGTCGTAACTCGACGCACCAGATCAAGAAGATGACCAAGGACCAGATCCTCGCGATGCGCGACCGTCTGCATCTCGAGGACGTCATCAGCGACGAGGGCCTCGACGCCGAGCACCCGCCGTACGTCAAGCTCGGCAAGGACTCGATCGAGTACCAGTACATGATGGAGCGCCGCAAGGCGCTCGACGGGTCGATTCCCAGGCGCAACACGGTGGCGCGGCGCCCCCTCGAGTTGCCCGCCGACGGCCCGTTCGCCGAGATGCGCGCCGGCTCGAACGGCCAGGAGGTGTCGACCACGATGGCGTTCACCCGCCTGCTGCGCGGCCTCGCCCGCGACGAACACATCGGCCCGCGCGTCGTGCCGATCATTCCCGACGAGGCGCGCACCTTCGGCATGGATGCGCTCTTCCGCGAGCTGAACATCTACGCCTCGCAGGGCCAGAAGTACCAGCCGGTCGACCACGACCTGTTGCTGTCGTACTCCGAGTCGACCAAGGGCCAGATCCTCGAGGAGGGCATCACCGAGGCCGGCTCGATGGCCAGCTTCATCGCGGCGGGCACCTCGTACTCGACGCGTGGCGTTCCGATGGTGCCCTTCTACACGTTCTATTCGATGTTCGGCTTCCAACGGGTCGGCGACCTGATCTGGCAGGCGGCCGACATGCGCGCCCGAGGGTTCCTCATGGCGGCAACGGCCGGACGCACGACGTTGCTCGGCGAGGGGTTGCAGCACCAGGACGGCCACAGTCTCGTGTTGGCGTCGACGGTGCCGTTCGTGCAGGCCTACGACCCGGCATTCGCCTACGAGGTCGGCGCGATCGTGCAGGCCGGCATGAACCGCATGTTCGGCGGTGGCCCGCCCGAGGTGACCGACGTCTTCTACTACATCACCCTGTACAACGAGAACTACGAGATGCCGCCGCTGCCCGATACGCCGGGGTTGGCAGAGGCGATCGTCGAAGGGCTCTACAAGTGGGCCGACGCGCCCGCGGGCGCGACGATCCCGGCGACGCTTCTGTTCTCCGGCACGGCACACACCGCCGCGCGTGAAGCAGCGGTCGAACTCGCGGAGCACTACGACGTCGGCGTCGAGCTGTGGTCGGCGACGTCGTACAAGTCGCTGCGCGAGGAGGCCCTCGCCACCGAGCGATGGAACCGGCTCCATCCGTCACAGACGCCACGCGTCCCGCGGGTGGCCCAGATCCTCGACGAATCGCAGGGCCCGATCGTCGCGGTGTCGGACTTCATGAAGATCGTGCCCGAGCAGATCCAGCGCTTCGTGCCCGACCGGACGTTCGTGCCGCTGGGGACCGACGGCATGGGCCGTTCCGACACTCGCGAGGCGTTGCGGCGCCACTTCGAGGTCGACACTGGTCACGTCGTGCTCGCCGTGCTCGACGGTCTGCTCGCCGACGGCAAGGTCGACGAGTCGGTCGTCGCCGACGCCATCGCCCGCTACGACATCGACCCCGAAGCCATCGACCCGTATCTCTCTTGATTGATCGGCCTCACCACGGGCCGGTGGTCGACGGTCGAGGTCGGCCGATCTCCGGCTCGTCCGCTGGCGCTCCCGTCGCCGGGCGCGCTCTCCGGTGGGCCGCTCGCTAGCGTGAGCACCATGGGTGGAACGCTGTACATCACGGGCGACACGGCGGCGGACAAGCTGCTCAACACCAACGCCAACGCGCTCCTGATCGGGATGCTGCTCGACCAGCAGGTGCCGATGGAGTGGGCATTCGCCGGTCCTGCGACGCTCAAGCAGCGCCTCGGCCACCTCGACCCGAAGAAGATCGCGGCGATGGATGTCGAGGAGTTCGTCTCGATCTGCTGCGAGAAGCCCGCGATCCACCGCTACCCCGGCTCGATGGGCAAGCGCATCCACGCCGTCTGCGAGGCGCTCGTCGCCGACTACAAGGGCAACGCCGCCAACATCTGGAAGGGCGTCGACTCCGGTGACGAGCTGTACCGGCGTCTGCGCGCGCTGCCCGGGTACGGCGACGAGAAGGCCAAGATCTTCGTCGCCATCCTGGGCAAACGCATGAACGTGCAGCCCGCAGACTGGCAGACTGCGGCCGGCGTGTTCGGCGACGATGTCCCCCGATCGGTCGCCGACATCGACGGTCCGGAATCGCTGGGGAAGGTGCGGGAGTGGAAGCAGGCGCAGAAGGCAGCGAAGAAGGACAAGCAAGGCCGCGCG
>DATLBC010000103.1:0-2241 GCA_035527095.1 Ilumatobacteraceae bacterium | reverse complement strand
TGGGACCCGGGCAAGCACGCCCACAACTGACGGGATTACATCGCGGGTCTGACCCGTGATGTAATCATCGGCAGGCACTCCTGGGGGTAGCGATGACCGAACGACCGACGGAACCACGGATCGAACCGATCGACCTCGACGATGTCACCGATGCCGAGCTGCGTGACACGCTCGCCGGAGCGCTGACCCACGACGGCAAGCCGCTCAACATCTTCGGCGTGCTCGGGCATCACCCGAAGCTGTTGAAGCGATTCAATCTGCTGGGCGGGTTCATCTTGAACAAGGGCCTGCTCCCCGAGCGCGAACGCGAGCTGGTGATCCTGCGTGTCGGCTGGAACGCGCAGGCCGTGTACGAGTTCGGGCAGCACACCGTGATCGGCAAGCGGTGCGGGCTGACCGACGACGAGATCGGCGCGCTGACCGCGTCGCCACACGACCACGACTGGAGTCCCGACGATCGCGCCCTGATCGCGCTCGCCGACGACCTCCACGCCGACGACTGCGTCAGCGCCGGTACCTGGTTGGCGCTCACCGATCGCTGGTCGGAAGCGGAGCTCGTCGAGCTGCTGATCGTCGCCGGCTTCTACCGGCTCGTGTCAGGCTTCCTCAACTCGGCCGGCGTCCAGCTCGACGACGGCATCCCCGGGTTCCCGACGTGACGATGACCTCGGGGGTCAGACCCCTGAGGTCGTCGCTGGTTCGTGGAGCTCGATCAGGTTGCCGGACGGGTCGTGCAGGAAGCACTGGCGGCTCGACGCCACCGGCTTCGGGTCGCTGACCTCGACGCCGCGCTCGCGCAACTCGGCGACCGCTGCATCGATGTCGGCGACATGGATGGCGAAGTGCTGGCCACAGTCGTCCGGCACGGTCGTCTCGATCAGGTGGACCTGCTGGCCGCCGATGTCGAGCCAGGCGCCTCCGATCCCGAAGTCCGGGCGATCGTCGCGCGTCGAGAACCCGAGCACGTCGGTGTAGAACGCGACGCCCTCGGCCGCATCGCGCACGTTGATCGACACGTGGTGCACGCCGAGGGGCTGGACGGCCGCGCTCATGACGTCATCCCGCCGAGGCCGACCAGACCGCGTGCCAGCTCGATCTCGCCCATGTGGCGCAGGCCGTGCTGGTACAGCCAACACTCGAACCCGTCGAGCACCGTGATGCCCATCGGCCCTGCGCAGCGGGCGCTGTACGTCGAGGCGATCATCGGCGGATACGGCTTCGCGACCAACACCCTCGTGAGGTCGGCGGGGTCCATCGTGCGCAGGAACTCCTCGGTGCGCTCGAAGACCGCCCGCTGGTACTCCTTGTACGCGTCGTAGCCGCCGATCCGTTGCGCCACCATCTCGTCGACGGTCTTGTGCTTGCCGTGGTCGGCAATGGTCAACTGCACCCGTTCCTGCCACTCGTCGTTCCAGATCGGCGGCTCGCCCGTGATCATCATGAACGACCCGTCGTGCACGTTGACGTAGTGGAACAGCGAGAACGCGATCGGCACGACGCCGTCGCGCTCGAAGTGGTTGACGTGCTCGAGGTCCATCGTGTCGACGGCCTGGTGGTACAGCGAGTGCATCGTGCGCATCCGCCGGTACAGCGAGTCGAGCATCGGGTCCGCGAGCGGCGGACCCGAGTTCAGGTCGAGGTCGATGTGGCCGTCGGTCATGCTCCGACCGTAGTCAGCCGCCGTTCTCGTGAACTCGTTGGGGACCATGGCCCGCACGAGTTCACGAGCACGGGAAGGATGGAGCGCTCAGAGGCCGTCGAGGTCGTAGATGCCGCGGGCTGGTTCGTCGGCGGGGTCGATCTCGAGGTCCTTCAGCAGCCCGTGTCGTAGGTCGTAGGCCCAGCCGTGCACGTGGTTGCGCATGTCGTCGCCCCACCGGCGCTGGACGAACGACGTCGAACACAGGCGGTACACCTGCTCGCGCACGTTGAGCTCCACGAGCCGCTGGTGGCGCAGGACGGGATCGTCGATGGCGTCGAGTTCGTCGTGGTAGATCCGGTACACGTCCTTGATCGTGCGCAGCCACTTGTCGATCAGGCCGTGGTACGAACCATCGACGGCCGCCGCGACGCCGCCACACCCGTAGTGGCCGCACACGATGACGTGTTCGACCTCGAGTACTTCGACGGCAAATTGCAGCACCGACATCAGGTTCATGTCGGTGTGCACGACGAGATTGGCGATGTTGCGGTGGATGAACATCTGGCCGGTACGCATGCCGACCATCTCGTTGGCGTTGA
>DATLBC010000102.1:0-4834 GCA_035527095.1 Ilumatobacteraceae bacterium | reverse complement strand
TGGTCCCCTTCGAAGAGTGGTGGGCAACCATGAGCTCGATGACGCTCTGCTGCGACGCGAGCTCGTCCGGCGTTGCGGCACTGCGCAGCTGACCGAACAGGTCGTCGAGATCGTCGAAATCGCTCATGGCACCCCTTTCATCGCTTGGGGAACATCGTCTGTTACAGAAATCTTTCGGCGCAGCCGAGTCAGTCCGCGGTGAACGAGTACGCGTACGTTGCCCTCCGTCGTGCCCATCACCGACGCCACGTCGGCGATCGGCAGGTCGTTCACCACGCGCAGCATCACGGCCTCGGCGAGATTGTCCGGCAATGTCGACACCAGCGCGATCGCCCGGTCCAACGCGGTGTGGCAGTCGAGTTCGACATCTGCGCCGGCAACGTGATCGGCCGCCCGGACCGTCAGATCGGTGCGTCGCACCAACCGGCGGATCTCGTCGACGCTGCGGCGATGCGCGATCGTGAACATCCACCGGCGGAAATCGGCGGCATCCCCCTCGAAACGGTCGATCGACCTCGCGATGTCGATCCACACCTGCGACGCCAGGTCGTCCGGCGACGGTGCCCGGCGAGCACGGAGGTACCGCAGCAACGACGCCTGATGGGTCCGCCACAGCTCGCCGAGAGCATCACGGTCGCCGCGACACGCCGCGTCGAGCGTGGTCGGCGGGCGGCGCACCATGCGGTGTCATCGGCGCGCGGTGCCGCACCCTTGAGCGTCGGCATGTGGCAGCGGCGCGTACTCGTCGACGTAGCGTTCATCACAGAGGCGGGCGATGTCGGCCATGAACCGGTCGGTCACCTCCCTCCTTGCCCGGTTGGTGCTCTTCGCGTACCCGAGTGATGCGGCGTCGATCGGTTCGCCGAGCGTGATCGTCGCCTCCCGGAACGGTCGCACGATCCGGGCGCCCGTGGGCAACACCCGATCGGTGCCGATGATCCCGACCGGCACAATCGGTGCGCCAGTGGTCAGGGCGAGATGCGCCGCTCCGACGTGCCCGCGGTGCAACAGGCCGTCGCGCGATCGGGTGCCTTCCGGAAACACGCCGATCACCTCGCCGCGCGCGAGCACCTCGGCGACCTCGTCGAACACATGCGGGAGGTCGCCCGGGTTCTCGCGACGCACCGGGATCATCCCCGCCCCGCAGAACAACCAGTTGGTGATCGGGTTGTCGGTGTACTCGGCCTTGCCGATGAATGCCACCGGACGCGGCAGCGAGAACATCAGCAGGATCGAGTCGAAGAACGACACGTGGTTCGCCGCGAGGATCGCGGGGCCGTCCGCTGGCAGGTGCCGCGCACCCTCGACGCGCAACCGCACGAGACCGCGGCGCGCCGGAGCGGTCGCCACCCGGACGAGTTCGTACGCCGTCCCGTGGGCCCGCCAGTCCCCCTCGGCCCGGGAGGCCCACTGACGGACGGCGTCGAACACTCTCCGATTCTCGGCCGGCCGATCCGGCGCCACCAGTGCCAGAGGTCCCTGTCAGCGACGACGCACGAGCAACACGGAGCTGGGTTGTTCAGGAGTCGGTGATCCCTGCGCGAATGGCGCCGATCACCTCGTCGGGGACATCGGTCATGCCGTGCGCCGACGCTGCGTGAGCGGCGGCAGCGGCCATCACGTCATCCTCGGTTTCGCCGGTGACCACCCCGTCACATCCAGGAACGACAGTTCCGCAGGCAAAGCTCTTCATGGTGTTCTCCCTTTCGTCGTGCGCCGAGCGGCGCACCGGATACGGCAGGGAGATCAGCCCGGACCGACCATGGCCCGCGCCTCCTCGTCGGTGAGTTCCATGTCGTGGACCGACTTCGCGTGGGCCTTCGCCTCGGCAACGACCACGTCCTCGTCCGGACCCCTCAAGACCGTCCCGCAGGGGCATTCGATCGTGTGACCGCTCATGTGCTGACCTCCCATGTGGCATCCTAGAAATCACTCATTGGCCGATCGTTGGAGAAAGCTTGGCACGTCTGTACCTCACGGGCGGGGTGCGGTTCGACGGACCGGCAGGTTCGTTCACGGGGGCCGACCTGCCTGGCAACCAGGGGCGCGTCGCGATCGTCGCCCTTGCGGTCGAACGTCGAGCTGTCGCGCGCGACGAACTGGCCGACATCCTGTGGGGAGCGTCACTCCCGGCGCAGTGGAATGGCGCGTTGAGCACGATCGTTTCCAAGATTCGGTCACTCCTGTCGACCATCGGCCTCGACGGTCCGCAGGTGATGACATCGTCGGGTGGGATATACGAGCTCGTACTTCCAGCGAACAGCTGGGTCGACCTGGAGGACGCCTCTCGACGGCTGGACCGTGCCGAAGGCGCCCTCCGGCACGACGACTTGGTGACCACCACGCAGGAGGCGACCGTCGCTTCGAGCACGCTGCGGCGAGAGCTGTTGGCAGGGGTCGACAACCCGTGGGTTGATCATGTGCGACGTCGACAGGCTGAGGGATTGTACCGCTGCCTGACCGCGCTGGCGACGGCCTGGCATCGACTCGGGGACCATCAACTTGCCGCCATCATCGCCGAGACAGCTGTCGAGGTCGACCCGCATCGCGAGCTGGGATATCGCATCCTCATGGAGGCAGAGATGGCACGGGGCGACCGCGGAGCGGCGGCGCTTGCACTGCACCGATGCGAACGGATGCTGCGTGACGAACTGGCCGTGGCGCCGTCGCCGGAGACGGCGCGACTGGCAGACGTGCTCCGCAACGTGCGCCGGCCGTAGGGTTGCACGCCATGGGACGTCACTATGCCGACGCTGACCAACTCGAGGGCGTCTACACCACGATGTTCGATGCTGTCGCCGACGACGACTCGATGGATTCGTTGGTCGACGCCCAGATGGTGATCAACTTCCGGCTCAACGACCCCGCCGCCGACATCTGGGTCGATGGTCGATCGCGGCCGGTGGTGACCACGTTCGAGCCGATCGACGGCGTCGACGCCACGCTCACCGCCCAGCTCAGCGCCGACTCGATGCACGAACTGCTGCTCGGTTCGCTCCCACTCGGCAAGGCACTGCTCTTCCGCAAGCTGAAGGTGTCCGGCTCGAAGTCGAAGGCGATGGGGCTCGAACCGCTCCTCCACGCCTGCCAGGCCGTGTACCCCGACATCGCGGCCGACGCGATCGACTGACAGCTCCACCGGATCCGCATCGCTCATCGCTCTGCAAGGATGGCGGCCGTGGGGGAACTGGTGTTGTACCGGGGGGTGATGGTCGACAGCGAACGGTGGGAGCGCTTCGAGCACCGACCTGGCGACATCGTGATCTCGACGCCTCCCGAGTCCGGCACGACGTGGACACAGATGCTGTGCGCGCTGATGCTCTTCGATGGCCCGACGTTTCCGGCGAAGCTCGACGCGATCTCGCCGTGGCTCGACATGCGGATCCGGTCCGAGGACGAGGTCTTCGGGATGTCCCACGGTCAGACGCACCGGCGGTTCATCAAAACGCACATCCCGCTCGACGGCCTGCCACTGCGCGACGACGCGCACTACGAAGAACGGGTCGCCGAACTGGTGTCCCCCGACCTCGCCCGTTGGGCGCACGAAGGAGGAATCGATGGGCGTGCTCGATGAGCTCGACTACGTACTGAAGCCGGCCAACGCAGCGCAACGAGTGACGCAACGCATCGCGGCGAGTGGCCCCGGAGCGTGGGTGTTCCAGCGGACGCTGTACCCGCTCGACAAGGTGCTGTACAAGCGCACCGGCGGACGACGGACCCTGGCCAGTCTGATGGCCGGTCTGCCGGTGATCATGCTGACCACCACCGGCGCGAAGAGCGGCGATCCACGGTCGATGCCGCTCGTGGGCATCCCGATCGACGGCGACGTCGCGATCATCGGGTCGAACTACGGCCAACGACGAACACCCGGCTGGGTCTACAACCTCGGCGCCGACCCCACCGCCACCGTGTCGTACGGCGACCGGTCGGTCGATGTCACCGCGAGAGCGGCGAGCGACGACGAAGCCGACCAGGCCTTCGAGGTCGCGGCGATGTTCTACCCCGGCTACGGAAAGTACCGAGCCCGGGCGAGCCATCGCCCGATCAGCGTCTTCGTGCTCGAACAACCTCAGTGAGTTCGCTGGGCGAACCGACTTGGTTCGTCAGGCGAACTCACTCTATGGTCACACGATGGTCGATCCGGCGAGCGATTCTCCCGCGTGTTCGATCCAGCGCAGCCTCGAGATCCTCGGCGACCGCTGGACGATCCTCATCATGCGCGACGCCTTCCGCGGCATCCGCCGGTTCGATGATCTGCGCCGTGATCTGGGCATCGCCCGACCGGTGCTCGCCGACCGGCTGAAGAACCTCGTCGAGGCGGGCGTGCTCGAACGGCGCCGCTACTGCGAGCACCCACCACGCGACGAGTACCGCCTCACCCCGATGGGGGCTGCGCTGTCACCCACGCTCGTCGCGCTGATGCGCTGGGGCGATGAGTGGCTGTCCGACGACGGTCCGCCGACGACGCTCATCCACGAGGCATGTGGCGAACCGCTCGACCAGGCGTTCGTCTGCTGGCACTGCAATGAAACCTTCGGCAGTGGCGACATCGCCAGCCGGCCCGGCCATCTCACCACGACACGAGGACCCGAATGACCACCGACCACCGCCTGTTGCACGAGTCGACCGAGACGCTGATGGCCGACGCCGCGGCGATCCGCGACCGCACGCACGGCACGCGCATCACGTTCAGTCCGAAGGTGTTCATTCCGCTCACGTTCCTCTGCAACGACACGTGCGGGTACTGCACCTTTGCCCAGCCGCCAGCCCGCGTTGACAAGGCCTACCTCGACCCCGACGACGTGTTGCGCATCGCTCGGCAGGGAGCGCGCAA
>DATLBC010000101.1:0-3957 GCA_035527095.1 Ilumatobacteraceae bacterium | reverse complement strand
CAGCCCGGAGTACAACGGATCGTTCAGCCCGCTGCTGAAGAACTCGATCGACTGGGTCACCCGGATCGACATGGGCGTGCTGCGCGACACGTACATCGGCCTGATGGCGGCGTCGCCGGGCCGCATCGGTGGGGTGCGGGGTCTCGCCATGGTCCGCACCTGGTTCGAGAACATGCGTCTGATCGTTGCGACCACCGATCTCTCTATCCCGCACGTCCACGAACACGTGTCGGGCGAGCCGGACTCGTTCGAGTTCGACATCGAGACCCGGGCGACGATCGCCGCCTGGGTCGACGCTTACCTCGTCGAGTTCGACGAGTACTGCACCGGCCGCCCTCCCACCTGACGATTACATCGCGGGTCTGACCCCTGATGTAACACTTCGGGTGCACCATGTGGATCCCCATCACCCTTGCGGCTGCGACATTCCAGATCCTGCGGACGTCGCGGCAACACCAGCTGCGCTCGGTGCTGTCGGTCAACGGGGCGGGATTCGTGCGGTACGCCTACGGGTTCCCGCTCGCCGTCCTGGTTGCGCTCGCCACCTTCGGTGTGCTCGGCGAACCCATTCCGGACATCCCTTGGCGGTTCTGGCCGATCATCGCAGGAGCGGGCATCGCCCAGATCCTCGGCACGCTCGCGCTCCTGCGGGCGTTCGATCTGCGCGACTTCGCGATCGGCACGGTCTACGCCAAGACCGAGGTGATCCTCGTCGCCGTCGTTGCCGCGGTCGCTCTCGGCGAACCGCTCCAACCGCTCGGGTGGGTCGCTGCGCTGGTGTGCATGGCCGGTGTCGCTTGGCTCGCAGCACCAACCCGTCTGGTCGACATCCTGGGCAACGCACGCGACCCGGCGGCACTGATGGGCATCCTCGCCGCGGCCGGCTTCGCGATTGCCGCGGTCGGTATCCGCGGCGCCTCGACCTCACTCGAGGGCCCGACCTGGAACCGCGCACTGCTGACGCTCACGGTGATGCTCGGGATCCAAGCGCTGATCAACTCCGCGCAACTCGCTGTGACCGACCGCGCTGAACTGCCCCGGGTCGCACGCGCCTGGCGTTTCGCTTTGCCGGTCGGCATCCTCAGCCTGTGCGGATCGATCGGCTGGGCCGTCGCGGTCACGCTCACGAACGCAGCGAAGGTCCGCACACTCGGCCAGATCGAGATCGTGATCGCCTTCATGATCTCGACGTGGGTGCTCCACGAGCGGCACTCCCGCTCCGAGTACCTCGCAAGTGGGCTGGTGCTGATCGGCGTCGTCGGCGTCGTCGTGTTCGGCTGAGGCCCCGCCGAGCCAGGGTACTGTTCAGCGATGCGTGGACTCGTGGTGCCCGATGCGACCGAGGACTTCACCGCCGACCCGGTCGAGTTGTTCTTCGACCTGGCGTTCGTCTTCGCCTTCTCGCAGATCGTCGGGCTGCTGCTCTACGACCCGACGTGGAACACGGTCGGCGAAGCGACGCTGATCTTCCTCCTGCTGTGGCTGCCCTGGTCGCAGTTCGCATGGTCGGCGAATGCCGTACCCGGCAACTCGCGCACCGTCCGGCTCCTGTTCCTCGTGGCAACCGCCGCCAGCGTGCCGATGGCGGCATCGGTGACGACGGCGTTCGACCAGAGCGGCGCACTCTTCGCGATCCCGTTGGCCATCATCTTTCTCACGGCACTCGCGATGATGGTGGTCGGCCTCGACAGCGACTCCGACGTCTACCGATCGAGCCTTCGCTACGGCGCTCCGAACCTGGTCGGGATGGCGATCATCGTCACCGGCGGTTTCCTCGAGGGCGACGCACGCACGATCGCATGGGTCCTCGGCATCGCGATCTTCGTCTACGCGACGATCCGAGCGGGCGGCAGCGAATGGATCCTGCGCGCCGGCCATTTCGCTGAACGACATGCGCTGATCATCATCGTTGCGCTGGGCGAGGTGATCGTCGCGCTCGGCAACTCGGTCGCCATCCCGTTGCGGGAGAACGGCGGGTTCCCGGCGAGTTCCGTGGTCGCACTCGTCGCGGCCGGCGTGTTCGCCGGGCTGCTCTGGTGGGCCTACTTCGATCGCGTGCAACCGGCGTTCGAACACCGTACGGAGGAGACCCCACCGCTCGAGCGAGGCAAGTTCGCACGCGACGTCTACACCTACGCTCACGCCCCGATCGTGGCCGGCATCATCCTTGCTGCGGTGGCGATGGAGGAGATGGCACTGCACCCCTCCGATCCCTTGCCGGCCGCATTCCGTGCGATGGGCGCTGCCGGGCTCGTGCTCTATTTCGGCGGCGTCGGCATGGGCGTGTTCCGGTCGTTCGGTGCGTTCGCCCGGGAGCGTTTCGTGGCCGTGATCGCCATCGGTCTGCTGATGCTGCTCGGCTCCGACATCGACGGCGTGATCCTGCTGGTGAGCATCGACGCGATCCTGTTCGTCACGCTCGTCCTCGAGCACCTTCGGATCGAGGGCCCGCCCGGTGGAAGCGGCGACGCCTCAGTCCACGACCACCGAGTCGACAACGCTGGCATCGTCGACGACACTGCGCAGTAGCCACTGGAACAGCCGCCATCCGGTCGGCGCCGGAGCGAGCGTCTCGGCCGCGACCGCCGCTGCAGTATCGGAGATCGCTCTGCCGTTCGGTGCCTTGACGTGCACCTCGGCGACCCGTTCGGCCATCACGAACCACCCCACCGCCTCCTCGACCGACCCACCCACGGTGAGCAGTCCGTGATTGCGCAGGATGCAGAGCTTGTGGTCGCCGAGCGACATCGCGATGCGCTTGCCGCCGTCGTAGGACAGCACCTCGACCTCCTCGTCGTCGAACAGCGACTGGTCGAACACGAACGCACACGACTCCTGGCTCAGCGCCCGGAACGGCTCGACGTTCGCAGCCCAAGGAGTGCCGAACGCCGTGTGGGTGTGAGCGGCGCTGACGGCCTCCGGGCGAGCCGCGAGCACGGGGGCATGGATGTTGTAGCCCGCCGTGTTGACGGCACCGGTCGGGTTGCCCTCGGTATCGGTCACCCGGCCGTCGGGGCCGACGAGTACGAGTTGGTCGACGGTCGCACGGGCAAACGGGACACCCCAGTCGAGCAGCCAGAAGTGGTCGGTGAGAATCGGATCACGCGCCGAGACGTGGCCGTCGCCCAATTGGCCCCAGCGCATCGCCCCGAAAATTCGATACCCGAGCGCACACATCCGCTTGCGGTGCGTCCGCTCGGCGTCTGGTGGTCGCACTGTGTCGTACGGCTCGACCCCGGGGAACGTCGGATACGGCGCCTCGGTCATGTGCCGATGCTAGACCCACGCCCCAAACCATCCCGTTTGCGACGAGGTTTCGGTGGGGCGGTGCACGCAAAACCCGACGCAAACGGATGGTGACTCGGGCTCAGGCCGGGAACCCGCGTCGGGGGACGACGATGACCGCGCCGTCGGCCGGGTCGATGTCCACGGTGACACACACATGGAACACCTCGCCGAGGCGCTCGGCGGTCAGCACCTCGGAGGCTGAACCGTTGGCGACCACCACTCCATCGTCGAGCAGCACGAGCCGATCGGTGTAGGTCCCGGCGAGCGTGAGGTCGTGCATCGCCGACACGACGGTCAGCCCGTCGTGTTCACGCAGTTCGGTGACCAGCTCGAGCGCCTGTTGCTGGTGGCCGATGTCGAGCGCCGAGGTCGGCTCGTCGAGCAGCAGCACGGGGGCTTCCTGCGCTAGTGCTCGAGCCAGCACGGCGCGTTGGCGTTCGCCACCGCTCATCGAACCGAGCATGCGGCTGACGAACCCGCCGAGCCGCAACCGCTCGATGACGTCGACGACCACCTCGCGGTCGTGGACCGACTCGGTGCCGAAGTAGCCGACGTACGGGGTCCGGCCGAGCAGCACGTAGTCGAACACGCACATGTCGTCGGGGATCAGCGGATCCTGCGCGACGTAGGCGACCTGTTGGGCCCGGACGGCATCGGTGACCGGCGACA
>DATLBC010000100.1:0-35078 GCA_035527095.1 Ilumatobacteraceae bacterium | reverse complement strand
CACGGGAACACCGTCACGAACCCAGGAGTCGCTGCTCCCACCACCGTCACATTGGCAACCACGGCCTTGGCATCGACGGGAACACCACCGCGCCCCGCGACCTCGACCTCGACGAACTTGCCGGCCGCAACCCGAGTCGGGCGAGTGTCGATCAACCGCGCCGGCGTCAACGCCACATAGTCCGACGACACCGGGACATAGCCGGCGACGTCGACGATGACGTTGACGGCTGCGTGTGCATACACGCAGATCGAACCGACCGGCGACAACTTGGCGATCACCTCATTGGCAACCGCCTCGCCGGCCAGATAGTTCACACTGGAGGTGCCCGGCCTGGTCCCGCACGGGAACACCGTCACGAACCCAGGAGTCGCTGCTCCCACCACGGTCACATTGGCAACCACAGCCTTGGCATCGATGGGAACACCACCACGACCCGCGACCGGCACCTGGATGGTTCCGCCTGCCGGAACCGGACCGGTTCCGTAGAACAGGCCATCCGCTGCGACCCAACCGGGCCGGGTGTCGGCGAAGCGAACCGGGTCCATCGACACGATCATCGAGTCCTCGCCGGGTCGGATGACCCACCAGGTGTAGGTGTCGGACACGAAGTTGCCGGCAACGCCCATCGCGATCACGTTGAACGTGTGCATGCCCAGCTCCAGCCCGGTGTAGGTCTTCGGGCTCGTGCACCGCTCGATCGCGCCGCTGTCGAGCACGCAGAGCACGCTCGCCGCATCGGTCGCGACGAATTCGAACGTGGCGGTGGTCGACTGGGTCTCGGCCGGCGGTGCGACGGTGATGGCCACCGTCGGGTCGACGGCGTCGACGGGCTGATTGAGCTCGACGACCATCTCCTCCTGTGCGGCACACGTCTCGGTGAAGACGGGGTCGATGAAGAATCCAACCCCGTTCTCGTCGATGACGACCTCGTTCTCGTGGAGGTACCCGATCACGGAACGGACGTCGTCCGCCAACTGCGCGAAGCCCGCGACGTTGGTCACCTTCGCGGTCGGCGACGCGAACTCGACGATGTCGATGAACTCGACGCGATCGAGGATCGGGCCCGACATCCACGTCAGTGTCCCGACGTCCAGCCAGGTCGTGCAGCCCTCGAAGACGTCGGCCCGGGTGTACTCGAAGTCCGAGTAGTCGACGAACTCCTCAGGTGGAGGGTCGCCGGCGAACAACCCGTCACCGTTCGCTACGGACGGCAGCGTCGAGACGTAGCCCCAGTTGGCCACATCGCCATCCTTGGCGGCGGTGCGGTTGTAGTACTGGATCGTGTCGATCGTGATGGGCACCGGTTTGCCTGCTGCGGTGCCGACCGCGGAAGCAGCCAACATCCAGTTGTCGAATCCACCGGAGCCCTGGACGATCTGTGCCGGGTTCTCCAGTGGATATTCGGCAACGGGCGGTGGCCCAGCGAGCCAGTGAGGAATGGTTCCGGTGTCCATCAGGCCACCGGGTTCACCCACCTCGGTGGGCCCGTCGCCAGCCGCCGGCGGGGGCGCCGGGTTCAACCCTTCGGTTGCGGCGTAGATGGCGGCCTGATCGGGGGATGCGTCGATCGCGGCGCTGATCGGGTCGAGGGTCAGGGGATCGGTGGTCCAGGTCGTGATCCGCCCGGCACCGTCGAGCGTGATGTCGTCGGCAGTCGCGAGCCGAGTCCCGACCTCGGCAAGCTTCTTCCAGAGCACCTCATCCGACGTACGAACGAGATTCAGCCGCTCGAGTTCGACCTCCGACACATACGGAACGAATTCCGTCTGTGGGGCGCAGGCGGTGTCTTCTGGCACAGGATCTCCGCCGTCGAGGGAGGCCTCCCCCTGCAGTGGAACGAGATACACGTCTCGCCCGTCGGCCGGATTGCGCGTCGAGGGCAGGGAGGGGCTGGACGGGTCGGCAGGGTCCGAGGGAATCGCCGCATACGAAATCGGCTGGATACACGTCATTGTGACCGGGCCCTCTTCGTAGAACGTCTCGGAGAGGATCGGAACACCGTCTTCGTCACGCAAGGCGACGAACAGGTCGGCATAGACATCACCTGAACCTCCGCCCCCGCCAGGCGCGGCAGAGGCCGCGGGCGGCGGAAGGACCAGGACCATCGAGGCCAGTGCGGTGGCGAGGCCACCGATGAGTGCAGACTTGCGCATGACTCCTCCTCTGCGGGTCCCACCAGAAGTGGTGACCCGACGTCGCGGACGACGAGAGGAGGGTCTCCGTTCCGAAGATCCTCCGGACGCCGTGACCTCAGGGTCCGGACCGCCCGAGCCCTGTGTCGGGGTCGGTGGAGCCGATCCCGGCCCTCCGACGATCGCGCCGACGTGGAATACCCCACAGGGTACAAGGTCCCGGTGTGACCGATGTTGCTCCGTGTCGTCGCAACGGTGTGCCGACGGATGGTTGCGCAGGACCCGAAAACGACTCAGGGGCCTTCCGTTGCCGGAAAGCCCCTGCGTGTCCTGCGCGCTCGGAGAGAGTCGAACTCCCAACCGCTTGATCCGTAGTCAAGTGCTCTATCCATTGAGCTACGAGCGCAATTGCAACGGCCGACAGTGTAGACGCAACGCGTCGAGTTGCCGACTGCCAACTTTCTGGTCAACCGCCCCAGGGACCGAAGCCGCCGGCGCGCTGATACAGCGTGTAGGCGGCAGTGGCGTTCACCATGGGATCGTAGAGCTGCGTCACGGACGTGACGCCGATGGTGGCGAGCCAGCTCCGATGCGCGTTCCAGTGGATCTGGAACAGCCCGTAGCAGCACGAGTTGTTGACGTTCGATTGGTGGTTGCTCTCGCGCCAGGCGATCTCGAGCGCCCGTTCTTCGAGCTCGTCGGGCCAGACGGCGCGGATGATCTGGGCCGCCCGCGATTGGGAAACGGCTGCCGGGCGGCTCGGAGCCGTTGTCGCGGGCCGTGGTGCCACCGTGGTGGCCGGCGCGCTTCTCGGTGCCGACGTGTTCGATGGAGCCGTGCGCGCAGGTGCGGGGGTGGAGGGAGCGGAGGTCGGCGGGGCCGGGGTGCCGGCGCCGACGGGGAGACAGATCGATCGACCGGGGACCAGCACCGTGTCGACCGACGCCTCGTTGACGCCGAGCAGGTCCGACAGCGACACTCCCGCCGCATCGGCGACGCGGATCCAGTAATCACCTGCGGCAAGTTCGTATCGAGCGCCGCAGGGCGGAGTGGTCGCCGCCGGCTCGGATGCGACCGGTTCAGCATCGGGCGCCTGCTCGAGCGAGGCTGTTGCCGCCGCCGAGAGTTCGGTCGGCGCGGCGCCGCTCTCGTCGGAGCTGGACGTCGGAGACCCGGTGGCCGCAGTCGCGCCGGACGCGGCTGGCGCTGCACTGGTCGGGTCGATCGGTGCGGCCGCCGCTGCGACGATGCCGGCGCCGGGCGTGGCAGGCTCGGCCAGTGAGCCCTCGGTTGCGTCGCCAGCGACGACGAGTTGAGTGTCGGCGGCCGACGACGCATCGTCCGACGCGGTGAAACCAACGACCAATGGGGCGGCAAGCGTGACGATCACCGCAAGGCCGCCGAGACGTGCGATCAGCGGATCGACACCGCCACGCCGTTCGGGCACGCGTTCGGGTTCGATCGCCCATGCGCTCTCATCACCGTCGTCGGGCACCTCATCGGTCGACAAGGGGGCCGTTGCTGCGCCGTGTGATCGTTCGGCGTCGGCATCGCCACCGAGCAGGCGGTCCCACCAACGCCCGATGGTCGCGCCGAGCCCATCCCGAACGGCCGACGGCGTGCTCTGGGGGGTCCACTCGGTCTGCTCACCCCAGAACTCGTCGCTGAGTTCGGGTATGGCATCGGGGTCGTGTCGATCGGTCGTCATGGGAACGGCCCCCGGTCTACTCCGTTCGTCATCAAACCGCAACATCACCGTCATCCAAACGACATCGTTGTCATTTCGGACCGAACCGAATCGATCGGAAAATCGACCGACCGGCGCACCGAAGCGGCACGCCGGTCGAGTGGTGGCGGAGAGGGTGGGATTTGAACCCACGGATCACATTGCTGCGATCAACGCCTTAGCAGGGCGCCCCATTCGGCCGCTCTGGCACCTCTCCCGGGAGCACCGGAGTGTAGCCCGGTAACCTCGTGACCGGAACGGTGGCAGAGTGGACGAATGCAGCCGCCTTGAAAGCGGCCGGCCGCAAGGCTCGGGGGTTCGAATCCCTCCCGTTCCGCCAATCGGTCGTCAGCTGAGCCATGCCACGTGTCCGGGCAGCGACCGGCTCCGGGCCTCAGCCGATCCGCGCGACGCCGGCGGGCCGGGTTCGAGACCCGAGCTGTACAAGATCGTGCCTACTGTGAGTCCTGTGAGTGGACCAGCCACCCCAGAACGAAGCGCCGAGGCTCAACCGAGCAGTGCGACCACGAGGGCGCTCGAATCGGTCGACTCCGGACTCACGACACTGCGGGCACGTCCGGTGTTGGCCTGGTCGATCCCGGCAGGAGTCTTCCTGGTCGTCCTGCTCATCGGCGTGCTGGACCTGCCGTTGTACGAGTGGCTCATCGACGAGGACGGCCCGATCGAGTCGGCGCAGTTGCTACTGGCGCTCGCGACCGCAGTCCTCGCCTCGGTGGTTGCGTTCCAGCTCTGGAAACTCCAGTGGCCGAGGTGGCTGGTGTTCTGCTGGGTGGTCTTCGCAGCGGGCTCGTTCCTCCTCGCCGGCGAGGAGATGAGCTGGGGCCAACGCCAGCTCGGTTTCTCCGGTCCAGACGCGCTGACCTCGGCCAACTTCCAGAACGAGACGAACGCGCACAACCTGCTCACCCCGTGGGCGCTGAGCGCGACCTACACGATCGTCGGTGTGTACGGCGCCGGTGTGGGCCATGCGGTGTGGCGTCGGTTGCCCCGCGTGGGTGAGTTCGCCGATCTGCTGGCACCGCGGTGGGGATCCGTGTCCGCTCCCTGGTTCGGCGTGCATGCAGTGGTGTACGCGTGGTATTCCGTCGTCGAACCCATCCTCCACACCCTCGGCTCCGACTTCTCCGCCGATGATCACCTGCGCAAGCTCGGCGAACCGTCCGAACTCGTTCTCGGCGCCGGCTTCCTGATCTTCGCAATCGAGTCATTGTTGATCGCGAGGCTGCACCCCGATGCTGCGGCATCGCCCGCTCCCGCCGAGCGAGGCGATCGCCTCGTCGACGACGACTCCGGCCACGGCTGACAGCCTCGGGGTCCCCAACCCTCGATGTCATCGTTACGCGGTGAGCCAGGTATGCGCGCGCTGGAAGGCATCGGCGGCGTCGGCCGGACGGTGTGCCGGGCGCTCTGGGGCGTGGGCGAACCCATGCTCGGCATCGGGATAGCGAACGACATTCACACCAGCCGCTTCGAGAGCGACGACGTCGGCAGGCGGGGTGTAGGCGTCAAGCTCACCGATGATCGCCAGGACCCGACCGGGATGTCCCAGTGCGAGTTCATCGAGCGGCTCACCCTGTCCCGGACCGTGCCAGGCCTCGGGCAGCCTGATCATTCCGTAGAAGCTGGCGATCTTCGCGAACCGGTCGCTGCGCGCTGCCTTGAAGCAGTACATGCCGCCCATGCAGAATCCGAGCAGCCCGACACGATCACATCCGGTCGCGTCGGCCGCCTCGATGAGATCGCGAAGATGCACGTCGTCGTCCAGGTTCGGCACGGCGGCGAGGCGCGGCTCGACCTCGTCGCCCAGGTCCAGGCCAGGGAACGGCTCGACCGCGCACACGGTCATCGACCAGACCGAAGCAAGCCGAACGACCATGTCGTCGAACAGCGGGCGAAGGCCGAAGATGTCCGGCGCGATCACCAGGCCCATGGTCGCGGCGTCGTCGGTGTCGGACGGCTCGGCGATCTCGGCAACGGTTCCGGATGGCAACGTGATGCGCATCGACAAGAAACTAGTTGCGAGCGAACGTGTCGATCATCAGCCGAACGTCATCGGCAAGCGGGTACAGGATCGGGCAGGTGCAGCCCGCCGCGACATATTCGTCGACCTTGGCCCGCACCTCGTCGGGGGTGCCCGAGGCCGTGATCATCTGCACGATGTCGTCGGGGACGAGCTTGCTCGCCGCCACGACTTGATCGTGGGTCGCCGGCCACGTGAGCACCTCGCCGATCTCGTCGAGGAGTTCCTGCGGAACGCCCGATGCCTTCATGATGTGCGGCTGCTGACCCAAGTACTGCGTGACGAGCAGGCGGGCCCCGTCGAGCGCCGCGCCGCGATCCTCGTCGACCGAACACACGACGAGTTGCGGCCGGTCGATGTCGGCGAGCGTGCGACCGGCCTTCGCTGCGCCACGCTCGAGCGCTTCCAACGCATCGACGTTGTAGCTCGGCGACACGAGGTAGTTCAGCACGGCACCGTCAGCGATCTCGCCGGTCAGCTCCATCATCTGCATGCCGGTGGCGCCGATGTAGATCGGCACGTCCTTCGGGCGTCGTTCCTGGTGCACGTAGTCGAGTTCGACGCCATCGAGTTGCACGTGGAAACCGGCCATCGACACCGTCTCGTTGTGCAGCAGACCTCGCACGGCGTCGACCACCTCGCGCATCACCTTCAACGGACGGGACCGATCGATCCCGACCTTGGCGGCCAGCGGATCCCACCACGCACCGAGCCCGCAGATCATCCGACCCGGCGCGAGGTCGTCGAGCGTCGAGAACGTCGAGGCGAGCCGGGCGGCATTGCGAGTCCAGATGTCGATGACGCCGGAGCCGATCTTGATCCGCTCGGTGTTCGCTGCAAACGCCGCCATCGGCACCACGGCGTCACGAACCAGCCGGCTGTCGGCCTGCCAGACGGCGTCGAATCCGCTGGCCTCGGCGTATTGAACGAGTTCGATGCCCTGACGGATGTCGTGGGCGTCCTGGAGGTACAGCGCGACCGGGTAGCTCATCGCGGCAGCTTCCCACGACCGCCGGCTCCTCGCCAACGGTCAGCGACCCGCGACGAAATGATCGGCGATGTGGGCAGCGCTGGGAGTCGAATTGAACAGCACCACCTCGTCGATCGTGCCGGCGAAGTTGTTGCCGCCGCCCGATGCCGTGCCGTCGTGGAATCGGGTGTCGCTGTTCTGGGCGCCGATGCCGCCGTCGTCGGTGTGCGCAGCCCACGATCCCGAATCGGTCTTCGAACTGGTCGCGACCGCGACCCCGTCGAGGTACATCGTCAGCTGTTTCGTGGTGACCGCATCGAGCGTCACCGCGACATGGTGACGCACACCGACCGCCATCGACGTCGGTGCGATCGTGATCAGCTGATTGGTCCACGAGTTCGTCCACGCGGTCGCGTAGAGCTGCGCACCGTCGAGGTAGATGTTGAGCCCGTTGGTGCCGCCCCCCTCCTCGTAGAGCACCTGGCGTCCGGTGACGCGCTCGGGCACGAACCAGAGTTCCACCGTGCGTTGATCGCGAGTGGTCGTGTTGATCAGGGTGCTGTCGCCGAGCAGGACGATGTCGTCGATGCCGTCGAATCGAACCGCCGTATCGCCGTCGTTGGTCACGAGCCCGGGCCGGCCCGATGTCGGACCACCGGCGTAGGTGCCGGGCAGGGTGCCGACGCGATCGGCGGCTGTCACCGGAGCACCGACCGCGAACGCGGACACCTTCAGATCGTCGATGTAGTAGTCCCACCCGCCACGCACGCTCACGCGATCGAACGCTGTCGTCGTCGAGTCGGTCGCTGACGTCGATGCAAGCACGGCTCCAGACGTATCGAACGCGTTGAGGGTGATCGACGTGCCCACGCGGGTCATCCGCAGCCGATACCAGGCATCCTCAGGCGGGTTGAACGACACCGACGAACCGATTCCCGTCGCGCTGCCACCGGTACGACGGTCGATGCGCAACGTGTTGCCGCCGTGATCCGCATTGAACGTGTAGCCGTTGAAGCTGGAATCCTCGAGGCCCATCCGGTCGATCGCGCCACCGCTGTAGCCCCCCGGGCGATAGACCCAGATCTCGAAGACGAAGTCGTTCGCGATCGGCGCGGGCAGCGGCTTCCACCCTCCGTTGGGGTCGTTGTTGCTCGTCTTCAGCCCTGAGCGCAGCCCGGTGTGGGCGCGGACGCTGGACGACACCACACTCCCCGAGCCCAGGTTCGTCCAACCGGCGAACGTCTCGAAGGTGTCGGTCATCGCCACGCTCGGCGCTCCAGCCGATGGCTCCCCCAGACGCCAATGGGCAACCGGCGCATCGCGATCTATTGCATCGATGAACCACTGCGATGTCATCGAGAACTGTGTCCCGGTGCCGACCGTCGACGCGCTGAAGGCCGCACCGGTGGACGGCGCGCCGAGCATCGCGGCGATCGCGATCGCGATCGCCGCCGTCCGCCGGCGACCACCGCGCGTCGGCCGTCGAACGTCGCTGGAAATGAACCGGATGAGGGTGTCGATCGACAGCATCGACGCACCGATTGTCAGGATCATGAAGCCGCCGAACGCGAGCCAGTCACCATTGATCGACCACGCCTTGGGAAGCCCGGCGTAGGGAAGCACGAGGCGGGCCACGCCGTCGACGTTCGCAACCGGAACCGCCATCGTGTCAGCCGCCACATTGGCGTCGCCCTTGGTGCGGAACGCGACCACCTCGTCGGTGCCATCGGCGGAACGTTCGGTGCCCGTGACACGGTGGGTGATCCTGGTTCCGGGTGTGCCCGGCGCATCGAACGAGATGATCGAACCGACACCGACCGCCGACAGGTCGACGGAACGGTCGACGTGCACGACCGAACCGATCGGGAGCGCCGGATTCATCGAGCCACTCGTCACGACGACTGGCGACCACCCGGCAAGCATCGGCACCAAGCTCCAGAGGGCGAGCCAGACCAGCATCCAGCACCAGGTGAGCGCGACGAGCCGTGCGAACGTCGAGGCGGCCAGTCGGGCTCCCGACTCGACGCGCACCGGCGGTCCCGACGGTGGGAGCCGGTACCAGCGGGGAGACGCGTCGTTGCCGACACCAACGAGGGTGTCGGCAACGGGCGCTACTTGAATGGAGGCAAGTGCGCTCGGGGTCGGCCAAGCGCTGATCATGAGACCGGTCAGCTCGAGCTGACCTCCCACGTGAAGGCGGCGGTTGCGCTCTCGCCCTGCGATGCGTTGGTGGTCGCCGACTTGAGCGTCACGTTGAAGACGTACGCCACCGTCTGGTTCGTGGCCGTGGGGATCCGACCTGCGAGCCCGGTTGCGTAGGTCGTCGGGAAGGTGTCGAAGCCACTGTTGTAGATGTTGGTCAGGGTGCCGGGTGCTGCACAGGTCGACCCGGCCGCGCCGTAGCCAATCGAGAGCGTCAGATTGTCGGCGAGCAGGCCGGTGGGTGCCCCGTACACCTTCATCGCCGCCAGGCCTGTCGCCGTGCTGCCGGTGTACCTGACCTCGATGCAGTCGGATTTCGAGTCGCCCGGCATCATGTCAGCCGCGACGAAGTTGCCGACTCCGAAGTCGTCGTCGGTGAGTGACACCGTCGCGGAGGTGAACGAGTTGCCCGACGTCGAGGTCGTCCCGGTGAACGCGGCGTTGGTCGCGGTGTAGGCGAGGGCTCCGACACCGATCGCTGAGAGAACGGCCGATCCGATGATGAGCCCACCGATCCGGCGTCGCTCCGAGCGAGCTTCCGGCGCAATGGGGGTGGGGTTGGTCATGATCTTGCTCCTGTTGTTGGCGCAGTGCCGGACTCGGGGGTCGGGCCGGTTCGCCACGTCAGAAGGATCATCGGCACACAGCGGTATCACTTGAGGTGTATCGCCCTCGGGCGGCGCTCCACGCGGACAGCTCGGTAGCGTGTTGCACCGAGGTCCCCCCGACGATGTTTCTCGCGTTCAAGGAAATGGCACGCGCCAAAGTGCGCTTTGCGCTGCTGATCGCCGCGATTGCACTCCTGGTGTTCCTCATCCTGTTCCAGCAGTCGCTGCAGAACGGTCTGATCACCGGCTTCATCGGCGCCATCCGCGAGCAGAACGCGCCGGTCCTCGTCTACAGCGTCGACGGCCAACGCGTGATCCAGGGCAGCGTGATCACCC
This sequence comes from Ilumatobacteraceae bacterium, assembly GCA_035527095.1. Lineage (GTDB taxonomy): Bacteria > Actinomycetota > Acidimicrobiia > Acidimicrobiales > Ilumatobacteraceae > Sva-07. The sequence goes on along the minus strand of DATLBC010000100.1, from coordinate 25,060 downwards.
CCGACATGGAGGCCGACGTTCTCGCCGCGCCCGGCACCGGTGAGGTCGGCCCCATCGGACAGGGCACCTTCACCGGCCTGCCCAGCGGCAACACCGACGGTGAGACGTTCGACACCACGCTGATCGGCTACGAACTCGGCCCCGACGGCAACGGGATCGGCGCGCCGAGCACCGTGGTCGACGGTCGCCTGCCCACCGCCGACGACGAGGCGGTCGTGAGCGATGCCGACGTCCAACTCGGCTACGGCATCGACGACACCGTCACCTTGCTCCCAGGGGGCAAGGAGATCACCATCGTCGGGGTCGCCGAAAACGCCCAACTCAACGTGTCACCGACCCTGTTCGTCTCCTACGAGACCTACCTCGAAGCGGTCAAGAGCGTGAACCCCGATGCGGGCACGCCGCTCCCGAACGTGCTCGGGGTGATCCCCGCCGAGGGGTTCACGCCCGACGAAGCGGTCGCATCGATCAACGAGCAGTCGCTCACGCTCGACGCGTTGACCAAGGACGATGCGGCCGCCGAAACGCCGGGCGTCGCCCAGGTGCAGCAGTCGTTCAACATCATCTTCCTGCTCTACGGCCTGGTCGTTCCCTGCGTCACAGGACTGTTCTTCCTGATCGTCACGTTCCAGAAGGCCAACTCGCTCACGTTGTTGCGTGCGATCGGCGCGCCGGCCGGACGCCTGGTGTCGTCGCTGCTGATCCAGGTCGTCGTGATCATCGGCCTCGGTCTGCTCGTCGGCACACTCCTCTACTACCCGGTCTCGCAGCAGGCGCTCGGCGGCATCTCGCTCCAGTTCGAAACCGCCGCCGTGATCTTCTGGTCGGTGCTGTTGCTGTCACTCGGGGTGCTCAGTTCGCTCGTCGCTGCCCGTCGTGTCCTGAAGATCGATCCGATCGAGGCCACCACCGGCCAGGGGGTGGGATCGTGAAGCTCGCCCTGAAGGAACTCCGTCGACGCCCCGGCAGGTTCGCCACCGCCACGGTCATCCTGACGTTGATCGCGATCTTGCTGATGTTCCTCGGCGGGTTGCTCGACGGACTGATCGCCTCGTCGACCGGAGCCATCCGTGCCCAGAACGCCGACGCCATCGTCTACTCCGACACCGCCCAGGCGTCATTCCTTCGCAGCCGCATCGACCCCGCACTCCGGGCGCAGGTCGAAGCGACCGACGGAGTCACCGAGGTCGGCGGGATCGGCAACGTGCAACTCGGTGCCCGAGTACCCGGCAACGGGCCGCGTGATCTCGCCAGCGTTGCGCTGTTCGGCTACGAACTCGCACCCGACGGGGTGCCCGACGCGCCTCCCTACGGCCAGGCCTGGGCCGACGAGAGCATCGAGGCCGACGGCGTCGAGGAGGGCATGATCATCGAGGTCGGCCCCGCACGCACCCCGATCGAGATCATCGGGTTCGTCGAAGACACCAGCTTCAACGGCCAGTCGAGCCTCTGGGCGTCGCCCGACACGTGGCGCGACACGCTGAGCGCCAACCGTCCCGACGCTCAGCTCGGACCCGACGTGTTCCAGGCCCTGATCGTGCGCGGCGACGGCGATGACCTCCCAGCCGCGATCGATGCAGCGACCGACGGTGCCACCGACTCGTACACCGTCGACGAAGCGATCGACGCAATCCCCGGCGTCACGGAGCAGCAGGCGACGTTCAACCAGATCATCGGTGTCACCGTGGCGATCGCCCTCGTCGTGATCGGACTGTTCTTCGCGCTCCTCACCGTCGAACGCACCAGCCTGTACGGGGTCCTCAAGGCGCTCGGTGCGAGGTCGTCGACGATCTTCGCCGGTCTCGTCGCTCAGGCCGTGGTGGTCACTGCGATCGCCGCGCTGATCGCCGGCACCCTCGTGGTACTCCTCGACGTGCTGCTGCCACCCGGATCGATCCCGCTGCTGATCACCCCATCGCGCATCATCCTCAGCGTTGTGCTGCTGCTCGTCGCCGCCGTCCTCGGCTGTTCGTTCTCCCTGCGCCGCGTGCTGCGCATCGACCCCGCCTCAGCGATCGGAACCACCTCATGACCACTACACCAGCTGTCGTGTCGACAGCACTCCAACTCAGCGACGTCCGCAAGGTGTACACGATGGGCGACGGCTCCGACGTCGTCGCCCTCGATCACGCCACGCTCACGTTGGGCAGCGACGAGATGGTCGCTCTCGTCGGGCCGTCCGGCTCCGGCAAGACCACGCTGTGCTCGATCGCCGGTGGCATCCTGTCGGCGACCGAGGGAACCATCGTCGTCGGCGGTGAGGACATCTCGGGCCACGACGCAAAGGAGCTCACGAAGTTCCGCCAGGACAAGGTCGGCTTCGTGTTCCAGTCGGTCAACCTCGTGCCGTTCCTGAACGCCCGCGAGAACCTGCTGGTGGTCGACGAACTCGGCAAGCGCACGGGTGCGCCGGCACGAGCGCGCGCCGATCAGCTGCTGGAGGAGTTGGGGCTCGCCGATCGGGCGAAGAACCTGCCGTCGCAGCTGTCGGGCGGCCAACGCCAACGTGTCGCGATCGGCCGGGCCCTGATGAACGACCCCGCACTGGTGCTGTTCGACGAGCCGACGTCGGCGCTCGACACAAAGCTCGGCGAGCAGGTGATGGAGCTGATCCAAGGCGAGATGAAGTCGCGTGGGATCGCAGCGATCGTGGTCACCCACGACGAACGCATCACTCACTACTGCGACCGCAGCGTCCACATCGTCGACGGCCGCCTCGAAGCCTGAGGTTCCCGGAGACCCGGGTCGGGGGAACCACGAGTTTTCGTTGCGGCGCGCATGATGGCCATCGCAGCGGGGCATCCTGACGGCCATGGCTGCAGCGATTCAGGCACAGGCCCTTCGACGGACGTTCGGTGACTTCGAGGCGGTCGCCGGTATCGACCTCGACGTGGGCGAGAGCGAGATCTTCGGCTTCCTCGGGCCGAACGGTGCCGGCAAATCCACGACGGTCAAGATGCTGTGCACGTTGCTCGGCATCACGTCAGGTGCGGCCACTGTCGCCGGCTTCGACGTCGCCACTCAACCCGACGACATCCGGCTGCGCATCGGCGTCGCGCTGCAGGACTCGTCGATCGACGGCAAGCAGACCGGCCGCGAGATGCTCCGACTCCAGGGTCGGCTCTACGGCTTGAGCAAGCACGACATCGCCCAGCGGATGGACGATGTGATCGGCCTCGTCGACATCGGCGGCGCGATCGACAATCGAGTCGAGTCGTATTCGGGCGGCATGAAGCGGCGCCTCGATCTCGCCCTTGCGTTGATCCACCGGCCGCAGGTGTTGTTCCTCGACGAGCCGACGACCGGGCTCGACCCGGTCAGCCGGTCGTCGGTGTGGGCCGAGGTCCGCCGCCTCAATCGCGAGTACGGCATCACCATCTTTCTCACGACCCAGTACCTCGAGGAAGCCGACGAACTCGCCGACCGAGTCGGCATCATCGCGAACGGTCTGATCCGGGCCGAGGGCGAACCCGACTCGCTCAAGCGCGAGATCGGCGCCGACCTGATCCAGGCCGAGGTCGACGGGGATGTCGCCGCCGCGGCCGATGCCGTTCGCGCCGTCGAAGGCATCGACGACGTCCAGATCCACAACAACGAACTCGCCGTGGTGACCACCGATGGCGCAGGGCTGATCGCCCAGGTCGCCGTCGCACTCAACGGATGCGGTGTTCCGGTGCGCTCACTCACGCTGCGCACCCCGACGCTGGATGACGTGTACCTGCATGTCACCGGCACCCACTTCGCCGACAGCGACGACCCCACCGACACGAATCTGGAGGCAGCGTCATGACCGCCGCGACGACCACGACTCCGACGACAGCACACAGGTCAGCGCCGCTGGCGCGCCGATCGTCGGCCATGCACGACTTCCTCACGATCGCCGGCCGGGCGATTCGCGGCGCGTTCCGCGAGCCCGAGTTCTTCATCCCCGCGCTGATCACGCCGGTGTTCTTCTACGTGGTGAACGTGGGCGCACTGCAGGACTTCGCACAGGGGAGCGGCGCCGTCGAGGACTTCAAGGCGTTCCAGCTGCCGGTGGCGATCATCTTCGCCGTCACCGGCATCTCGCGTGCGGGAGCGCTCGTCACCGACGTCCAGAGCGGCTACTTCGACCGGCTCCTGCTCACGCCGATCCGCCGACCGATGCTGTTGCTGGGCTTGATGGCGGCCGACGTGGTGTCGATCATTGCGCTCACGATCCCGGTGATCCTGCTGGGGCTCGCCTTCGGGGTGACGTTCGTGACCGGGATGCTCGGGCTGCTCGTCTTCGTCATGTACGGCGCGCTGTGGGGCCTGGCCTTCGCCGGATTCCCGTACGCGATCGCGCTCAAGACCGGCAACCCCGCCGCAGTCAACTCCAGCTTCGTGTTGTTCTTCCCGTTCGCATTCCTCACCACGTCGTTCCTGCCCGAGGAGGCATTGACCGGGTGGCTGCAGACGATTGCCAAGTACAACCCGGTGACGTACGTGCTCGAAGGTCTGCGAAGCCTGATCACCGTGGGGTGGGACTGGAGCGCGCTGGCCGCTGGGGCCGCAGCGTCACTCGCCTTGATGGTCATCAGCTTCGGTCTCGCCTCGCTGGCGATGAAGGGTCGCATCGAACGCAACTAGCAATGTTGAGTCATAGGTTGTCAAGACATCTGATGGTAGCTATCCTCATGAGGGCACACACCAACACTCACCTTCCATCAGGAGGCAACCCCATGCTCTTGCAGAACTCCCCCTTCCGTGAACTCGATGCGCTGTTCAACCAGCGCACCCCCACGCGTTCGGCGTGGATGACCGGACGCCCGATGCCGATGGACGCCTACCGGCGCGGCGACAACGTGTGGGTCCACCTCGACCTGCCCGGGGTGGCTGCCGATTCGATCGACATCTCCGTCGAGCGCAATGTGCTCACCGTTTCAGCCGAGCGCAGCTACCAGAGCCAAGAGGGCGACCGCGTCTACTTCGACGAGCGGCACGAGGGCACCTTCCGCCGCCAGGTCAGCCTCGGCGAAGGCCTCGACGCCGAGGGCATCGAGGCTGACTACACCGACGGCGTACTGAGCCTGCGGATCCCGGTGGTCCCACAGGCCCAGCCCCGCAAGATCACCGTCGGCACGGGACAGCTCGCCGTCGACGCCACCGCGACCGACGCCGGCTGACCCAACCAACCAAACCAACCCAACCAACCACGTTTGCGTCAGGTTTCCGGTGGGGCGCCCCACCGGAACCGCGACGCAAACGTGATTTTGTCCGAGATTTATCGATTGTTCGAGATGTGTCGGATATTCTTCGGCGATGGTTCCCGACTATGAACTGGCGCCGAGCGTCACCGCCGACACTCCCCAGCTACTGAAGGCTCTCGCCGAGCCGGTTCGCAGCGTGATCCTCGACCTCGTTCTCGAGCGAGCAGCGACCGTGACCGAACTGGCGACCGCGCTCGATCGACCCAAGTCGTCCGTCGCCTACCACGTCGACGTGCTCGTCGACGTGGGGCTGCTGCAGGTCGTGCGGACCCGGCGCGTGCGCGCCATCGAAGAACGCTTCTACGGCCGAACCGGCCGCACCATCGTCTTCGGCGACGGCCCGACGCCGGCGAGGGCGGTACGGCTCGACTTCCTCGCCGAGGCGCAGTCCGAGGCCGCTGTGTCGGAACCGGGACACATACGGTCCACCATGCGCCACGCACGGATACCGGAAGATCGCGCCGACGAGTTCTTCGCCCGGGTCGTCGAGTTGGCCGAGGAGTTCACCACCTTGCCCCGTGACGGTGACGTCGTGTTCGGCTTCGTTGCCGCCGTCTACCCGACCGGCCATCCCGTCCTCCCAGAGCCATCGTGACCGACATCGCAGTTGACGGCGTCCGCAACGGGCTCGACCCGGCACGGCTCGGTCGCAACTACGTCAAGCTCTTCTGGGCGAGCACGATCTCGAACCTCGGTGACGGCATCGGTCTGATCGCCTATCCATGGCTCGCATCGGCCGTCACACGCAATCCGCTACTGATCTCGCTCGTCGTCGTCGTGCAGCGACTGCCGTGGCTGCTGTTCAGCCTGCCGGCAGGGGTGATCACCGACCGCTACGACCGCAAACGCCTGATGGTCACGTCGAACACGATTCGCGCGGCTGTCACCGTTGGCATTGCCGTCGTGGTGATGACCCGCCAGGGCGGCCTCCCCGGCCCCGACGTCGTTTCCGACGCAGCAACCGCGATCACGACCGACACCGCGCTGTATCTGATGATCCTCGTCGCGACGCTCCTGCTCGGTATCGCCGAGGTGCTCTACGACAATTCGGCGCAGACGTTCCTGCCCTCGATCGTGCACGCCGACAATCTCGAGAAGGCGAACGGCCGCCTGTGGAGCGGCGAACTCGTCGCCAACACGTTCGCCGGACCGCCGCTCGCCGCCTTGCTCATCGCCGTCTCGTTCGCGCTGCCCTTCTACGCAGACGCGGTGACGTTCGCCGCGTCTGCGATGCTCATCGCGTTCATCCACCCGGCAGCGCGAAATCGGCCGACGAACGCTGCGCCAGCGGGTGCCTCCTGGCAGGCCGAGCTGGCGGAGGGATTCCGGTGGCTGTGGAGCCACGACCTGCTTCGTGCCCTGGCGATCACCTTGGGCGCGCTCAACCTGATCAGCACGCTGTCGATGGCCACGTTCGTCTTGTACGGCCAGGAGGTCCTCGACACGAGTCCGACCGAGTTCGCCATCCTCGGCACGGGTGGCGCGGTCGGTGGAATCGTCGGCGGGTGGACAGCGTCCAGCGTGGCCGGGCGGATCGGCGCCGGGCCCTCGTTGATGTTGTCTCTCGTCGGCGGCGGCATCTTGTCGATCCTGATCGGGCTGATGACCTGGTGGCCGACCGTGTGGCTGCTGTTGGCCGCATTCATGTTCGTCGGAACGCTCTGGAACGTGATCACGGTGAGTTTTCGCCAGTCGGTGATCCCCGACCATCTCCTCGGCCGGGTGAACAGCGTCTACCGCTTCTTCGGGTGGGGCATGATGCCGATCGGCGCGGCGCTCGGGGGCTTGATCGTGGTGATCGTCGACCAGTTCGCAACGCGAGATGTCGCACTGCGGATGCCCTGGCTCGTGGCCGGTGTCCTGTCGCTGTTGCTGTTCCTGGTTGCCGGGCCCCTGCTGACGACGGCGAAGTTCGCGGCAGCCCGAGCTGCCGCGGCAACAGCGGGTCCGCTCGAAGCAGAGTGAGCCAGGCGCACACAGTGTCCGGGAACAGTCCGCTGTGCGGGCTGGTTGCATCGATCATGCAGATCCCCGAGGCACTCGACTTCATCCGTGACAAGCGCAACGGGATCCTGATCGCGTTGAAGTCAGACGGCCGACCACAGTCGTCGAACATCGCCTATGCCGTCGGCGACGACGATGTGATCCGGATCTCGGTCACCGACGGCCGTGCGAAGACGGCGAACCTGCGGCGCGATCCGCGAGCGTCGCTCCACGTGAACCGTGACGACTTCTGGGCCTATGCCGTGATCGAAGCCGACGTGACGATGCTGCCGGTGGCGACGTCACGAGACGATGCAACCGCCGACGCGCTCGTCGACTACTACCGCACGATCGTCGGCGAACACGACAACTGGGACGAGTACCGCCAGGCGATGGTCGATGACAGCCGCCTGCTGCTGGAACTCCACCCGACCCACGCCTACGGCATGCTCAACCGCTGATTACATCGCGGGTCTGACCCGTGTTGTAACGCGATTACATCGGGGTCAGACCCGCGATGTAATCGTCATGCGTTCTTCGGGAGTTCGGAGAACGGCACGACCTTGTCCTGGTTCGGCTCCTTCGGCAGACCGAGGACGCGCTCACCGATGATGTTCTTCTGCACCTGATCGGTGCCGCCGTAGATCGGCGGGGCCTGCGCGAACAGCGCCATCTCGGTGACGAAGCCCAAGAACGGATTGCCGGTCGCCTCGTCGAGTGCCTTGCGGCCGGCCGAGTCGTACGCGTGCAACATGCCCTGCGGCCCGGAGATGCGCAGACCGAGGTCGCGCTGAAGACGCACCATGTCACTCATCGAGAGCTTGGCGATGTTGCCCATCCCCGCGATCTCTTCGCCCTTGGCCTTCGCCGCCTTGACGCGAAGGTTGTTGATGCGGCCGAGCTGGCTCATCGTGTACAGCCGAACGAGGTCCTGGCGGATCGTCGGATCGTTCGCCATGCCCGCGCCCTGGGCGAGGTTGATCATCATCTTCGACGTGTCACGGAACGCTGCACCACCGCCGGCGGTCGACGGCTTCTTCGGATCGCGGACATAGTCGCCGGCGCGGGTGTCGAGCTGTCCGCCGACCGTTCCTGGAATCGCCGCGCTCGCTGAGCTGCTCCCGCCGCCTGAACCGAGGCCGGCGCGCTCGTGAGCGAGCGTGGTGTTGGCGACGGCCCAACCGTTGTTGAGCCCACCGATGACCGCATCGGCCGGCACGCGGGCATCGGACATGAACACCTCGTTGAAGAGCGCCCGACCGGTCAGCTCGCGAAGCGGACGGACGTCGACGCCGTCCTGATGCATGTCCATCGCGAAGTACGTGATGCCTTGATGCTTCGGCACGTCGGAGTTCGTGCGGGCGATCAGCATGCCCATGTCGGCGTAGTGGCCGCCCGAGGTCCACACCTTCTGACCATTGACGATGTACTCCTCGCCGTCGAGCATCGCCTTGGCCTGCAACCCGGCGAGGTCGGAGCCGGCGCCGGGTTCGCTGAAGAGCTGGCACCAGGCCTGCCGGCCGGTGACGATGTCGCGAACGTACTTCTCGACCTGCTCGGGGGTTCCGTGCGTGGCAATGGTCGGCGCCGCGAGCAACAACCCGAGGCCACCTGGGGCGCCGAGGGCGCCGTACTCGGCGATCGCGTTCGAGACCAGCACCGAGTCGCCGCGAGACAGCCCACGTCCGTACGCGTTCTCGGGCAGCGTCGGAGCCGACCAGCCGGCGAGCCCCAAGCGCTCCCACCATTGGGCCACGGTGAGGTCGGGATCCCAGTTCTCGTCGAGCCAAGCACGGACGTGGTCCACGACGTCTCCGCTGGTCTCGTTCTCTCGTTCGATCGTTGCGTCACTCATCGCTCTCAGCATCGCCGACGGGGGACCCCGCGATCATCATCGAACGTGGATACGCAATTGGCAGTTGCATTCGTAACGATGTATCGCTATAGTAGCGATACATCGTTAACCATAGAGATACTCAAGGAGTACACATGACCGAGCCGACACCGCTCACCATGACCACCACTGACGAATCGACCACATCCACGAACGCACGCAGACGTTCCGGGCGCCGACGAGGAGCACGCATGCACTTCCACGATCACATCCATCACGCCGAGCACGACCGCGGCGGCCGGGGCGGCGGACGCCATCGGGCACGACGAGGCGCCGTCCCGTTGGCGATCTTCACATTGCTGGAAGAACGCCCGATGCACGGCTACGAGATCATCACCGAACTCGAGGCCCGCAGCGACGGGCGCTGGCGCCCGAGTCCCGGCTCGGTCTATCCGACCCTCGACCGGCTCGAGGATCGCGGCGCACTCACCTCCACGGAGGTCGACGGCAAGCGTCAGTTCGCACTCACCGATCGCGGCCGGCAACTGCTCACCGAGATCCGAGATGCGCAGGGCGAGGGAGAACCCGCTCCGTGGAACCAGTCGGGAACCGGCGGCCGCGGGGATCTGCGTCGCCTGGTGTCCGAGCTCGGTGGCCAGGTCCGCCAAGTCGCGAGGTTCGGCTCACCCGAACAACGTGCCGCTGCCACCGAGGTCCTCGAGGACACGAAGCGAAAGCTCTACGCGATCCTCGCCCGCCCCGACCAACCGGACGCCGGCTGACCGCAGACCCAGCGGGGTCAGGGTCGCTGGGTCCGTCCGTTCAGGAAGTCGATCGAGCGGGTGACGGTGGCGGCGACGAAGCGTTCGAGTTTGGGCGCCGCGAGGAAGCGGGCGGTCGCGTCGAGCGTCACTGTCGATCCGGAGCGTTCGGCTTCCAGCGCCGCCGCCCGTGACGTCTTGACCGCGTGAGCGTGAACGATGAAGGCCGTCGTCCCATCGAGCATCGACTGTCGCTGCAACTCGGCGGCGTACCCGCCGAGTGTCGACCCGAGTGGCTCGACTTCGTGGCGCTCACCCACCCTCGTGTGCCATTCGTGCCGGCCCGTCCACTGGGCGAGAAAGGCCGTGAACAACACCAGTCGGAGGAGATCTGGCGACGTCCCCGAGCCGTGCTCGACTGCGAGGCGGTGATGCCAGCGCACCGCGTTGGCGGAGGTCAGGCCATGGGTGATGTCGAGCCAGCCGAAGTCATCGGCGAAGTCGAACTCGCCGGCTACGTCGTAACGCAGCATCCGCTCGCTGACCGCCCGCACGACCACGTCGAGCACGTGATCGACCGACGCACCACGGCGAATGGCGTCGACGGTCGCGTCGACCGGAGCAGTGCGCCGATCACCGAGGAGCGCAGCGCCGAGTGTCCCGTCATCGGACCATTCGCCGGCCGTCGACGCACCCGCACAACGAGCCAACGCCTCGAGGTCGACGCCCGCCAGCGCCTTCATCAACGGGCGCATGTACGGAAGCTTGTCCTCGCGGGTGCCGTACACGAGCGTCGGCACCAGGTGCGGCAGCACGGTCGCTGCCCGGTGCCAACCGATCATGTCGAGCAACTCGAACGCCTTCTGGGTGTAGATCGCGCCGTGGCCGTACGAGAGGTGGTGATCGCTGACGACCGCAGAGAACCACGGCCGCAGGTCGTCCGCGCCGTCGCCGCGCTCGATGGCGGCAAGCACGCATGCCTGCGCATCGAGGATCTGCTCGGCTTCGATCGCCAGGCGGAACGCCGCGGCGGTCGCGTCGGGCGTCGGCGCGGGGTCCGGCAGCCGATTCACCGGCCGGCCCCGTTCGGATTCGGCGATGCCCTTGATCCCCTGCACGATCGGCAGCGCCCGTTGGTCACCCTCGTACAGATCGATCATCGAGAGGCAGTCGGTGGCCGATGCGATCGAATGGCCCCACCCGAACTCGGCCCGCGGCGCGCCATGGGCGACTGCTTCCCAGATCAGCTCACCCGGGTTCGCATCGGCCTGCAGAAGCCGGACGACGTCGCGTGCGACCTGGCCGGTGTAGTCGCGCTCGATACCCCGGCGCAGGCTGGCGACCAGCTGCGGCCGGCGCTCCGCAGGATCGGGTCGGTTGATCGACACCTGCACCGCCCCGTCGTCGGCAACCGTGACGTGGTGCGACTGCACCGACTCCTCGCCCTGCACGCACGTGCCATCCGTGACTCGGAACTTCCAGTTGTGCCACGCACAGGTGACAAGGTCGCCGTCGAGTTCGCCCTGGGTGAGGCCGTACCCCTCATGCGGGCAGGCCTGGTCGATGGCGTGGAGGCCATCGCGAGTGCGCACCAGACACACACGGCGGCCATCGACCGTGATCATCTTCATCGTGCCGACGGCGATGTCGTCGAGGGTGAAGGTTGCGTTCATGAGGCCGCAGCGTAAAACTTCAACAATGGTTGAAGTCAAGACCGAATCGCGACGAACCTTCACCGTCGGAGAAGTCGCCACACGCTCCGGCGTGGCCACCTCGGCGCTTCGCTTCTACGAAGCCAACGCCCTGATCACCAGCGAGCGCACGGAGGCCGGTCATCGTCGCTACCACGCTGACGTGATGCGCCGGGTCGGCTTCATCAAGGTCGCCCAACGGGTCGGGCTCAGCCTCGAGGAGATCAAGGCTGCACTCGACTCGCTGCCGTCGGGCCGCACACCGAATCGGCGCGAGTGGGCGAAGCTCGCTTCGTCGTGGCAGCCGCTTCTCGATGAACGCATCGCGATGCTCGAGGCAATGAAGGACAAGCTCGACGGCTGCATCGGATGCGGTTGCCTGAGTCTCGACACCTGCGCGCTGTACAACCCCGGCGATGTCGCCGCCGCTCGCGGCGCCGGTCCCCGCTACCTGCTCGGCGACACCCCGAGCACCTGACGCCACTCCACCCCACTCCCCCCACCCACGCAGTTCACGTTTGCGTCGAGGATTTGGTGGTCCACCCCACCGACATCTCGACGCAAACGTGATGGGAACCGACTCGGAGATCAGGGGCGACGCATGGGGAGCGATGTGCGCCACTCACCGTCGACCGCATGGAGCGCGGCGGCGACGGCCGGGGCCGTTGGCACCAAGCCGATCTCGCCGACGCCCTTGATACCGTACGGCGAGCGGGGTTGCGGAACCTCGACCAAGTGCACCTCGATCTCGGGCACGTCCTTCGCCCGCAAGATGCCCAGTGACCGCAGCGTCATGTTGGTCGGGAAGCCAGTCTCGGGATCGGTCGGGAAGTCCTCGGTCAGCGCGTACCCCAGCCCCATGTGCACCGACCCTTCCACCTGGCCCTCGACCAGCGTGGGGTTGACTGCCCTGCCGACGTCATGGACGGCGACCACCTTCTCGATGGCCCCGGTCGCCGAATCGGCCACCACCATCTGGGCGGCGAAGCTGAACACGGCGTGGATCGTCGGGTTGGTCACCGCCGGATCGCCGAGCTTCTGGGTCCAGTCGACGACGTACTCGCCCTCGTAGTCGACGTCGATCTCACAGCTGCCCGCCAGCGCGGCGCTCGCTGCATCGCTCACCGACCCCGCCACCATCAACGTCCCGCGTGACCCGGTGGTCTGACCGAACCCCAATTCACGGGTCGTGTCGACGATCACGTCGATGCGGTCAGGGTCGACGCCCAACTCCTGTGCAGCGACCTGCAGCGCAACGGTGTGCACGCCCTGGCCCATCTCGGTCCAGCCATGGCGTACCTCGATTCGGCCGGCCTCGTCGTCGACTGGCGTCACGAAACGGATGACCGCCTTCGACACCTCGCGGAATCCGTTGCCGAGACCCGAATTCTTCAACCCGAGCCCGAGCCCCACTGCCTTGCCCGACGTGATCGCTGCGTCGTAGGACGCCTTGATCTGATCGAGGCAGGCCTCGGCGCCACCGGCGCCATCGTCCATGATCTGACCCGGGCCCCACTCGTCGCCGGGCTTGATCACATTGCGCTTGCGAATCTCCCAGCCCGAGATGCCCACCTGCTCGGCGAGGCGGTCGAGCACACCCTCCATCGCGAACTGCGCCTGGTTGGCACCGAAGCCGCGGAACGCGCCGCACACGAGGTTGTTGGTGCGCACGGCAATCGTCTCGATGTCGATCGACGGCCACCGGTACGGGCCACACGCATGGCCGGCCGCACGTTCCAACACCTTCATCCCGACGCTCGCGTAGGCACCAGAGTCACCGATGCCACGCACCTTGAGCGCGGTGACCGTGCCGTCCGTGTTGCAGCCCGCCCAGTACTCGAGCTCGATTGGATGCCGCTTGGCGTGCATACGGAAGCTCTCCTCGCGCGAGAGCGTGCACTTCACGGGTCGACCCAGACTCCAGGCGGCGAGCGCGGTCTGCGCCTGGTTGCTCATGTCCTCCTTGCCACCGAACGCTCCGCCGTTGGACACGAGCTCGACGGTCACGCGTGATGGATCGACATCGAGCACAGCGGCGATGTCGTTGCGGTCGTCCCAGACACCTTGACCGCCCGAGTACACGTGCAGCGTTCGGTCGCCGCCGGCACCGGTCGGCACGGCAACGGTCGACTCGGGCTCGAGGAACGCGTGCTCGATCCGCTGGGTCCGGAACGTCTCGTGCACCGTGAACGCGCTCGCCGCGAACGCCGACTCGAAGTCGTCGCCGCGGGTGTACGCGCTGGTCGACAGCACGTTGGAGTCGGTTCCCCACACCGACAGCGGCGCGTTGTCGTCGAGCGCCGCGCGGGCGTCGGTGTTCGGGACATGGACGTCGTAGGTCACCTCGACCAACTCGGCCGCCGCCCGCGCATGATCACGGGTATCGGCGACGACGACCGCGAGCACATCGCCGGCGTATGACGTGCGGCCGCCGACGGGGATCATCACCGGCCAGTCCTTGTAGATGATCCCGACACGCAGCTCGCCCGGCAGGTCGTCGGCGGTCAACACAGCCTCGACGCCCGGCGCTGCGAGCGCGGCTGCTACATCGATGGCGGCGATGTCGGCCCGGGCGTGGTCGGTGAGGTGGAGCGCGGCGTGCAGCATGCCGGGCACCCGGATGTCATCGACGTAGCCGCGATCGCCCAGCGTGAGCGGGGCCGCCTCGTACTTCGCGCCCCCGCCGCCGACGGTGGATGACAGAGACGGCGCACATGCTGCGCCCTGGGCGACCGCTTCGATCGCATCGAGCACCTTGACGTAACCGGTACAGCGGCAGAGATGGGCACCGAGATGCGGCGCCATCTTCTCGCGGGTGAGGTCGGCGCCCTTCTTGTCGATCTGCGACTTCGCCCGCATCACGATGCCGGGGATGCAGAACCCACACTGCAGCCCGCCGCACGCGGCGAACGCGTCGGCGAAGGTCTGACGTTCCACCTCGTCGACGCCTTCGAGCGTGACGACCGACGACCCCTCCACCTTGTCCATGTCGCACTGGCAAGCGACGATGGCCTTGCCGTCGACGAACACGGTGCAGCACCCGCACTGGCCCGACGGCGAACATCCGTCCTTGGGCGAGGTGATGTCGAGTTCCTCGCGCAGCGCTGCGAGGAGGTGAGGATGCGTCCGCCGAACCGTGACCGGGGTGCCGTTCACCACGAACGCGACGCGATCGTTTTCGTCTCGGTCGAGAGCTGCGGGCGCGTCGGCGAGTTCGGTCACGCTTTACAGTTTGTCAAAGCTCCGCCCGGAGTGAAAGCCACCCTCGTGAACGCCGCGTGACGTCGGCGACTACATCGCGGGTCCGACCCCTGATGTCGTGCTCAGCGGCAGGCGGGGCACAGGACGGAGAGAGCGAAGTGGCCCAGTTCGAGGTGGAGGCCGTAGCCCTGTTCGAGGCGTTCCGCAAGCGCTGTGAGTTCGTCGGTCGGGATGTCGGTGACCGCTCCGCAGCCGTCGCACACCGCAGCGACGGTGCGGGCACCGGCCCATCGATATGCCGCCGGGCCGTGACCGAGATGGACGTGTTCGATCACGCCAACCTCCTCGAAATGCGACAGCGACCGATACACGGTGGCGAGGTCGATGTCGTCGTGGCGCTCGGCCAACTCGTCGGCAGTGACCCGGCCCCTGGTGGTGAACAGATCCTCGAGCAGCATCCGCCGAGCTCGGGTCAGCCGTCCCCCGCCGGCGCGCACCCGATCGAGCGCGTCGTCGAAGATCGGGCTGTTCACGCCGCTCACCGTAGGGCGATCGGACCGTACAGCTCGGGACGGCGGTACTTCTCGAAGTCGAACAAGGTCTCGGTGTACTGCTTGCACCAGTCGAGGTCGCACTCGGCGACGATCACCTCGTCACCATTCGTCGCCGCCTTCGCCAGCAGCTCGCCCGACGGCGCGAAGATCGACGAGTCGGCCAACGAGTCGACGCCCTCCTCCAACCCACCCTTCGCGACGCCGACGACGAACGTGCCGTTCTGGTACGCGCCCGACGACATCACGAGCTGGTTGTGGAACCCCTGGAGCGAATCCTGACTCGGATCGGGCGCATAGTGCAGCGGAGTGTTGTAGCCGCACAGAATCAGCTCGACACCCTGCAATCCCATCAGCCGGTAGCTCTCGGGCCAGCGCCGGTCGTTGCAGATCATCATTCCGACACGCCCGTCGAACGCATCCCACACGCCGAAGCCGTCGGGGGACGGCTCGAAGTAGTACCGCTCGGCATGTTGGAACACCCGATCAGGCTCGTTGCCCGCATGGCCAGGGATGTGGACCTTCTTGAACGTCGCCACGATCCGCCCATCCCGCTCGACCAGAGTCTGCACGTTCCAGCGGTGCGCTGTGCCGTCGGGGCCGCCCTCCAACAGCGCGTAGCCGAGCGAGAATCCGATCTGCAGATGCTTCGCCTCGTCGAAGAGCAACTGAGTCGCATCGTTCGGCATCGACCGTTCGTAGAAGTGATCAGTCGTGGTGATGTCATCGGCGAACCAGCGAGGAAAGAACGTCGTGAGCGCGAGTTCGGGAAACACGACCAGATCGCTGCCCTGGCTGGCGGCCTCCTGCAGCAGCACGATCATCCGCTCGACCACGTCGGCGCGGTCGTCGGCGAGTTGAACCGGGCCGAGCTGAGCGCCGGCGACGGTGACGATGCGGGTCATGGAGGCATTCTGGCAGCGACCTGCACGAGGCGCTGGCCGTCGTGGTCGATGATCCAGGCCAAACCCGGCCGTGGCGGGATCATCGACCGGCGCGGCAATGCAGCGCCCAGCAGTTCTCCGTCGATGTCACCCATCGCCGTCATGATCAACCCGCAGCGACTCCGGGCGATGTCGCGCGTCCAGTGTCCGTACGCGACGCGCACCGCATCGAGGCGGGCGGCGACAGCGAACGTCACGCACGGTCGAGTCAGCAGTTCAGCGAGCACTCCCCCGGGATCGTCCACCCGTTCGGCGTCGTCGACGACCACGAGCACCGCACCGCGGTCGTCCCTGACGGCGACATCGGCTGCGACGGGTCGACGGCGATCAACGTGGAGTACCGCCCCACCGGGATGCGTTCGACGCCACTCCGCCTCCAGCTGGCGCAACGCCGTGGAGCGTCCAGTGCGTGCGGCCCCACCCACGAACACGTGGTCGCCGACGGGAACGTGCAGCACGGCGGGTTGGAGGTCGTCCGCAGCCAGGCCGACCAGCAACTCGAGGGGCCGGCCATCGCGCTGAACGGACGGGCACGAGGCAGCGAACCGAGCACCGAGATCAATCGCATCGACGACCTCGGGAAGCACGTCGACCCGAGCAGCGCAGCTGATGTGCTCCGCGTCGGCGTCGAGCAAGCCGTCTGGCATCGGTTCGAGGTCGAAGACCACCTGGCCCTCCAGTCCGGACTCGACCACCCGCAGTCGGCCCGGCGTACCAGCGCCCACGTCCGGGGCCCGCAACCCTGCCGCGCGAGCGACGCCCTGATCGCCGACGTGGAACACCCACGTCGCCGCGCGCGGCACCGCCAATCCCGCCGACGACCGACCGTCGGTGGTGACGACGGCCACGACGCCCACCGAAGGACCGTCGCGAAGCAGCCGGTCGAGGCGTCGGGCGTTCTCACCGTGCGCGGCGTCACCCACCGCATCACGCACGGCTGCGAACCCGTCGATCGCGACGACGATCGGCGGCACGCTCGTGGCATCGACCGACCGACGGTCGACCACCTCGGTGAGTCGAACGAGCAGCCTGGTGAGGCGCTCGGCCTCCGACACGCGCACCACCGCGCCGCAGTGAGCGATCGCCTCGAACGTGTTCCACGCGGCATCGCCCATCGCATCGATGACATAGACGTGCAGTGCATCGGGCGAGCTGCGTCGAACACATGCCGCAACGGCGGCAGTCGCCGCCGACGTCGTGCCGGATCCGAGCGCACCGACCAACAGCAACGTCCCGTCGCTCGGGTGCCATGTCAGCGGGCGTCGGCGCTGTTCGGCCGGATCGTCGAGCAGCCCAATCGCGCCCTCGGACTCACCAAGATCTCGCCGGCTGATCCGCTCGGGCAGCGCATCGATCCATGGACGATGCGGAGACGCCGTGGCGACCATGGCGGCAGCCTGGCCGATCGAGTCGACCAGCCGTTCGAGCACGCTCGGTGCATCGACCGGCTGCTGGTCTTGGCGAGCCTCCGCCCGGTCGCCGAGCCCGAGGCGTTCGATCCACAGACACGAACTGCGCCCGGGCACCGGACCGGACGACTCTGCGGTCTGGAACACGACGAGTCCTTCCGGGCCGAGGCGCAGCGCTGCTCGCCCGGGACTGCCGACAGGAAATCGTGAGGGGGCCGCGGTGCCGACGACATCATGGGCATCGGCGCGATCCTGCAGCCGCAGGGCAATCCGAAGGTTCGTGTTCGCGCGGATGTCGTCGGTGACGACGCCGGCCGGACGTTGCGTCGCGAGCAGCAGGTGGATGCCGAGGCTGCGACCGCGCTGGGCAATCGAGACGAGCGCGCCCAGAAAGTCGGGAAGCTCCTTGGCGAGCGAAGCAAACTCGTCGATCACCACCACGAGACGTGGCAGGGCGTGCTGAGCGGCACGTCGGTAGGCGGTCAAGTCATCGACCCGAGCAGCTCGCAACAGCCGTTCGCGGCGGCGCACTTCGGCATCGAGGCTCACCAGCACCCGTTCGGCCAGGCCATCATCGAGATCGGTCACCACACCGACGGTGTGCGGCAGGCGGGCGCACGCATCGAATGTCGAGCCGCCCTTGTAGTCGACGAGGATCATCGTGACGTGGTCAGGGCTCGACCGCGCCGCCAACGACACGACCAACGTTCGCAGGAGTTCGCTCTTGCCGGACCCCGTTGTACCGGCGACGAGGCCGTGGGGTCCATCACGTACGAGGTCGATGTCGACGACGCCGTCGCTGGACAATCCGAGCCGGGCGATCGGCGCCGGGTCGGTTCCGGCCCGCGTCCAGTGGCGGGCGATCGCCGCTGCGGTGTCGTCGCCGACTGGTTCCAGTTCCCCGAGTGAGACACCCCTCGGTGCGCCGCCGGAGTCGTCGTCGTCCTCGGGGTCGAGCAACGGAGCCAGCCGCCGCGCCGCTGCTTCAGCCGTCGCGAGCGAGATGCCGGCCGCAACCGTGTCACGGTCGAGTGCCGTCCACGGCGCGCCCTTCGTCTCGACCCATCTCACTGCGCCGGTGTCGCCGACCGCGAGGATCCGGTCGGCGAGTGCGGGCACCGACACGTCAGGCGCAACGAGCGCAAGACAGCTGACGTCTCCGCGGTCGAGCCGCCGCCGCAGCGGGCCGGTGCGCGCGCTGAGCAACGCCGGCGCGTCGACCACGATGACGGTCCGTCGCCGATGGCAGTCGCCGAGATCGACGCGCTCCATGGCTTCGGCGAGAACAGCGCCGTCGGCGGCATCGATGAGGCACGTTCGGCGGCGGGTCTGGGGTAGCCAGCTGATCCAGCGCCAGCCGTCGAGATCGTGGGTGATCACCTGGAGTTCCCAGTCGGCCGGGCCGTAGCCGGCCGCCAACTGGATGACGATCGACCGACACAGGCCGGCGGCGACCGCCGGGTCGCCATGAACGGCAACCACCGACGACGGATCGAGCCCCAGCGGCACGGCGACGTCGTCGAGGCGCTCGCAACGGTCGAGTGCGACCAGGAGCTCCGAGCTGAGACGTCGACGATCGTCGCCGGCGACCGGCGGTCTCCACCGACACGTGCCACGGCCGATGGTGACCCACAGCGCATCGTCGTTCCCACAGCGCCGCGACCAGAGGCTGCTGCCGTCGCCGTGGATCTGGTCCAGCGCGTCGACGACGCTGCGGTGGAGCGCGCGGTGATCGCGATCGGCAGCAACGCGAGCGATCTCAAGCGCCTGTTGAAATTCGGCGACCGCACGGCGATGGGCACGTCGAGCGCGCCGGTGATCGCGATGGGCGACGAGCGCCCCGACGGCCCAGGTCGCCAGCGACGCGACGGCGCCGACGGCGGCGAACAGAGCGAAGAGCAGCTGACCGAGTGCTGCGGCCAGCACGCCGGCACCCAGCGCGGCGATACCGGCGCCGATCAGGGTGGTGAGCGGCGGAGCGCGGTGCGAGCCCGGCAGCTCGGGAACCTCGAGCGGGTCGGATGCACTCGGATGTGCTGTGAGCGGCCCGCGTCGAACGGTCCTGCGCCAGGGGTCGCCTTCGGCGGGGACGATGCTGCCGATCGGCACCGTCCCGACGGGATCTGCATCAGCGTGGGCGCGGAGCACGACGCGGCTGTTGCCGATCGACAGGCCGTCGACGACCGGATGCGCGGGTCGACACGGGCCGCCCCCGACCGTGGCAGGGAACGCTCCGGTCAGCTGGGTGAAGCCGACCGCCCCGTGCGCGGAGACGTCGAGGACGCCGTGGTGCAACTCGACCGCAGGGTCGTCGATGCGGATCGCTGCCGTCGTTGCCCGCCCGATGGTGTGCCGACCCGGGAGGAGTGTGCGTGGTCGCTCGCAGGCGGGCCCGACCACGATCGAGACATCGATGCCGTCCGCGTTGCTCGTCGGCGAATCGACCACCGGCGTACTCGGTCGTGCGACCGTGACGGTCGAACCGACCTTCAGACCGGTGCTGACGAGGCGTTCGTGAGGAGCGACCGGACGACCGTCGATCGCCAACGCGGTGGTCGCAGGAAGGTCGAGTGCCCTCGCAAGGTCCGCCACCGAGTCGGTGTTCGCGTACGGGTGCACGATGAGGCGCGTGCCGTCGGGCCCGGTCGCCTCACAGGTCGGGAGTTGCTCCATGCCCAGTCAGTGGGCACCCGCACTCCACTTGCGGAACGACGACCCACCCTCCACCAACCTCCATCCCACGCCCCACCCCAGCGATGAGCCAAGCAACCGCATGCGGTGGCTTCGCTCATCGCAATCGGCTCACGAGATGAAAACGGGTCGTGAGCTGGGGCTGTGAGTCGGTTCGGGGTCTCGGCCGGAGCGCTGTGAGGGCGAGTTCCGGGAGAATCTGCAGCGGGGAGGCCAGCTGTGAGGCCACCGGTGAGGGCACTCCGTCACGCTGGCCGCCATGACCATCACACCTTGGATCCCGCCCCACCGAACCGCCGCCGTTGGCTGCCCCGAACGCTCGAGTCTGCCGGAACGCCTCGACGCCGAATGGGCCCACCTGCGCACCTCTCGACGGGCGCTGCACACGGCGCGCTCCTGGGCCTCGCTGTACCCCGACCATCCGCTGGGAACCGTCGTTGCCGAAGTCACCGACCTCGAGCAGGTCCGACAGGCCACGCAGCGACGCGACCGCGTCGAACGCTCAGACGACGTCGTCCTGCTCGGCCTGGTCGAGCTGTCACGCCTCGACGAACTCGCCGGCCGGATCGTGCTCCAGCATCTGCTTCCGGCATTGATCTCGAGCGCACGCCGCTATCGCTCGTTCACGGACCGCGCGGACCCGGTCGCTCAGGTCGTGCCCGCCGCGTGGCTGGCGATCCGGTGCTACGACGTCGAGCGCCGACGGCGCCACGTCGCCTCGTCACTGATCTCCGACGCCGTGTTCCAAGCGTTCCGTCGCCCGCTCCGCGCCCGATCGGCGAGCGAGGAGGTCACGTCGCCGACCGCGTTCGCGGCCACCCCGTGCCACGACGGTCCGGCCACCGCGCTGGACGAGTTCGTCACCATGCTCCGCGAGGCCGGACGCGCCGGCGTGGCCGCCACCGACCTCGACCTCCTCCGCCACTTGGTGCGAGTGGGTTCGCCGGGCATCGTCGCCGAGGAGCGCAACGTGACGCCGCGGACCATCCGCAACCATCGCGATCGGGCTGTCGATCATGTACGAACTGCGCTCGCCGTCGCTGCGTGAGGACAGACCGAGAAGTCAGGCGCGCTGCGTGAAGATTGGGTGGCGCTTTTCGAGGAACGCCCGGAAGCCCTCCTGCGCATCATCGAGCATCGCCGCCGTCGCCATCTCCTCCATCGCCACCGCGTACGCGTCGGACTGATCGAGGCCGACCTGAGCGTAGAACGACCGCTTACCGAGCGCCTTCGACAGCGCGCTGCCGCGGGTTGCCCGCGCGACGAGGTCGGCAACCGCGGCGTCGAGTTCAGAGTCGGGCACGACGCGATTGACGAGGCCCCATTCCGCGGCGGTGGCCGCGTCGATCGGGTCGCCGGTCAGCGCCATCTCGAGCGCCCGCTTGCGACCGACGTTGCGAGCAACGGCCACGAGGGGCGTGTGGCAGAACAGCCCGCCCTTGCCGCCCGGGATCGCGAAAGCCGCCGACTCCGCAGCGACGGCCAGATCACACGTGGCAACGAGCTGGCAACCGGCCGCCGTCGCCAGCGCGTGCACGCGGGCGACCACGGGCTGGGGAAGTGCCTGCACCGTGTCCATCATCTCGGTGCACACGACGAAGAGATGGCGGGCCGCGTCCAGGTCAGCGCCGGCCATGTCGCCGAAGTTGTGGCCGGCGGAGAACACCGGGCCGCTCGCAGCGAGGATCACACCGAGCGCATCGGAGCTGCCGACGTCGCGCAGGGCGTCCGTCAGTTCGATCATCACGTCGAGTGCGAGCGCATTGCGTTTCTCGGGTCGGTTCAGCGTGATCGTTGCGATGTCGCCGTCGCGGTCGACCAACAGATGCGAGTACGTCATGAGTCGAGTCTCGCGCCACGCACCGGCGCCGGCCGTCTCCGGCGTCCGACCGCGGCGATCGGCAAGGAGGAGTTCGCCGCGCTCGACGTGCCGTTCCACGATCGGGGCAAGCGCCTCGACGAACACATCGCCGTGATGCGGGCGCTGTGGTCCGGCGAGAAGACCCTTCGCCGACGACTTCTTCGACTTCGAGAAGTGCATCTCGCGACCCCGGCCGACCAACGGGACGATCCCGGTGATCGTCGGCGGCCACAGCACGGCGGCGGCGAAGCGGGCCGGTCGGATCGGTGACGGCTTCTTCCCCGGCAGTGCCTCGGCGACCAAGATCGGCGAGCTGATCACACTGGTTCGTCAGACCGCCGAGGATCACGGCCGCGACCCCGACTCGATCGAGATGATCGTCGGCGCCGGTGCTCCCCCTGGACCGAAGCTCGATGCCCGGATCGAGGAATTCGCGGCAATGGGGTCACGCATGCAATCGTGCCGACGTTCCGACCCGACGCGCTGACAGCGATCGGCGAATCGCTCAACGCGACGTACGGGCACGCCTGAGCATCGCGAGCGGGTGCGCCGATACGGTGCGGGGATGGCCAGTGACATGATTCCTGCCCGCCGCGAACGGGCCGAGCTCTGCGACATGTTCGTCGAACTCGGTCCAGATCGGCCGACGCTGTGCGGCGACTGGACGACCCGTGATCTTGCCGCGCACCTCGTGGTGCGTGAGCGGCGGCCCGACGCGGCAATCGGCATCGTGATGTCGAAGGCAGCCGGCTACACCGACAAGGTCCAATCCGGCGTCGCCGCAACCGACTGGGGCAAGCTCGTCGAAACGGTCCGCTCGGGCCCGCCGATCTGGTCACCGACGAGAATCGGCAAGATCGACGAATTGGCGAACACCGTCGAGTTCTTCGTACACCTCGAAGACGTCCGCCGCGCCCAGCCGGCCTGGGACCAGCGTGATCTCGACGCCGATCTGGTCGACGCGCTGTACGGGGTGCTCTCGACGATGGCCAAGCGACTGGTCAAGAGTTCGTCCGTCGGCATCGTGCTCGAACCGGACGACGACCACGAACCGATCATCGCCAAGCAGGCTGAACCGTCGGTCACCGTGAGCGGCCCGGTCGGCGAGCTCGTGATGTTCGTCTACGGACGCCAAGCCCACAGCCGCGTCGAGATGTCCGGTGACGACGATTCAGTGGCCGCGGTCAACACCGCATCGTTCGGGATCTGAGGGACTGCCGATGCCATCACGAGACCTGAAGGGAGCGGTCGTCGCCGTTGTCGGCGCCAACGGCGGTCTCGGCCAGGAGATCGCCGCGGCATTGACCAGCCGGGGTGCGTTGGTCGTGCGCTGCACCCGTTCCGGCGGCCCCGACAGCGACGTCACCATCGACCTGCGCGACTCCCGTTCCGGCGACGTGCTCGTGGAATACGTGAACGCGACCTCTGGACGTCTCGACGGCGTGGTCGTCGCCGCAGGCATCGTGGCGTTCGGCGACCTCGTCGACACCGACGACGTCGTGATCGAGGAGCTCTTCCTCACCAACGCGATGGGGCCGATGTGGCTCGCCAAGCGCGTCGCTCCCTTGTTGCAGGCGTCTCAGGGGTTCCTCGTGAATCTGTCCGGGGTCGTGGCCGAGACGCCGGTGCCGGGCATGGCTGCCTACTCGGCGTCGAAGGCTGCCGCGGCAGCCGCGACCGAAGCGGTCCGCCGCGAGTTCCGTCGGATGAAGGTGACGGTCGTCGACGCCCGCCCGCCGCACACCGAAACCGGTCTGGCGACGCGTCCACTGGCCGGTGCGGCACCGAAGATGCCCGCTGGGCTCGAACCGGCTGCGGTCGCGCAACGGGTCGTGACCGCCATCGAACAGGGCGACACGAGCGTCGCGTCGACCGATTTCTGACCCGCAGGTCGCACGTCAATCAGCGGCGAGTTGCGCGCGGATGTGGCGGGCGAGTATCCGGCTGATCGAGGTGTCGTCCATCCCGTCGTGGTTGGCCAGGTAGTCGAGCGCCTCGAATTGGAACATCACATCGAGCGACGCCAGCACGAGTGCTCGCTCGCTTTCGGGAATGACGGACAGTTCCGGATCGAGCTGGTGTGCCAACTGGTCACGCAAGTAGCTGCGCACCTGGTCGTAGCCCTCGGCCACGGCCGGCTCGTTCGCACGAAGGTGGACCGCAGCTCGCGTCAACGGAGCAAGCTGACGGTACGCGGCGAGCCGCACGGTGGTGAGACGTGCGATGCGTTCGTCGAGTAGCCCTTCCCCGAGTTGTTCGATGTCGAAGATCGGCCACATGTCGCCCATCACGCGCGCAATCGCGGACAGCATCAGGTCGGTTCGGTCGTCGAAGTATCGGTAGACCGAGCGGTACGACACGCCGGCGCGTTCGGCGATGTCCTCGATCGGCGGTTCGGCGCGGCCTTCGCTGGCCATCTCGATCAGCGCATCGAGCACGGCGTCCTTGTTCCGGTTCCGGCGGGCGGTACGCCCGTCGACGGTGTCGACAGTGGGCATTTGACAGACTGTACAAGTTCGCGACGTCGTGGTGGAGCGAAGTGCCTCCCCAGGGGCTCGAACCCTGAACCAATGGATTAAAAGTCCACTGCTCTACCATTGAGCTAGAGAGGCGGGACCGGCGCGATTCGCGGGAGAAAACCCCGTTGAACCGTGTGCGCCGGATTGCGATTGGCCATCGTAGGGGCCGCAAACGAACACGCCGACTTCGAATCTGGGCGTCCTGCGATGTCGACGGCGATTCTCCGATTCCGGGGCGCGCTCGAGCGCCGTGTGGTCCGTGGATACGGGGGTTCAGGCGGCCTGTGGTGGGGCGTGGCCCTGGCGGCGCACGTGCATGCTCAAGGCGTTGACGCCGAGCGCGTACGTGAACACGTTCAACAACTGCCGTCGGTTCCCAATGCT
>DATLBC010000099.1:0-17542 GCA_035527095.1 Ilumatobacteraceae bacterium | reverse complement strand
GTTGGAGAGTTGGCGCTTGAGGGCGCGGATGGCTTCTTTACTGTTCTTGCCCTCGGCGCGTTTGCGGTCGTAATACTCGCGCCCGGCACACGGCTGGCGGAGCTGCGTGATCGCGACGACGTGGATGGCCCAGTTGAGCTGTCGGTTGCCGCGCTGGTTCAGTCGGTGCCGCTTGTTCTCACCCGACGACGCCTCGATCGGGGCGGTCGCGTTGTAGCTCGCGAAGTGTGCAGCTGACGCGAACCGCGAGATGTCACCGGTCTGGCCGATGATCATCGCGGCGACCACGACACCGACGCCGCGAATGTCGACCAGCGAGGTCCCTGATGCGGCGACCGCAGAGCGCAGTCGCTTCAGTGAGGCTTTCATCTGTGTCTCGTAGTGCTCGATGTCGGCGAGGGTCTCGCGGGCGACAGCGAGGCGGTGCTCGGTCATCTGGGTGGCTGGTTCGATGCGGTCGAGGATCTCGTTTGCCCTGGTCACCGTCATTTCTTTGGCCATCCCGCCGGGCTCGAGTTCCATCAACAACGCATGCAGGCGGCACGCCGCTTTGCTCTTCGAGCGGCCGAGATCACGATGACGTTTCACCAGCAACTTCAACACTCGAGCGTGATCATCAAGCACCACCCGGCTCAGCGCGTCGTGGCGTAGCGCAGCGATCGCGACCGATCGGGCGTCGTTCGGGTCATTCTTCTGCGCCTTGCCGGAACCCAACAATCGTGTGCGTGTCGACAACACCGGTGGGACGTCGACCACGGTCTCACCCGCGGCGACGAGTTGCTGGGCGAGGAGATAGCCGAGCCCGCGGGCGGACTCGATTGCCCACACCCGATCTGGGAACGGTGCCGCCCACGCGCGTAGCTGGTCGGTCTGTTTCGAACAGGCCCGCATACGCAGTTCGTCGAGGACACACTCGGTGTTGTCGATCGCGACGGCGGTGTGTGACGCCTTGTGCGGATCGATGCCAATCATCACGTTCATCTGGAATTGCTCCTTGTCTCGGTGGTGGGAACCGAGGTGGGCACTCCTGATTCGTGGTTGTCGGGCTCGCGCCTCTTTCGAGCCACACCTCGGGTCAGAACACCGGCCGACAGACCATTCGTAGTGAGGTCAACCCAAAGGGTCACAGGCCCTAAATGGAGTCATGCCGACCGGCATTCCGAACGCTACGACAACCGCCGCAACGCCCTCCCATCATCAATCAGGCCCTCATGCAGTGCTCGACACTCGCGCCGCCGCGGCAGCCTCAACACGCTCTGGGTGTTTCCTTGAGACCTAGCCTGCGTGCCGCACCGAGACCACGTTGGGCTTGATGTTGGAGATCTGTCCATCGCGAAGCGTGTAGAACACGTTGTGGCGGACCTCCCAACGGTCTCCCTTGCGTGCCGGACCGACGATCGGCACGTCTGCGTCGTGCAGAACGACAAGCGTCCTGACGGCGTCCATCGCAATGCCCGATTCATCCATGACGATCTCAACCGGTTCGAAGTGAGGATCCGCAACGGACTTCAGCGTCTTCTCGAAGTCCAACAATCCGGCGAGATCCAACGTCGCGCCACCCATCTCTGTTGAGAACTCCGGGTGGTAGAAGCGTGTCGTCAAGGCTTCCACGTCGACGTTGTCGAGCGCTTCGAGATACTCATGAAAGGTCTCTCTGTCCATTGCCGATGCTCGGCTCCCCCCCAGGCCCACTGCGAATATCTGTCTTCCGGGTGCCAGCTACGGGCTCGTCATGGCCGACCGACTCGCATGCTAGTTCGCCATCGCTGTACCGGACGTCCGCGGAACCGTGCGCCCAGGCACGAGCCGAGCGCACCGCCGACACCTGAGCCAGCAGACCGATCGATTACCGCAGGACGAACCCCGGAAGTCCGGAATGCGCCGAAGTCGTCCGACCGAGAAGGTAGGTCGCTCGGTATCGCCGCTCGATGGTCCGATCTCGCTTCCGAGATGACCAGCACACTTCGGCCGGTATCGCGCACCGCATGATCGCTGGTCGCAACGTCTCATATGACGCACGCTGACCGGACGACTACGGCGGTTTGGTGCGGGCCGCTTGCCCTGACCAGGAGCGTCTCATACGGGTGGTACGCAGTGTTTCTCAGTGGAGGGCCGCTCTTCGTTGCGCCGCCTCGGGGTCTGGTCCGCGTGTCGAGTCGATGGCACTCGGTGACACCGGTCTCCATGGCCTGCCTTGGCGTCACTTCGCCGGCGAACTGCTGGATGTCCGTGTCGACTCTCGCTGGCACATGCTGCCCGCCAAGCGAATGTGGGGTGCTGTCGAATCGTCGGTGGTTGACAAAGCGGACGTGGCCTGAACCGGAACGGGCCCCGAACCGCTGACGCCGGCGTGGCTTGCCTAGGGTCGGGGAATGGCCGATCTGCTCGCACTGTCCTCGCGGGTGATCGATTCGGGCGTGGTCGACGAACCGGTCAACCGGATCACCAACCAGCTGTCGGAGGTCGCCGACGGACTTGCCGTCGTCGAGAGCTTCTCGCACTCGGTCGTGGTCGACGCCGGCGACGGGCTCGTGGCGTTCGATGCGTCCCATGAACGGACGGGTGCCGCCGTGGCGGGGGCGATCCGCGGCTGGACCTCGACACCGGTCACGCATCTCGTCTACACGCACGGTCACACCGATCATGTCGGCGGGAGCCCGGCCTTCGCGGAGCGATTTGGCGAGATGACCGTGGTCGGTCACGCCAACGTGGGCCCGCGTTTCGAGCGCTACGAGTACACCAACGCCTGGAATGTCCTCATCAACGCCCGCCAGTTCGGCGGCGTCCGGGGCGACTTCGGCATGGGGGAGACCCCCGACTTCATCCCCACCACGACGCTGTGGCCCACCCACGTCGTCGACGACTACGACTCGATCACGGTCGGCGACCGCTCGATCGAACTCCATCACGCCCGCGGCGAGACCGACGATCACCTGTGGGGCTGGGATCCCGACCGCAAATGGGCGTTCGTCGGCGACTTCGTGATCTGGAACTTTCCGAACGCCGGCAATCCGCAGAAGGTGCAGCGATTCCCGATCGAGTGGGCGGCGGCGTTGCGCGACATGATCGCCCACGGACCCGAACTGCTCCTGCCGGCGCACGGCCTGCCGATCGAGGGGCGCGAGCGCATCGCTCGGGTGCTCGGCGACATCGCCGGCGCTCTCGAACGGCTCGTGGCCGAGGTCGTCGACATGATGAACGCCGGCGAGGTGCTCGACACGATCGTTCACAGCGTCCACGTGCCCGATGACGTGCTCGCGAAGCCGTACCTGCGGCCCCTCTACGACGAACCCGAGTTCGTCGTGCGCAACATCTGGCGGCAGTTCGGTGGCTGGTGGGACGGTGCCCCGAGCCGCCTGAAGCCCTCGCCCGACGCCGTGCTCGCCGCAGAGTTGGCTGATCTCGCCGGCGGGGCATCAGCGCTGATCGAGCGGGCGACGACGCGGTCGGATGCCGGGGATCACCGCCTGGCCTGCCACCTGGCCGATCTCGCCGGGTGGGCTGCTCCTGACGACGCAGGCATCCATGCCGCTCGAGCCGTCGTTTACCGTGCCCGACGCGCTGCGGAGAGCTCGCTGATGGCCAAGGGGATCTTCGCCGGAGCCGCCCGGGATTCCGAAGCGGTCGCCGATCGCGATTGACCCGTCGCGCGGGTTGAGGCAGCGGGATCCGCCGCTAGCATCGGACAACGCTATGTACGCAGTCATCGCCTCAGGCGGCAAGCAGGAAAAGGTGGCCACGGGCCAGCAGGTACGAGTTGAACTGCTCGACGCCGACGAGGGCAGCGACGTGTCGCTGACCCCGGTCATGGTGGTCGATGGCAGCACCGTGCTCGCCACCCCGGACGAGCTCAAGAGCGCGTCGGTCACCGGCAAGATCATCGGCCAGGTCAAGGGTCCGAAGATCAACGGCTACACCTTCAAACGCCGCACCAACCAACATCGTCGCTACGGCCATCGCCAGAAGTACCACCTGGTCGAGATCACCTCGATCACGGTCTGACCGGCACCGGCTCGATTCGAACGGAGAACACTCATGTCAAAGACCAAAGGTGGCGGCTCAACCCGCAACGGTCGTGATTCCAATGCGCAGCGCCTCGGCGTGAAGGCCTTCGGCGGCAGCGAAATCACCGCGGGCACCATCCTCGTGCGCCAGCGTGGCACCAAGTTCCATCCTGGCAAGAACGTCAGCAAGGGCAAGGACGACACGCTGTTCAGCCTCGTCGACGGTCGCGTCGAGTTCGGCCAGAGCAAGGGCCGCAAGACGGTCAGCGTGCTCCCCGTCGACGCCTGATCACACGTTCACACTGAACGACGAACGGCCCGGTCTCCCGTGGGAGATCGGGCCGTTTCGCGTCCCCACCCGACATCTCGTTAACTCGTGAGGGAAGAATTCCCTCACGAGTTCACGAGAACGGTCAGGCGTCGGCGAGTTTGGCTTCGAGCGTGTCGACTTCGACGTTGAGCGCAGCGGGGAGCTTGTCGCCGAAGCGGGCGTAGTGCTCGCGGATCTGCGGGATGGCTGACTTCCACCCATCGATGTCGACGGACAGGATCGTGTCGAGGTCGGCCTCGTCGATGTCGAGCCCGTCGGTGTCGAGCGCCGTCTTGGTCGGCAGCTTGCCGATCGGCGTGTCGATTGCCTCGGCGGTGCCGTTCACGCGTTCGAACACCCACTTGAGTACGCGGCTGTTCTCGCCGAAGCCCGGCCACAGGAATCGGCCGTCGTCATCGCGCCGGAACCAGTTGACGAAGAAGATCTTCGGCAGCTTGTCCGGGTCGGTTGCCTTCTCCATGCCCAGCCAGTGAGCGAAGTAGTCGGCGTAGTTGTAGCCGCAGAACGGAAGCATCGCCATGGGATCGAAGCGGAGTTCGCCCTGGATGCCTTCGGCGGCGGCCGTCTTCTCCGACGCCATGATCGAGCCGAGGAACACGCCGTGCTCCCAATCGTTGGCCTCGGTCACCAGCGGCACCGTCGTGCGCCGACGACCGCCGAACAGGATCGCCGAGATCGGGACCCCGGCCGGGTCTTCCCATTCGGAGGCGATCGACGGACACTGTGAAGCCGGCGCCGTGAAGCGGGCGTTGGGGTGAGCGGCCGGAGTCTCGACCTCGGGATTCCAGGCGTTGCCCTTCCAGTCGGTGGCACGAGCCGGGGGAGTGTCGCTCATCTCCTCCCACCAGATGTCGCCGTCGTCGGTGAGCGCGGTGTTCGTGTACACGCTGTTGCCCCACAGCGTGTCCATCGCATTGGCGTTCGTCTTGTAGCTGGTGCCCGGCGCCACGCCGAAGAACCCCGCCTCGGGGTTGATCGCCCAGAGCCGACCATCGTCGCCGAACTTCATCCAGCAGATGTCGTCGCCAACCGTCTCGGCCTTCCAGCCGGGGATCGTCGGCACGAGCATGGCGAGATTGGTCTTGCCGCATGCCGATGGAAAGGCACCGGCGATGTACTTGGACTCGCCCTCAGGATTCGTGAGCTTGAGGATCAGCATGTGCTCGGCGAGCCAACCGTCGTCTCGTGCCATCACCGATGCAATGCGCAACGCGAAGCACTTCTTGCCGAGCAGGGCGTTGCCGCCGTAGCCCGAGCCGTACGACCAGATCTCACGCGTGTCGGGGAAGTGCACGATGTACTTGTTCTCGGCGTCGCATGGCCACGGCACATCCTGCGCCCCGTTCTCCAACGGTGCACCGACGGAGTGCAGGCACGGTACCCACTGGCCGTCGCCCAGCACGTCGAGTGCCCCCTGGCCCATTCGGGTCATGATCCGCATGTTGACCGCCACATAGGCCGAGTCGGTGAGCTGCACACCGATGTGAGCGATCGGCGACCCCAGTGGGCCCATCGAGAAGGGCACGACATACATCGTGCGACCCTTCATCGATCCCGTGTAGAGGCGTTTCATCTCGGCGCGCATCTCGGCGGGGTCACGCCAGTTGTTGTTCGGGCCCGCTTCGTCTTCGGTGGCCGAGCAGATGTAGGTGCGGTCC
Organism: Ilumatobacteraceae bacterium; assembly: GCA_035527095.1. GTDB lineage: Bacteria > Actinomycetota > Acidimicrobiia > Acidimicrobiales > Ilumatobacteraceae > Sva-07. The sequence goes on along the minus strand of DATLBC010000099.1, from coordinate 11,549 downwards.
TCGACCCGAGCGACGTCGCCGGGATCGGAGTGTGCCCAATAGCTGTTCGGGCGCTTGGCTTCGTCGAGCTTGGTGAAGGTGCCGGAGTCGACGAGTTCCTGGCAGAGACGCTCGTACTCGTCCGCCGATCCGTCGCACCAGTAGATGTCGGCGGGCTGCATCACGGCTGCCCATTCCGAGACCCAGTCCTTCAGGCGCTGGTTGGTGGTCGTTCCGCTCATCTGGTGACTCCTCGTCGAGTTCCGGGGGTTGAGTTTCGTGGAGTGTGGCGGCGCGTCAGACGGCGCCGACATCGATCTTCGACGTCAAGCGTAGGGCGCGCGGGGTCGAACGACGAAACACAGCGATGAGTACAAGGTCACGATCTGGCGTGGGATCGGCAGACAGCGGACGAAGGAACGCCGAGCGCTCAGGCGCCTGGCGTGGCCATGTCGACCTCGGAGCCGAGGCGCAAGCGGGTAGCGAAGCCGGCCTCGTCGAGGTCGAACACCACACGCTGGCCTTGGCGCAGCATGCGGAAGATCGAGCCGGCCAGCGCGTCGGCGGCCAGTTCGTAATCGTTGAGGTCGGTGTCGGACATCACGAGTCCGTCACCGGTAGTGGGGTCATAGGCCTTGATGACGCCCTGCATGAGAAGGACTCAGCCTGCCTTGACGATCTTGCCGGACTTGATGCAGCCGGTGCAGACGTTGACTCGCTTGGAAGCACCGTTGACGCTGGCGCGCACCCGCTGGATGTTCGGATTCCAGCGCCGCTTGGTGCGGCGATGCGAGTGCGACACCGACATGCCCCATGACGGGCCTTTGCCACAGACTTCACATTTCGATGCCATTGGATTCTCCTGCAGAGCTGCCGGATTTCCGGCTCGATCACGTTGGTGGTGCCCGACGAACGACTCCGCCTGTCGGGACAGCCATGAAATGCTACCAAGCGGATTGCCCGGCCCCACACGGCGGCTTCAACAGGATCGCCCTAAACTCGATGGCCGTGCCCACTCTGGAACGGATGAACACTGCTGCGCTTCGAGACACGGTCCGAACCTTTCGAGACGCCGTTCGTGAGCACGCTCACGGGTTGAACCGACTCAACGTGTACCCGGTACCCGACGGGGACACGGGCACGAACATGGCGCGCACGCTCGACGCCGTCGTCGCCGAGATGGACAACGCCGCCCACGACGATCACGACGCAACCTGTGACGCGATCAGTCACGGCTCGTTGATGGGTGCCCGGGGAAACAGCGGCGTCATTCTGAGCCAGATCATGCGAGGCTTCGCCGGCACGGTGAAGGAACATGCCGACGTGCAGGGCGCCAAGTTCGCCGAGGCGCTGCAGGCTGCGGCGGCCGGAGCGTATGACGCCGTGCTGAAGCCGATCGAGGGCACGATCCTCACGGTGTGCCGCGAGAGCGCCGAGGGCGCAAAGGTGGCCGCCGATGCCGGAGGTTCGCTGGTCGAGGTCGCCCGCGCCGCGCGCAGTGCCGGCAAGTTGGCACTCGACAACACTCCCGAGCAGCTTCAGGTCTTGAAAGACGCTGGTGTCGTCGACGCCGGCGGCGCCGGATTCCTGCTCCTGCTCGATTCGGTGCTGTACGTCGTCGACGGCGAACCGCTCCCGATTCCCGAGCCCGACGATGGCACCGCAGGGGCCGTCGGCGCAGCGTTCGACGTCGTCGCTCACCGTCACGCTGCGGCGCCCGGCGAGCTCGATGTGAGCGAGCAGCGCTACGAGGTGATGTACTTCCTCGACCTCGCCGACGAGCACATCCGTGAGTTCAAGGAACACTGGGGTGCGATCGGCGACTCGATCGTGGTCGTCGGCGGAGATGGCCTGTGGAACTGCCACGTGCACACGAACGACATCGGTGCCGCCGTCGAAGTAGCGCTCGATCTGGGCGGACGGCCAAAGTCGATTCGCATCTCCGACCTGTTCGAGGAAGTCGACGAGGAGCACGCGAAGCGCGAGGCCGAACTGGCCTCGACCGCGCTCGCTGCTCCGGTCGCCGATGCGCTGCCCGCGGTGACGACCGCCGTGGTCGCGGTGTGTTCGGGCAGCGGGCTGGTCGAGTTGTTCGCCCAGCTGGGTGTGCAGGGCGTGGTGACAGGCGGCCAGACGACGAACCCGTCGACGGCCGAGCTGCTCGAGACCGTGCAGCGAGTCAACGCCGACCAGGTGGTGGTGCTGCCGAACAACAAGAACATCATCCCGGTCGCCGAGCAACTCGACGCGCTCACCGAGAAGACCGTCGTCGTGGTGCCCACCCGCTCGATGCCGGAGGCGCTCGCCGCGCTCGTCGCGTACGACGCCGATGCCTCGGCGCACGACAATGCCGGCGAGATGGCGGACGCAGCAGCCTCGGTCGTGACCGGCGAGGTGACCCGGGCGGTACGCGACAGCGCGAGCAGCGTCGGCGCGATCGTCGAAGGCAACTGGCTCGGACTGGTGCGTGGCGACGGCATCGTCGCGGTCGCCCCGTCGGTCGAAGGTGCCGCGATGGCGTTGCTCGACGTGATCGTCGGCGAATCCGCTGAACTCGTGACCATGGTGACGGGCGTCGACGCAGACGCTGCGGTCACCGATCAGATCGTCGGCTGGCTGGGCGATCACCGTGGCGACATCCACGTCGATGTGCACCAGGGCGGCCAGCCGCTCTATCCCTACCTCTTCGGAGTCGAGTGAACGCACTGTCGTTCCGCGAACTCGCCGAGATCGACGTCGGTCGACTCAAGGGCGTCGGCGAGAAGAAGCGCACGGCGCTCGCAACGATCGGCGTCGACAACCTGTTGGACCTGGTCACCTTCTACCCACGTCGATGGGTTGACCGGTCGAACGAAGCGCGCATCGCCGACCTGGAGCCCGGTGAAGAAGCGCTGGTCTTGGCAACCGTCCGGTCCGTGACCAAACGAGTCACCAGGAACCGTCGCACGATGGTGAACGTCAATGTCGGCGACGGTTCAGGCCGCATGGAGGTGGTGTTCTTCAACCAGCCATGGCGAGAACGCCAACTCCGCGAGGGCCTGCAGATCGCGCTGTTCGGCAAGGCCGACGTGTACCGCGGCGGTCTGCAGATGGCGAACCCGGTTGTCGACCTGATCGGTGACCGCACGGGGCGGATCGTGCCGATCTATCCGCAGAGCGAGAAGGTGCAGATCAACACGTGGGAGATCGCCGGCTGGGTCGAGGAGGCGCTGCGGCGCTGTCGAGAGCGTGGCATCGCCGACCCGATGCCGTCGCCGATCCTGCGGCGCCTCAACCTCATCAGCCGATTCGATTCGCTGTCGAACATCCATCTTCCCGAGTCGATCAGCGACAAGGAGCAAGCACGCCGGCGCCTCGCATTCGATGAACTCCTGCGTGTCCAGCTGGTGCTGGTGCTGCGCAAACGCGCGATGGAGCGCGACCAACGAGGGATTGCGCACGACCTGTCGGGTGACCTCGTCCAGCGGTTCCACGACGCGCTTCCCTACCCGCTGACAGATGCGCAGCAGCGAGCGATCAGCGAGATCGAGCACGATCTCGCTGCGCCGCATCCGATGCACCGCTTGCTGCAGGGCGATGTGGGTTCTGGCAAGACGGTCGTTGCGGTCGACACGATGATGGTCGCGGTTCAAGGCGGTCATCAGGCAGCGTTGATGGCGCCGACCGAGGTCCTCGCAGAGCAGCACGCCAGCGGTGTTCGTGCGTTGTTGTCCGGGGTCAGCGTTCCGGACCCAGGCAACCTGTTCGGCGATCGGCCCCTGCGTGTCGAGTTGTTGACCAACCGGGTGACCGGATCGGACCGCAAGGAGGTGCTCGCAGGTCTCGCCAGCGGATCGGTCGACATCGTGATCGGCACCCATGCGCTCATCCAGGACGCCGTCGACTTCGCAAGCCTCGGTGCGGTCGTCGTCGACGAGCAGCATCGTTTCGGCGTCGAGCAGCGAGCTGCATTGCGGGCCAAGACCGTTGGCGGGGCCGTGCCCGACATGCTCGTGATGACCGCGACACCGATTCCGCGGACAGCGGCGATGACCGTGTACGGCGACCTCGACGTCAGTGTGCTCGACGAACTGCCCCCCGGCCGCACTCCGATCGTCACGAAGTGGGCTGACGGTCCGCTGCTCGAGGCCGAGGTGTGGGCCGACATTCGCAGCCAGGTCGCCGATGGTCGACAGGCCTACGTCGTGTGTCCGCTGATCGGCGAGAGCGAGAAGCTCGAAGTGGCGTCGGCCGAGGAGACCTTCGAGCGGCTGGCCCACGACGAACTGTCCGGTCTCCGACTTGGTCTGCTGCACGGTCGTCTCACGTCAGCGGAGAAGGAGGCCACGATGAATTCGTTCCGCGTCGGCGAGCTCGACGTCCTTGTCGCGACGACGGTCATCGAGGTTGGCGTCGACGTTCCGAACGCAACCGTGATGGCGATCATCGACGCAGACCGGTTCGGAATCGCCCAGCTCCACCAGCTCCGCGGGCGTGTCGGTCGCGGCGAGCACGCATCGACGTGCTGGTTGGTCACCCAGCAACGCAACGAGCCGGGCGACCCGGTGGGCAATCCGAGAGTTGAGGCGCTCGTGGCGACGACCGACGGGTTCGAACTCGCCGAGATCGACCTCGATCTGCGCGGCGAGGGCACGCTGATGTCGACGGCGCAGAAGGGCCGCAGCGACCTCAAGCTCGCGTCGTTGCGACGCGATCGGAACTTGGTGGCACTCGCTCGTGAGGCGGCGTTCGAGATCGTCGACGCTGATCCTGAATTGGCAGGCCACCCGGACCTGGCCGACGAACTCGATCTGGTGTTCAGCGAATCCGACGAAGCATTTCTCGCGAAGAGCTGAGCTCCGTTCGTCAGACATTCCCATGAACTCGTGCGGGAGGAGTTCCCTCACGAGTTCACGAGAATCCGGATGGAGTGTCGCCGCGGGCGATCTCGGCGTCGTCCTCGTCAGACATCACGAGGTCCCATCGGTCGAGGCAGTCCTCGCACCGATAGGCGATCACGTCGCCAGGTTCCCAGATCCCGTCCTCCGGTGGATGCGACAACAAGAAGCAGCGTCCGCCGCAGTCGATGCAGGTGATCTGTGGCGTCGGCGTCAGCACGCCACCAGTCTTGCCGGTCGCTGACGACCGGTGCGCATCTGTGCGTATCCTCGCTCGCATGCGCGTTGTGGCGGGAGAACTGGGTGGACGCCGACTGGTGACGCCCGACGGGACGTCGACGCGGCCGACCACCGACCGGGTGCGCGAAGCGATCTTCAACTCGCTCGGGAGTTCGGGGGTGCTCGAAGGCGCAGTCGTGGCCGATCTGTTCGCCGGCAGTGGCGCAGTCGGAATCGAGGCACTGTCGCGCGGCGCGGCGCGTTGCGTGTTCGTCGAACGAGATCGCGCAGCGTTGCGAGCGTTGAACGGCAACCTCGACGCGCTCGATCTGGTCGACCGCACCAAGGTGCTCGGCGCTGACGCGTTGTCCGTCGCAGGAACGATCGACGCCGACATCGTCTTTGCCGATCCGCCCTACGACTTCGACATGTGGGACAGCCTGCTCAGCCGGATCAACGCCGACCTCGTTGTCGCCGAATCTGGATCTGCCGTGGTCGCCCCTGCCGGCTGGACCGTGCTCCGCGACCGGAAGTACGGGCGCACCCGCGTCACGTTCCTCGAGCGCACCGTCGACCTGCCGATGGGCGAGACAGCAGTAGGGTCTGACACTCAATGAGCACGTCACTGCGGGTGCTGTACCCGGGGAGCTTCGATCCGATCCATCTGGGCCACGTCGACATCATCGAGCAGGCGCACGAGTTGTTCGGTTCGGTCGTGGTCGCCATCATGCACAATCACGCAAAGCCGTCAGGGCTGTTCGCCATCGACGATCGGGTCGAGATGGCGAACGCCGCCCTCGCTCACCTCGACGGTGTGAGCGTCGTCGCCGAGACCGGCCTCGCTGTCCAGGCGGCCCAGCGCACCGGCGTCGACTTCATCGTGAAAGGCCTGCGCACCGCAGGCGACTTCGAGATCGAACAGCAGATGGCCCACAACAACCACGCGGTGACCGGCGTCCGTACCGTGTATCTTCCCAGCCGGCCCGATCTCGGGTACATCAGCAGCCGCTTCGTGCGCGAGATCGCGAAGTACGGTGGATCCATCGACCATCTCGTCCCGGCGCACGTCGCCGATGCATTGCGCCGTGTGAACGGCAGCGAGAAGAACTGAGCCAACCATGAGCTACGACGACGGCGACGGCGCCTATGACGACATCGATGACGAGTACCCGGATCCTGGCGTGCCCGGTGGCTTCGTCGGCGACGCCGAAACGCTGCTGCGTCGGGCCATCGACATCGTTGCGACCGCGCCGACGATGCCGTTGTCGTCATCGCCCCGCATCGACCGTGACGAAATGATCGAGCTCCTCGAGGAATCGCTGCACCGGCTCCCCGAAGAGCTGCGTCAGGCGCGCTGGATGCTCAAGGAACGCCAGGAGTTCGTCGCCAAGACCCGCCGCGAAGCCGACGAACTGCTCGAAGCTGCCCGAGTGCGCGCCGAACGCATGGTGCAGCGCACCGAGGTGGTTCGTGCCGCCGAGCAGCGCGCCCGCCAGGTCATGGAGACCGCGGAAGCCGACTCGCGGCGCCTGAAGCACGAGACCGAGGACTTCCTCGATCAGCGACTCGGCTCGTTCGAGATCCTGATCGACAAGCTGCAGAAGACCGTGGGCGCAGGCCGTCAACGGCTCTCGATCGGCGGCGCCGTCGACGAGACGAACTCGATCGAGGAAGACGATCCCACCAAGGGCTTCTTCGATCAGGATCACTGATCGGCTCGGGCCCGTGGCCGACCCTCTGCGCCCACTGCGGATCAATGCCGTCGAGCTGCTGCGCCAGCCCGGCGCAGTTCGCGACGTCACCGTCGACATCGCCGCTGCTCCGCTCGACGCCGAGCACGAGCGCCTCGTCGGCGACATCCATGTCGAATTGAGATTGACGGCACGCAACGACGGCATCGACGTCGACGGCACCGTCAGCGTCGACTGGGCCACGGTGTGTCGTCGCTGCCTCGTCGGCGTTTCCGGTACGGCCCTCGGCGTCGTCGACGAGCTCTACCAGATCGAGCCGCTCGATCCCGATGCATACCTGATCGAGGACGGCCAGCTCGATCTCGCCCCGCTCGTTCGTGAGACTGCGTTGTTGGAACTCGAGACCGAGCGGGTCTGCCGCGAGGACTGCGCCGGGCTGTGTCCCGTCTGCGGCGTCGACCGCAACAGCGCCGAGTGCTCGTGTGACAGCTCGGTCCGCGACAACCGCTGGGCCGCCCTCGAAGGGTTCGATCCCGACGGGTGAGCGTTCTTCAGATGGCCGTGGCCGATGGCAATGGCGCTGCCCCCCGATAACGTGATGCGGCCGTTGCGGCACGGTGTGCCCGAATCGGGCCCCGAATCCAGTACCGGTCGCACGATGACCGTCCCCGAGAACCAGGAAGCGAACGATGGCCGTTCCCAAGAAGAAGACCTCGAAGTCGAAGACCCGCAGCCGTCGCGCGAGCGCCTGGCAGCTCCACGCGCCGGCCCGCAGCCTGTGTCCGCGGTGCGGTAACGCCAAGACACCGCACGTGGTGTGCCCGTCGTGTGGCTGGTATCGCGACCGCGTCGTCGTCGACGTCGGCTGATCTCCTGAGCACTCCCATGCTCCCCGTCGCCGTCGACGCCATGGGCGGCGACGATGCTCCCGGGCCGATCCTGGCCGGAGCTCATCAGGCTGCTGCCTCGGGCATCCCCATTGTCCTCGTCGGTCCCGCCGACCTCGCCGGTCGCGAAGGTGCCGATGGCTCGGTGCTCGATCTGATCGAGGCGACCGAGGTCATCGGCATGCATGACGACCCGGCGCAGGGCGTGCGCCGCAAGAAGGACTCAACGCTCGTTCGCGCGGCCGAGGCCGTCAGAGACGGACGCGCCAGCGCCATGATCTCGGCCGGCAACACCGGCGCGACGATGGCCTCGGCGCTGCTGCGCATGGGACGTATCTCGGGTGTCAAGCGCCCCGCAATCGCCACGCCGATCCCGGTACCCGGATCAACGCCCACCGTGCTGCTCGACGCCGGCGCGAACTCCGAGGTGCAGGCCGAATGGCTCGTCCAGTTCGCCCTGATGGGGTCGGTGTACGCACGTCATCGATTCGACATCGAAGCGCCGCGGGTTGGCCTGTTGTCGATCGGTGAGGAGCCCGGCAAGGGCGACACCCTCCGCAAGGAGGCCTACGAACTGCTCGGTGCCGCCTCGCATCTCAACTTCATCGGCAACGTCGAGGGTCGTGACGTGATGAGTGCCGACCTCGACGTGTGCGTCACCGACGGCTTCACCGGCAACGTGGTGTTGAAGACGCTGGAAGGCGGGATGAGGGTCGTGATCAAAGCGCTGCTCGATGCGTTCGCCGCCGAGGAGCACTACAAGCCGCATGCCGACGCATTGATGCCGGCGTTGCTGCCGCTGTACGAATCGCTCAGCCCTGACACCTACGGCGGCGCCGTGCTGCTCGGGGTCGACGGCGTCTGCATCATCGCTCACGGGTCGTCCGGCGAGACCGCGATTGCCAACGGCATCGGGGTTGCACGCGACATGGTGGCTCACGACATGGTCGGCGAGATCCGCGCCGCAATCGCAGGCAACGCGGCCTGAACGCTCCGACGACAACACGCGGACAACTACACTCGGCGCCCGTGCCAGCAGATTCCGCCCCACTCGAACGCGACGAGATCTTCGAGATCGTCCGTGACCGACTCGCCGACATCCTCGAGATCGAGCCGGCCACGATCACTGAGGGCCAGTCGTTCGTCGACGACCTCGACGCCGACTCGTTGGCATTGATCGAACTCGTCGAGGCGCTCGAGGAGCAGCTCGGCGACCGGATCCCCGATTTTCGGATCGAGGACGAGGATCTCGAAGACCTCAAGACCGTGCGCGACGCGATCGACTACGTCCACGAACGCGCCACGGCGAGCTGATCGCCGGATGACCACGACGTGACCGCCAGCGACCCACCGTCGCCCGGTCTCGCCGCGCTGGCCGAGCGCATCGGGTACCGGTTCGTCGACTGGAGCTTGCTCGAGCGGTCGCTCGCGCATCGGTCGTGGTGCGCGGAGACCCCCGGCGCGATCAGCAACGAACGCCTGGAGTTCCTCGGCGACGCCGTGCTCGGGTGGGCGATTGCCGACCTCGTCTACCACCGCTACCCGGTGGCGGAGGGCCAGTTGACAGACCTGCGAAAGAGTGTGGTCAACGCCATCGCTCTGGCCGAAGTCGCCCAGGTGATCGGTCTCGGCGAGCACGTGCTGCTCGGCCGAGGCGAGTCCGCCGCGGGCGGATCCGACAAGCCGTCGATCCTGTCGGATGCCTTCGAGGCGGTGCTCGGCGCGGTGTATCTCGATGGTGGTGCCGAGGCGGCCTACGAGATGGTCGAGCGACTCGTCGTGCCCCGGATGCCGGACTCGGCCGACTCGATGGGGCAGTTCGATCAGAAGACCCAGCTGCAGGAGCTGAGCGCGCGCCTGGGTCGCGGTGCCCCCGTCTACGAGCTCTCGTCGAACGGACCCGACCATGCGAAGACGTTCCACGCCCGAGTGCTCGTCGACGGCGAGGTGCTCGGCGTCGGCACCGGACGGTCGAAGAAGGCCGCTGAACAGCTCGCTGCCACCGAGGCCTGCCTCGCGCTCGGCTGAGAACTCGGCCGCACCGTGAACCTCGATGCCTGAGCTTCCCGAAGTCGAGACGGTCCGACGCGGATTGCAGCGCCATCTCGTCGGACGGCGGATCGAGCGCGTCGAGGTGGGGCGCGAACGCACCGTGAGGCGCACGTCGCGCGAGGACGTCATCGTCGGGCTGAGCGACACCGTTGTGGAAGCGGCAGATCGCCGCGGCAAGTACCTCCTGCTCCCGTTGGATTCCGGCGACACCTGCATGATCCATCTCCGCATGAGCGGCCAGGTGCTCTTGGCGGCGGCAGGGGCGCAACGTCCGGCGCACACCCACGTGGTGCTGCATCTCGACGACCGCCACGAAGCATGGTTCGTCGACCCGCGGACGTTTGGCGAGGTGGTCGTGTTCGATCCCGACCGTGTCGACATCGAACTGCCCGAACTCGCTCGCCTCGGCGTCGACCCGATCGCCGAGCCCTTCGATGTCGCGATCCTCCGACAGGCGTTCGGGACTACGTCGCGGGCGCTCAAGCCGCTGCTGCTCGACCAACACGTCGTAGCGGGAATCGGCAACATCTACGCCGACGAGATTCTCCACCGTGCCCGCCTTCGACCGGAGCGCCCAGCGTCGAGCCTCGACCGGCGACGACTCACCGCGCTGCACCGCTCGATCGTCGATGTGCTCACCGAGGCCATCGACGCGGGTGGCTCGACGCTCGGCGACGCCCAGTACGTCGATCTGATGGGGGAGGGCGGGTCGTATCAGGACGATCACCGGGTGTACGGCCGCGGCGGGGAGCGGTGCCTGACGTGCGGTCGCGGGTGGGTGCGGCGTTCGGTGACCGGCGGTCGCGGCACCCACTGGTGCCCGGTCTGTCAGGGATGACGAGCACCGTTCGAGCTGCGAACATGGGCCGATGCGCCTCACACCTCGTTACGGACCGACTGCGATCATCGCGCTCGACGGAGACCCGGCGGCGGTCGCCGAGCCATGCATCCGTCAACGCCGACGCTTCCTCGCGATGATCCAGGAACTCACCGAGGACGAGTGGGCCCATCCGAGCCGTTGCGACGGATGGTCGGCGCGGGACGTCGCCGTGCATCTCGCTTCCACCAACGGCTTCTGGGAGGCCTCGATTCGTCTGGGGGTCGACGGGGCACCGACGGAGATGTTGGCGACGTTCGACCCGGTTCGAACCCCGGCTCGGATGGTCGCCGACTCGACAATGAGTACCGACGAGATCGTCGAGACGTTCGCGACCTCGTCGAAGTCGCTCGCCGATCTCCTCCTCGGTCTGCGGCCGGCGGACTGGATCCAACAGGCCGAGGCCCCACCGGGCCACGTCAACGTCAGCGCCGTGGTGCACCACGCGCTCTGGGACGCTTGGATCCACGAACGCGACATCGCCCTCCCGCTCGGCCGGACACCTCAGGCGGTACCCGATGAGGTGATCGCCAGCCTTCGCTACGTCGCGGCGCTCACGCCGGCCTTGGCGCTCGTAGCAGGCGCCAAGGGAGGCGCCGGTTTCGACGTCTCGGTGTCCGACCCGGATGCCAATTTCCACGTCGAGGTCGCCGCCGACGTGCTCGTGACCGGCGGGACGATGGGGTCCGAGATCGAACTCCTCGGCAGCTCGGTCGACCTGCTCGAGGCATTGAGCTTCCGCCGGCCGCTCGATCAGGTGATTCCGCCGGAGCTCGACTGGGCCTTCGCAGGATTGGGTGCGGCGTTCGACCGATGAACAACGCGGGTGCGGGTCTGCCGGCACTTCGCGGGGTAACTTCGCCGGTGCTGTGTTCCTGAAGAGTCTCAACCTCAAGGGGTTCAAGTCGTTCGCCGACAGCACCACGATGGTGCTCGAACCCGGCGTCACCGTCGTCGTCGGCCCCAA
>DATLBC010000098.1:0-25051 GCA_035527095.1 Ilumatobacteraceae bacterium | reverse complement strand
AACGGGTGGTGGTTCATCGTGATCATGCAGAACAAGTGGTCGTCGTACTCGGTGATCGTCTTGCCGGGCCAATGGCGCAGGACGTCGCCGGGGGTGAAGTCCTCGAGGTACCGACCGAAGGGGCGTTCGTGCACTGTCATGTTCGTGACGGTATCGCTGTGCACACAGGTGTGCGAAAGCCGTCAGTCGTCGCGTTCCTCATCGTCGTCGGGATCCGGGCGCAGTGTGAGCGCGAGCGCGGGATCCGACTCCGGATCGGCGACGGGTCGCTTGCCGCCGAATCGCAATGCGAAGTCGATCTTGCTCTCACCCCGAGCAGATTCGGCACGGGCGAGATCACGCAGGCCGACGAGACGATCGCGTTTCTCGATCTTCCACGGTCCGACCCGTAGCGAGGCATAGGCGATCGCTCCGATCGCGATGGGCATCAGGTACTGCGCCGACCGGTATGTGGCGATAGCGGGCGCGGCGACCCGGCGGGGAACGCCGAAGCCGACGAAGGCGGTGAGGTACGTTGCCTCGACCACACCAAGTCCCCCGGGAAGGATCGGGATCGCGGCGAGCACGTTCGCCAATCCGAACGCAACGAGCAGCGCATCGACGGGAAGCGTTACCCCGTAGGCCCGCAGGAACACCCAGAGCGATGCGGCATCGAGGAGCCAATTCGCGGTCGCCCAGAACACCACCCGCCAGAGCAGTTGGCGGTCGCTGATGAGCTCCTCGAGGCGCTCGCCGACCTGGTGGAGCACGGCGGCGAACCGGTCCTCGTCGAGGTGAATCTTGCGGGCGATCCACCGCACGAGCCGTTCGGCTCGGCCGGACCCGTCCATCACCCCGACGACGAGCGCTGCTGCGAGACCCATGATGATGATGCCGAGCAGAGCCGCGAGGGCGTAGCCCTCGTTGACGCCACGGAACGGAATCGACATCGTGAGGCCTGTCCAGAAGATGATGTTCAAGACGACCGCTGACCCGATCCCCGCCGTCGCCAGGGCGAATCCGGCGTCGGGACCACTGATGCCCGACAGGGTCATCAGCCGGTAGCCGAGCGCTGAACTCGCCGCATTGCCGCCGGGCACGATGTTCGACAATGCCTTGGTGCTCAACTGGATCCGAAAGATCCGCGCCAGCGACAGTCGTCGACCAGCCGTTCCGAGCGTGGCTCGCGTGAGCAGCGAGTACGCCATCAACGCAAGTATCTGCAGGACGAACCCGGCGAGCAGCAGTCCGGGGTTCACGTCGCGCACGGTTTCGAGTGCCTGACGGAAGCCGCTGAGCACCCCCGGGAGCAGGAACACGGCGATCACGATCAGCAACAGCACCTTGATCGTGAAGCGGATCGGGCGCATTCGTCGGCGCGGTGCATTCTCGTCGCGGATCAGCGCCGGAAGCTCCCCGGTCGGCAGAACGTCGCGATCCATCTCGTGGGTCAGATCGTCGTCGACATCGTCGAGCCCCCGACCTGCCGCGACCTCGGCCGAATCCTGTTGGTCCTCGCTCACCGTCGACACCGATCTCGCATGGGTCAGACGACCGCGACCATCTGTCGCAGCCGGGCCCGCAGTTGGGGCGCGGCCTCGGTGTCGGTCTTGCCGAGATGAACGATGACGAGTTCGCGATCGGGGACCACGACGATGTACTGGCCTTCGTGGCCGTGGCACGCGAGGCTCCCCGGGATCTGCGGCCACATCCACCAATGTCGACCGTAGTCACAGCCGTTCTCGTCGTCGTGCGAGATCGGGGTACGTGCGTGGTCGACCCAGCCCATCGGAAGTATCCGCTCGCGCGCCTCGGTCACACCGTCGTGGCGATACAGCTCACCGAACGCGGCGAAATCATGGGCCGTCGCGTACACGTAGGACGAACCAACGAAATCGCCTGCGTCGTCGAACTCGGGAACCGCGGAGGCCATGCCGACGGGACCGAAGAGCCGCTCGCTGAGGAACGTTTCGACCGCCTCGCGCCGAGCTTGCGGGTCGCCTCCGGGACCACCGGTCACGATGTCGCCGATGATCCGAGCGATGATGTTCGTCGTACCCGAGGAGTAGCTGTAGAACGTTCCGGGTCGGTGATCGAGCGGCAACGCAGCGGCGTACGCGGCGTGACTCGGCCCACTCTCGCCGTACAACATCTCGATGCAGTGCGATATCTCGTCGTCGACATAGTCCTCGACGAATCGCAATCCCGAACGCATCTCGAGGAGCTGCAGCGTGGTGATCTCGGCCTTCGGTGAGCCCGACCATTCGGGTACCGGCGCGGGCGCCTCGATGTCGAGCACACCGTCGCCGACCAAGATTCCGACGGCCGCCTGCGTGATCGACTTGGCCATGCTCCACGACGTCAGGGTCGACTCTGCGGTGATCTCGATCTCAGGCTGGAAGATGTTCTCGGGTTGGATTCCGTAGCGCTCGACGACGACGTCGCCGCGGTGACGGACGACCAGCGCGAGGGTCACGCCTTGTTCCGCGGGTCGCTGAAACAGCTCGTCGACGAGCCTTGACAGATCGGACACGTCGCCGACGTTAGTGCCCGCCGACCAAGCGGTCGGCGAGGCCAACCAGGCCCTCGACGTCGTGCACGTCGACGGCGAGCAGCGGGAGCTCGACCACCACCACGTCTTCGGCGAGGTCGGCGAGGCCAGCGATCTCTTCTCGCTCGGCCATCGCGAGGTCGGTGAGTTCGTCGTGCCATGCGAGCTGCTCGGCAAGCGGTCCGTCGGCGAGGTCGTCGAGGTCGAGGCGGTCGGCAGCGCTGAGCTGCTCGGGCATCGGGTGGATCAGGTTCACAACGACGCCGCCGAACGGGAACGCACCGTCACGCAGCGCCCCGATGAGATGTTCTGCTTCACCGATCGCCTCCGCCCGCGGGCTCGACACGACAACGAACGAGGCGGCCTCAGAGCGCAACAGCACCGAGACCTCCTTCGCGCGTCGGCGCAGTCCCGGCTCGATGTTTGCCAGCGACCGGAAGAACTCGACGGTGTCTTCGACGATCTGCGGACCGGCGAGCCGACGGACTGCCCACAGGAACATCGAAGCCGCTGCGTTGGTGACCTTGGCAAACGCTCGCTGGCCGACCGTGAGCGCCCGGTAGACGGGATGGCCGAGGAAGCCGATCAGCCGGTCAGGAGCTTCGAGGAGGTCGATGGCGTGGCGCGACGGGGGCGTGTCGACGATGACGAGATCCCAGTCTCCACTGGTGTACAGCTGATGCAGCCGCTCGATGGCCATGTACTCCTGCGCCCCGGCCAACGAGCCCGAGATCGCTCGGTAGACCGGGTTCTCGAGGATCGCTGCTGCCTGCTTGGGGTTCGCCGTCTGCTCGTGGACGAGCCGGTCGAACGTCGAGGCGGCGTCGAGCATCAGCGCCCAGAGTTCGCCGCCTGCCGAGCCCTTGCCCACGCCGGGGACGCCGGTGACGCGGTGCGGAGCGTCGGCGGCCGCACCGACTTCGAGACCGAGCGCATCGGCGAGGCGGCGTGCCGGGTCGACGGTGACGACGACCACGCGTCGACCTGCTCGTGCGGCCGCAACGCCGAGCGCTGCAGCGGTCGTGGTCTTTCCGACGCCTCCCGGTCCGCACGTGACGATCAGCTCTGCGTTCGCGACCTCGTCCTGGAACGATTCGGGGCTGGTGGAATCGGTCACGAGCGTTCCCCGATCATCGATCCGACGAGCGCGTCGGCCAGTTCGCCGAGATGATGCAGCGTGAGCCGTGGTGTGGCGAGACGTGGCAGCGTCACGAGTGGGACACCGATGCCTTCCGCGAGTCGTTCGATCTGGTGGCGTTGCCGCACGAGGCGCTCGCGACCGAAATCGGTCGACGATGCGAGGGCCGACTTGGCCGATGCCGACAACTTGACCTTCTGCGAACGCGCCGCCATCGCCGGCGTCTTGGCGAGGCCGGGACGGTCGGGCCAACACGAGTTGACGACGGCGGGCAGCAACGCCAGACCGATGTCGGCACGAAGCTCCTCGCCCAACTCGAGCGCCTCGGTCACGGGCGTCTCCTCGGGCAGGGTGACGATCATCGCCTGGCATCGCGCCGGATCGCGAAGCATGGCGTCGACCTCGACGGACTGATCACGCACGGGACCGGACTGCACCACATCGGAGAGTCCAGTGGCCGATCGCAGGAACGGCGCCGCGTGACCGGCAGGCGGTGCGTCGACGATGATCAGGTCGGCAGCTCGCTCGCGTTCGAGTTCTTTGATCTTGCCAAGCACGAGAAGATGTTCGAGTCCGGGGGTGGCAGCGGCGATCATCGGCAGCGACGCAGCGGAGGCAGCTCGCCGCAGCATCCCGCCGACGCCCTTCAGCTCGAGGTAGTCGCCAAAGGCCTGATCCGCCGGGATCGTGCGGCCGCGTACCTGACCGGCGCCCTTGATGCGGCGCAGGATCCGATCGCTCGAGTCGAGTTCGCGTCCGCCGAGCAGCGGCCCCATGCCCGGGCGGCCATCGACAGCGACGAACAGTACGTCGGCTCCCTCTCGGGCCGCGGCGAGTGCGTACGCCGCAGCCACTGTCGACGAGCCGACGCCGCCTTTGCCGGCGACGACCGCAACGCGTGTGCTCGTGAGCCAATCAGGTGCAACCATCACCCTTCACGGTACCGGCCGCACCCGACGACGAACCGTGACCGATGTCCCCACATCGAGCCGTCTCGGACGTCGGACGAGCAACGACACAAGGGACCGTCACGTGTACTGTCGCCTCGTGCGAACAGAGCGCCGCACCGAACCGAGCGGGCAGGCAGGCTCGCGGGACGATCCGGAAACCACCACGACGACCGCCGGAGCTCACGCTGCGGTCTCCCGCCGCATGGTGTCGATTGCCATCGGTATCGCGCTCCTCGTTTCGTGCAGCAGCACGGAAACCTCCTCGGTTGCGGACACAGCACCAGACCAGGCCACCTACACGATCGACGCCGGCGACACGCTGAGCGGCATCGCCGCCCGCGCCGGAGTCTCTGTGGCCGATCTCGTCACCGCGAACGACTGGCCCGAGGGGATCGACCACCTGCTCCTCCCTGGCGACGTGATCGAGCTGCCGCTTGGGTCATCGATCGTGCCAGCGGGCCCGTCCCCTGCCACCACGAACGCACGGCCGGCGCCCGACTCCAAGGCAACCTCAGCCGGGTACGAGCCGAGCGGGACACTCAGCGTTCCATCATTCATCGAGAATCAGAAGTCCGATCCGATTCTCGATCCGCTTCCCGACGGGCAGTACTGGAGCTGGGACTACACATCGGATGACGAGCGCGTCAGCTTCACACTCGTGCAGTACTTCTTCGGTGACGCCTGCCGCGAGCAGTTCGGCGACGCCGAGGACGCGTGCGCAAGCGACAACAACACGTTGTCGTCACCGAGCACCACCATGCCGTTGGCCGCCGCTGCCGCCACCTCGGTGATCGCCTGCTGCGATGACGGTCGGTTCACGTCCTACCGAGTCTCGACGAAGGAATTCGCTCGACTGGTCGAAGGCCTGGCTCCGGCCCCGGACGCGCCGGAAGGCTTCACCTTCGCGCGCTACGGAGTGATCGTCACGGTTCGGAACGGTCAGGCAATCGCGGCCGACCAGGTCTTCACCTCCTAGCGAACGTCCGTCCCGCCAGACCGATTCAACCGTTTTCGTTCACGAGAAGCGGGCGCCGGCCAACCCGATGTGGCTGTCGACCGTTTGACCGACCGACATGCACGCCAGATTCGCGGCGTCGACGAGCCCGGGCAGGGACACGCCGGTGGTGACCCCCATTGCATCGAGTGCGTGCGCGAGATCCTCGATCGGGACGTTGCCGCTCGCGTTCGGCGCAAACGGGCAGCCTCCAAGGCCGCCGACACTCGCATCGAGCCGGACTGCGCCGTGTTCCAGTGCCGCGATGGCGTTCGCGATGGCGAGGCCGCGAGTGTCGTGCAGGTGGACGCCGATCGGCACCTCGACGCTGGAACGGACCAACCCGACGAGGACGGCGACCTCGGTCGGCACGGCGACACCGATCGTGTCGGCCAGACCGATCGATGCGGCACCAGCGTCGACTGCTCGACGGGCGAGGTCGACGACACGATCAGGATCGACGTGGTGCTCGAACGGGCACCCCATTGCTGTCGCCAGCGTCATCTCGACGATGGCGCCGGCGTCGATCGCCTCCCCGGCGAACCGCGCGAACTCGTCGAGCGTCTCGTCGGTGCCCGCCCCGGCGTTGTGGCGGCTGTGCGTGTCGCTCACCGACACGACGTACTGCAAATGGGTGAGCCCGGCCGCGAGCGCCCGTTCCGCGCCCCGCGCGTTGAGTACCAGCCCCCATCTTGTCGTGCCCGCTTCGGCTGCGAGGTCTGCGGTGGCGGCGCACACGGCCTCGGCGTCGGCCATCGCCGGAACTCGATCCGGTCGGACAAAGCTGGTCAGTTCGAGGTCACGCACACCAGCGGCGACGAGCGCCTCGAAGATCGCTGCCTTGGCCTCGGTGCTGATGGGCGCCTCGTCCTGGAGACCGTCACGGAGGCTCACGTCGCGCAGCGACACGCGAGCCGGCAAGCGATCAGCGACGGACATACTGGCAGTCTCTCGCTTTCGCGGCGAGACCGTCGACTCGGTAGACAACAACCATGGACGTCGACGCGCAGGCACGAACCGGGCCACTGCTGGGCGTCAGGGTGCTGGAACTCGGAAACTTCATCGCCGGGCCGTTCGCCGGGCAGCTCTTCGGTGACTACGGCGCCGAGGTGATCAAGATCGAGGAACCCGACGGCGGGGATCCGATGCGTCGATGGGGTGTGTGCGTCGACGACTCCAGCCTCTGGTGGCCGATCATCGCTCGAAACAAGCACTCGGTGGTCGCCGATCTGAAAGCCCCTGACGACCTCGCGTTCGTCCAGCGCCTGGCGGGCGAGTGCGACGTGGTGCTCGAGAACTTCCGGCCAGGCGTGCTGGCGAAGTTCGGGCTCGACTACGACACGTTGTCCCGCACCAACCCGAGCATCATCGTCACCCATGTGTCGGGGTTCGGACAGACCGGTCCTCGCTCCACCGAGCCCGGGTTCGGTTCGATCGGCGAGGCGGTCGGCGGCGTCCGCCACACCACCGGCGATCCCGACCGGCCCCCGGCCCGATGTGGAATCAGCCTCGGCGACTCTCTCGCTGCGATGTTCGCCGTGATCGGCACGCTCGCAGCGCTCCACGAACGCGCGTCGAGCGGGCGCGGACAGGAAGTCGACGTGGCGATCTACGAGGCGGTCGCCGCGCTGATGGAATCGACCATGGTCGACTTCGAGGTCGCCGACGTGCTCCGGGGCCGCACCGGCGGCACCCTGCCCGGCGTGGCGCCGGCGAACGCCTACCCGACAAGCGACGGGTCGGAGGTGCTGATCGCCGGCAACGCGGACACGGTGTTCGCTCGCCTGTGCGATGCGATGGTCCGACCGGACCTCGCCGCCGACGAGCGATATGCAACCCATGTCGCACGCGGCATCCACGAACGCGAACTCGACGCCCTCGTCGGCGCATGGACCTCGACGATGACCTCCGACGAGCTGCTCGAACTGCTCCGTGCGAACTCCGTGCCGGCGGGCCGGGTGTACACCGCCGCCGACATGTTGCGCGACGAGCACTACGGCGCCCGGGAGATGATCCAACGTCGCGTGGCGCGCACCGGCATCGACACGCCGATGCTCGGCGTCGTCCCGAAGTTCTCACGCACCCCCGGCAGCATCACCGACGTCGGTCCGACCCTCGGAGAACACACCGATTACATCAGGGATTACATCGACTGCGATCAGAAGTCTTCGTCGAAACTGACGTTGCCCTCGACGCCGGTCTGATACGAGCTGACCGTGCGCTCGAAGAAGTTCGACAGACCCTGTACGTCCTGCAGCTCCATGAAGCTGAACGGATTCTTCGACCCGAACTCGGGGGCGTACCCCAACTGCGCGAGACGCTGGTCCGCGACGAACTCGAGGTACGTGCGGGTGTCGCCGAGGCTCATCCCCGGCACGCCTTCGCCCAGCACGTCTGCGGCGAACAGGTGCTCGCAGTCGATGGCCTCGTTGAGCATCCGGCGGATGTCGGCTTCGAGCTCGGCGTCGAAGAGCTCCGGCTGCTCCTTGCGCACGGTGTCGACCACTTCGAACGCGAAGTTCATGTGGCAGCTCTCGTCGCGGAATACCCAGTTCGTGCCATCCGCAAGACCGTTCAGCAGGCCCTTGGACCGCAGGAAGTAGACGTACGCGAACGCCGCGAAGAAGAACAGGCCCTCGATGCAGGTGGCGAAGCAGATCAGGTTCAGCAGGAATTGCTTGCGCTGTTCGGGCGTCTCGATCTTCTGCAGACCCTGGATCGAGTCGATCCACTTGAAGCAGAACTCGGCCTTCGCCCGGATCGACGGGATGTTTTCGACCGCAGCGAACGCCGCTTCGCGCTCAGCCATGTCCGGGATGTAGTTGTCGAGCAGCGTCAAGTAGAACTGGACGTGCAACGCCTCTTCATAGAGCTGGCGCGACAGGTACATCCGAGCCTCAGGGGCGTTGATGTGCTGGTACAGGTTGAGCACCAGGTTGTTCGACACGATCGAGTCGCCGGTGGCGAAGAACGCCACCAGTCGCCCGACGAGATGCTTCTCGGCGGGCATCAGCTTGCGCTGCAGATCGACGAGGTCGTCGGAGAAGTCGATCTCCTCGACGGTCCACGTGTTCTTGATCGCGTCGCGGTACATGTCGAAGAACTGCGGGTACCGCATCGGCCGCAACGTGAGGTCGTAGCCCGGGTCGAGGATGTTGGTCGGCCGCGCAGCGCCGACCGGCGATGCCGACTCGAACTCGTCGGCGAGGGCTTCGCCCGGTGCGGCCGGGACGTAGTCGGTGATCGGATCGATGAGTGCCATCAGTCGCATGCCTCGCAGGATTCGGGGTTCTCGAGGCTGCACGCGATCGCCTCTTCATCGGTGTAGCTCTTCTTGGCCGGCTCGTCGACGAGCGGCGCAGTCGCTTCCGGCTTGCCCCCGCCGGTCGGCGGCGTCGGCGCCGCCGACTTGGCGGTCGACGTCGTGCTCTGATTGATACGAGTCGCGGGACGGCTGCGCAGGTAGTACGTGGTCTTCAGCCCGGCCTTCCAGGCATGCAGATACATCGAGGAGAGCTTGCCGATGGTCGGCGTCTCCATGAAGAGGTTGAGCGACTGGCTCTGGTCGATGAATGCACCTCGCTCGGCGGCCATGTCGATGAGCGCCCGCTGCGGAATCTCCCAGGCTGTGCGGAACACTTCCTTCAATTCGTCGGGGATGCGATCGACGTCTTGCACCGAGCCCTCGGAACGCTTGATGTCGTTGATCATCTGCTCGTCCCACAGGTTGCGGGCCTGCAGTTCACGCACCAGGTAGCGGTTGATCTGCATGAACTCGCCCGACAGCGTCTCACGCTTGAACAGGTTCGACACCTGCGGCTCGATGCACTCGTAACAGCCCACGATCGAGGCGATCGTTGCGGTGGGAGCGATGGCGATCAGCAGGCTGTTGCGCAGCCCGTGAGCGGCAATCCGAGAGCGCAGCGCATCCCAATCGAGTTCGGCGGGCGGGGTGACGCCGCCATTGGCCGTGTCCCACAGGTCGAACTGCAGGTCGCCCTTGGCCGCTCGGGTGCCTTCGTAGGCCTCGTGGGGGCCGTTGGCCTCGGCGAGTTCGGTCGACGCCCACAGTGCGTGGAAGTAGATGTGCGCACTGATCGTGCGGCTGAGTTCCTTGGCGTCGGCCGAATCGAAAGCGAGGCCGCGCTTGAAGAACACGTCCTGCAAGCCCATCAGGCCCAGGCCGACCGGACGCCACTTGTGATTCGAGAACTCGGCCTCGGACGTCGGGTAGTAGTTGATGTCGATCACCCGGTCGAGCAACGGCACGACCTGACGAACGACGTCGCCGAGCTTGGCGTAGTCGAAGTCGCCGGCAGCATCGACGTAGGCACCGAGGTTGAGCGAACCGAGGTTGCACACCGCTGTGTTGTCCTGGTCGGTGACCTCGAGGATCTCGGTGCACAGGTTCGAGAGGTGCACGACGCGGGGTGTGCCATCGGCGTTGGTCTCTCCGGTCTGGTTGCACTTCTCGTTCGACGCGTCCTTGAACGTCACCCAGCCGTTGCCGGTCTGAGCGAGCGTGCGCATCATCTTCGAGTACAGCTGACGGGCCGGGACCTGCTTCTCGTACAGACCGGCCTCTTCGGCGGCGACGTAGGCCCGCTCGAAGTCGTCACCGAACAGGTCGGTGAGGTGCGGCACCTGCTTGGGGTCGAACAGGCTCCACTGCCAATCCTTCTCGACGCGCTCCATGAACAGGTCGGGGATCCAGTTGGCGATGTTCAGGTTGTGGGTGCGGCGGGCATGGTCGCCGGTGTTGTCGCGCAGCTCGAGGAAATCCTCGATGTCGGCGTGCCACGACTCGAGATAAACGCATGCGGCGCCCTTGCGGCGACCGCCCTGGTTGACCGCAGCAACAGAGGAGTCGAGCGTGCGCAGCCACGGCACGATGCCGTTGGAGAGTCCGTTGGTGCCCTGGATGAGGCTGCCCTTCGCCCGGACCCGGTGCCAGGCGACGCCGATGCCACCGGCGAACTTCGACAGTTTGGCGATGTCGGTGTAGCGCTTGTAGATGCCCTCGAGGCTGTCCTCGGGCGAGTCGAGCAGGTAGCAGCTCGACATCTGGCTGTGAGCGGTACCCGAGTTGAACAGCGTCGGGCTCGACGGCAGGTAGGCGAGCGACGACATCAGGTCGTAGAAGCGGACCGCCTCGTCGACGTCGGAGCAGAGCCCACAGGCCACGCGCAGGAAGAAGTACTGGGGCGTCTCGATGACCTCGCGGCGCGACGGGTGGCGCAGCAGATACCGGTCGTACACGGTGCGCAGTCCGAAGAACTCGAAGCTGCGATCGCGATCGGAGTCGATGGCCGCATTGAGTGCAGGAGCGTTGGCGTTGACGAATGCGAGCACCTCGTCGGACACGAGGCCTTCGGCGTGGCCGACCGCAATCGACTCGGAGAACCACGGGATGTTCTGATTGCGGACCTCTTTGTCGACCACGGTTGCCAGCAGGCGGGAGGCGAGCCGGGAGTAGTTCGGCTCCTCGACGATCAGGCCGGCGGCTGTTCGGATCGACAGATCGTCGAGTTCGCGGGTGGTGGCTCCATCGGCGAGCGCCGAGATGGTGCGCGTGGCGACGCGCATCGGATCGACTCCGAGCAGGCCCTCGGAAGCCCGGGCGATGGCGTTGACGATCTTGTTGACGTCGACCGGTTCGAGCGCGCCGCTGCGCTTCTTGACCCGCATGCCGCCCGCCGTGGGCTGTGCCCCCGTTGCCGAGACGGGCGCCTTGGCAGCATCGGTCAGCGTCGGAGCGATCGCCGCCGCGTCAGCCTCGAGCGTCGAGTCGGTTGTTGCGGCATTGTCGTCGATCACTGTCACCGTGAGTTCTCCTACTGATTCGTGTACATCGTCGTCGGGCATTCGGAATGGTCTGGGAATGGTCAAGAACTGCTGTCGACCACCAGATGTCGTGGTCGGACCCCGCCGCCAGCACCACATGTCGTGGCAACGGGCACGTAATTACAGCAGTGAAACTACGGGTGTGTCAACCGTCTCGTCGAGAAAGTGTCAACATGCCTGCGCAGCGGCATGATCGGCGGACTCCGCATGGCGCCGAACATCGGCGAGTTCTGCCTGGCGGCGCAGCTTCGACCACACCTCGTCGACCGATTCAGCCGTCGCATGGACGAAGTCGACACCGCCGCTCGCGTCGCGGCCGGGTCGCTGGTGGGCGTCACGCTCTGCTTCGGCATGCCAGACCGCTTCGACGTGCAACAGGCGGCCGTCTCGAGCACGGAGGTTGTTCTCTCGAAACTCGAGAGTCGTGCGCCATCCTGCTCGTTCGAGTTCGCGACGGTCGGCCTGCTGCAAGATGGCGCCGTGTTGGCGCTGACGCAGCAGGCGCTGACGAGGCGTGGGCAGAGCTCGGGTGGCCATGGGGGCCATCTTGAACCACGCGCCCTGTGGAGCGTCAGTCCCGATTGCTTGTGAATTTCGCCGCTGCGGTTGGGGACAACCCCACAAATCTGTGTGCCGCCTGTGGGCGACCGCTCACGCACACCCGCGACCCCGCTCACGACGCTCCGCGCGGGAACCGCCGGGTCGTGCCGGTCAGTCGTGCGCCAAGGCGTCGACGGCCACAGTGACCGCGAGCAACAGCACCACATCGTCGTCAGGGTCGACCTCGACGCCGTAGGTGTCGCGAACCCGGAACCACTTCTTGGAGATGCGGGCAACGGTGTCGCCGTCGCGTTCGATCTCGTACTCGTGGTCGACGATGTTGCCGTGGATCTTCAAGTCCTTCCCGTGCTCCACCTCGACGTGGAACCGATCGCGGATGCCGACGAGGGCCTTCTTCACGGTCGATTCGCGTCCGCCGACGTCGATCTTGATCGCGTCGCGCACCGACAACTTGCGTTCGCGAATCGTTGCCACCCGACTGCCGTGCAGGTCCTCGAGTACCCACGTGTCCCGAACGCGTGCCACCTTGCCGTTCACCTTGAACTGCCGATCGCCAGCTTCGTTCTCGATCCAGTAGTCGTCGCCGACGGAGACGAGCCGCTCACGCATCTGAAATCGCTGCATCGTCTCGTGGTGCCGTCGTCTGCCGAGTGCCATCTGAGCCGTCCTCCAGCCGTTCCCGGCTTGTCGATCGAAATGCTTCCAGCGCCATGATGCCCGCTCACCGAGCGTCGACGTCACCCGAACCGGACGATTGGGTACGCGCATTCATCCCTTCTGGGGCTGCGGGCGTCCTCCGCAACGCTCTACGTTCGAAGCATCCACTCACCTCGCAACAAGGAGGCCCCACATGCTCGCGTACGACTATCCACTCCTCGGCGTGTTCTGGTCGGTGTTCATCTTCTTCCTTTTCCTCGCATGGCTCATGCTGCTGTTCCGGGTGTTTGCCAACATCTTCCGATCCGACATGGGCGGCGTTGCGAAGGCGATCTGGTCGATCTTCGTGATCATCGTTCCGTTCCTCGGCGTCCTGATCTATGTCATCGCTCACGGCGATGACATGCGCAGTCGGGACATCGCCGGCGCCCAGCAGAACGAGGAGGCATTCCGCTCCTACGTGCAACAGACAGCGGGTTCCGGCGGCGTCGCGAGCGAGCTGGGCAAGCTGTCCGATCTCCATGCCTCCGGCGTTCTCACCGAGGCCGAATTCGACACCCACAAGCCGAAGCTGCTCTCGAGCTGACAGCCGCCCGAGTTCGGCATAGAGTCCCAACCGCCATCGCACCCGCCTTTACTGAAGGACGTCGCCCCAATGGTCCACCGCCATGTTTCCCAAGACGAAGCCCTCGACCCGGCCTACGCCGGCCGGTTCGCAGGCGCACCCATCCCCAAGAACCGGATGCCCGACGATGAGTCGCTGCCCGGCGCCGTGTATCGGATGATCCACGACGAGCTGCTGCTCGACGGTAGCTCGCGCCTGAACATGGCGACATTCGTCACCACGTGGATGGAGCCCGAGGCCGAGAAGCTCATGGCCGAGACGTTCGACAAGAACATGATCGACAAGGACGAGTATCCGCAGACCGCCGAGATCGAGCGGCGTTGCGTGAACATCGTGGCCGACCTGTTCAACGCCCCGACCGACGGTGACGCCATTGGCGTGTCGACGATCGGGTCGAGCGAGGCCGTCATGCTCGGCGGCCTGGCGATGAAGTGGAAGTGGCGCCAGCGCCGAGAAGCTGCAGGGCTGCCCACCGACAAGCCCAACATGGTCATGGGCTCCAACGTCCAGGTGGTCTGGGAGAAGTTCTGCCGCTACTGGGACGTCGAGCCGCGTTATGTGCCGCTCACCCACGACTGCTTCACCGTGACGCCCGACACCGTGATGGAGTACGTCGACGAGAACACGGTCGGCGTGATCCCGATCCTGGGCACCACCTACACCGGCGAGTTCGAGCCGATCAAGGAGATCCACGACCGCATCGTCGCCTACAACGCCGAACACGGCCTCGACATCCCGATCCACGTCGATGCCGCCAGCGGCGGGTTCGTGGCGCCGTTCCTCCACCCGAACCTCGAATGGGACTTCCGGCTCCCGCAGGTGAAGTCGATCAACGCGTCGGGCCACAAGTACGGCCTGACGTATCCGGGCATCGGTTTCGTCGTGTGGCGGTCGGAGGCGGAGCTGCCCGAGGACCTCGTGTTCCACGTGAACTACCTCGGCGGCGACATGCCTACGTTCACGCTCAACTTCTCACGACCCGGCAACCAGATCGTGGGGCAGTACTACAACTTCGTGCGTCTCGGCCGCGACGGCTACCGCCGAATCATGGAGTCTCTGCGCAGTACCGCCATGCACATCTCGTCCGCGATTGCCGAGATGGGGCCGTTCGAGGTGGTCAGCGACGGCTCCGCAATTCCCGTCCTGGCATTCAAGGTGAAGGACTCCACGAACTTCACCGTGTTCCACGTGTCAGAACAGCTGCGTACCGGCGGTTGGCAGGTGCCCGCGTACACGATGCCGGCCAATGCCGAGGATGTCGCCGTGCTGCGCATCGTGGTCCGGGAGGGCTTCGGGATGGATCTCGCCGACATGTTGCTCGAAGCGATCGGCAAAGCGGTTGCTCACCTCGAGGCGTTCCCGCCGCCGAGCCCCGCACCGGCACCTGGCTTCAGTCATACGTGACCCACACACAACCATCCCCGTGATGCAGTGGCATCGACACATCGGGTGGACTCCGCACGACCTCGGTTGGCGCATTGCCGCGCTGTTCATGGTCGGCTCGTCGCTGTTCGCGGTCGGGGCATTTCCGCCGTACTCCCAACTGGTCGACGGCCGCTTGGTCGGCATCACATTCGTGGTGGGCTCGCTGTTCTTCACGATCGCCGCCTACGGCTCCATCGTGCAGGTGATCAACGACGGTCGCGAACCTCGGGCCCGGGTGAAGCTGTGGTCCTGGTCACCCAGCGGTCCTCTGTGGTGGGCCGCCGTCGTACAGTTCGCCGGCACGCTGCTGTTCAACATCAACACGATCGACGCGCTGGTCACGACGTTCACCGTCGAGGAGACCAATCGCCTCGTCTGGGCGCCCGACTTCTTCGGCTGCATCGCGTTCCTCGTCGCCAGCCACCTCGCCTGGATGCAGCTCGGCGGCAGATTCTGGTTCCGAGACACCGACGACCCGGATTGGTGGTCGTCGCTGCTCAACTACGTCGGCTCGGTGTTCTTCATGGCGTCGGCCCTTGCGGCCTTCACCCTGCCGACAACCGGCGAAGCCCGCAACATCACCATCGTCAACTCCGGCACGTTTCTCGGCGCCATCTGCTTCCTGATCGGCGCCTACCTGCTGCTGCCGCCGACGCAACCGAAGCCAGCAACTTGACATGACCCGCACCAACGGCCGGGACGGCAATCCGATCGACGTGAGCCTTCGCGAGCGGTTCCGGTACCGCTTCGACAACGTGCTCGCGCGCGGCACGACGGCGGCGCTTGCCTGGTTGGGCATCGTCACGTTCGCTGCCGTGCTGTTCAGCGCCGTACTGCTGACGCTGTTCGGCGTCACGTTCACCGGCACGGGACGCAGCGGACTGGTCGAGGACACTTGGCAGAGCCTCCTGCGCATTCTCGACACCGGCACGATGGCCGGGGACGTGGGGTGGGGCCGACGGATCCTGGCACTGCTGATCACGTTGTTCGGGCTGCTGGTCGCCGGCACCCTGATCGGCATCATCGCCGCCGGGGTCGAGGACCGCATCGACAGCATGCGGCGCGGTCGCAGCACCGTCATCGAGTCGGGACACCTGGTGATCCTCGGCGGGTCGACCCGCCTCCCGGCGATCATCGAGCAGCTGGTCCTGGCCAACTCGGAGCGGGGCTCGAACACGATCGTCGTGCTCTCCCAGACCGACCCCACCGAACTGCGGCGGGCGGTCATCGATGCGGTGCCCGACCAGCACAACACACACATCGTCTACCGCTATGGGGATCCGAGAGTTCGAGCCGACCTCGCCATCGCCCGCGTCGGCGAAGCCCGCGGCGTCGTCGTGTTGCCCGAGGACGGCGACGACCACGACATCTCGGTCACTCGGACCGTGCTGGCGCTGAATGCCGAACTCGGCGGCCTCCGCCAACTCCCCGTCGTCGTCGAGGTGGCCGACCCGATCACCGCACAACGTCTCGTGCACGCTTGCGGGCCGACGATGTATCCGATCGTCACCGCCGAGGCCGTCACGAGGACCGGGGCGATGGCACTTCGCCAGCGTGGACTGAGCAAGGTCATCAACGAACTCACCGATTTCCACGGGTGCGATCTCCATGTCACCGACCGTCCCGAACTGCTCGGCGTGCGCTTCGACCAGATCGTCGGTCGCTTCGTCAATGCTCGACCGCTCGGCATCGCCCGGCGCGACGGCCATTTCGACCTCAACCCGCCTGCCGACTCGACGATGGAGACGGGCGACCGGCTCGTCGTCATCGCGCAGGATCTCGAGCACATCGCTGCGGCCGACCAACCACTGCGCCTGCACAGGGGCGGGCCGACCGAGCTCGGCGCCGCCGAGGTCGAAGAACATGTGCTCGTGCTGGGGTGGAATCCTCTCGCCACGCAACTGCTCAGCGGCTGGGCCTCGGCGACATCGACCGCCTCCATCGTCGACATCGCGTTCGACCCTCGCCTCATCGAGCCGAGCGACATCGTGATCCCCCCAGTCGACATCGACGTCCGGCTCTGTCCCACCTTGGAGTCCTCGGCGCTCGTCCTCGATCACACGCCGACCACGATCGTGGTACTCGGTTACCACTCGATCGACAGCGATGCGGCCGACGCACGGACGATGCTCGACGTCCTGCACCTCATGCGGCGCTATGAACAGGCTGAACATGCGCCGAGAATGGTGGTGCAACTCCTCGACGACGAGGTGGCCGACCTCGCCGTGCTGACCGGGCCCGATGACTTCCTGATCAGCCCGACTCTGGGCGGTCAGTTCATCGCGCAACTGATCGAGCAGCCCGAACGCCGAGCCGCGCTGCTTGCCCTGTACGGCGGCGACGACGCATCGATCCGGATGATCCGGTGCGATCGGCTCGGCCTCGTCGGAGCGTTCACCATGAACGAGCTCGTCACCTCCGCATACGAGGCGGGCGTCTTGGCGATCGGATGGCGACGGACCGTCGACGGCTCGGTCGTCCTCAACGCCGACGGCGGCACGTCCGTGACGTTGGCTGCCGACGACGAACTCGTCGTCGTCGGCTGATCGATCAACGCGGCCCGGCGAGCTTGCCGACCTTCGGGAGCACGTTCTCGCCACTGGGCATCGCACCGGTTGGCTGGTATCTGTGCAGGATCGGGCGGAACGTGCCGGTGGGCGCGGGAGCCGGTCGGCGAAACTCAGGGCGTGCCGGCTCGCTCATCTCCCGGGATGGTCGGATCCGTCCCGGCGAGCAGGAAGTGGATGCTCACGACCAGCACCCAGAACGGGAATACGAGCGTCATCCACAGACTGATGCCGGGACCGAACACCTGCATAATCGCGAGGACGTAGGTCAGAGCGACCATCCATCGCGGCACGGCACCAGAGCGCATCCAGATCGTGCCGGTCGAGAGCATGAAGACGCCGGCCATGCGGACACCAAAGGTGTTCGTCAAGGCGAAGACCGCCTCACGGGCAAACTCGTAGCCGCCGGATTCGAACACCTGCTCGGGCGCCGCCTCGTAGGTCCGCACCAGTGCAACCGCCAGCGCCGCAGCAACGAAGGTCATGGCGAGGTACAGCAGCCCGCTTCCGAACATCACGCTTGCGAAGAATCGATCCTCGCGATCACCGAGGCGATCGCGGACGACGCCGATGAACCAGAGAAACGCGATGCCTGCGAAGGGAATCAGCCACAGTGCAAGATTGACCCGGTACTGATTCGAGTCGAGCCATTCGCCCGAGTCACCTTCCACTGGCGGCACGGACAACCGGAGCATGGCGGTCGATGTGCCGATCAGCGCGGCGAAGAGCACGCCGGCGATCGCCGCAGCGCGCGGCGTGGTCAATCGACCGCCGAGGTCGTCAGGGGTCGTCGTCACGCGGCAACCGGCCGGATAACTGGACAGACCGTCGCATGCATTGCATCGGATCGTACGACACCGACCAGTCGCCCGCATCAGCCGCTTCGGATGATGACTCCAGGCTCGAGGCGCGCTGTCCATCACCTCTGGGATGATCAGCCGCGGCCGACGTCACAGGGGCTCACGGGTGAGCGATCACGTTGCGATTCGCGATCACGCGCCATGGTGACTCGCCGGGGCTTGAAGCGCCGCCGGCGAGCGCCCTGTCGTCGAGGTCGACCCACCCCGAATGAGCCCACGCCGAGGGAGTACCACGCGTGTAGTTTCGGTGGATCGACCTCGACGACAGACCTCCGGACGGCGACGGGCCACCTCACCACACCGTGCACGTGTCGGATCTGCGATCCGGCCCGCTGAGCGCTCGAGCATTCGCTGTTCCGTCGACATCCGAGCGTTTCCGACGTCCGACCGACGTCGTCCTGCTCACGCTCTCGCTCGTGCTCATCGTCGTGACCGCCGCCCGGGTCGGCGACCCTGGAGACTTCGAGTCGGCACTCACCGACTGGTTGGAAGCGCTCCCAGCGCTGTTCGACTTCGTCTGGGGCCCGTTGTTCGACTTGGTGCAGGTCTGGATCCTGGTCGTCGCCGTGCTCGCGTTGGCACGACAACGCTGGGCCCTGCTTCGCGACTGGACGGCGAGCATGGTGCTCGCGGGGGCGGGCGTGGCACTCGTCGGGTGGATCGTCGACGATTCCGTCCCGAACATCTTCGTGGGCATCGGGCCCGCTGACGGCGACAAGACGTTTCCATCGCTCGCACTGGCCGCCGGCGCTGCCGCGATCACCGTGGCCAACCCGTACTTCGTCGATCCGTTGCGCAAGGTCGGCCGTTGGCTCATCGGTCTCGCCTGGCTGTCGTCGATGGTGCTGGGCGTGGCGACACCCTCCGAAGCGCTCTGCGCCCTGGCGATCGGCTGGGCTGCAGGGGCGCTGGTGCACCTTGTGGTCGGATCCCCGGACGCGACGCCGTCGCTCGACGATCTCGGCGCATCGCTGCGTTCGATCGGCGTCGACGCCACGCCGACCGCCGTCACGGTCCGCAACGGCGTCACCACCGCCCGAGCGAGCACGCCCGACGGCCAGGACGTCGACGTGCAGATCCACGGACGCGACTCCTGGGACAGCCAGTTCTTCGTCAAGCTCTGGCGACTCGTCTTCTACCGGTCGGGAGGACGCAACGTCACGGTGAACCGACAGCACCAGGTCGAACACCAGGCGTATCTCACGCTGTTCGCGGAGCGCGAGGGCGCATCGGTGGCCCCGTTCGTCGCGGCAGCAGTCGATCAGCGCGGCAATGCGCTGTTCGTGTCGGAACGCATCGGGCCGGGCTTCGAGCACTGCGACGACGCCATCACCGACGAACTGCTCGCCGACGCCTGGCAATCGCTCGCTCGGCTGCACGAGGTGGGCATTCGCCACGGCGACGTCACCCCCGACGACCTCCAGGTGGCCGACGGTCGCGTCCACTTCGGTGGGTTCGACCGGGCCACGATCGACTGGGCCAGCACGTCACGCCAACTCGACGAGGCACAACTCCTGTCGTGCACCGCAGTGGCGGTCGGCCCCGAGCGGGCGATCGGGTCGGCGTCCGCCGCGTTGGGCGTCGAGCAGCTCACGGAGATGACCACGTTCCTGCAGCAGGCGGCGATGCCAGCGGCGACCCGTCGGGCGTTGGACGAGGTCGACCTCGACATCGACGACCTGCGCAAGGCTGCCGTCGCCCACGTCGGCGCCGAGGAGCAGGAACTCCAGACGATCCGACGGTTCTCGGTCGGCAACGTCGTCATGTGGGTGCTGCTCGCCGTCGTCTTCTACGGAATCGTCGGAGCGATCCAAGACGTCGGTCTGCAGTCGATCATCGATGCGATCACCTCGGCGACCCCCGCCATCCTGCTCCTCGCGTTCGTCCTCGGCCAGGTCCCGCGCGTCGCGAGCGCCTTCGCGGTCTCGCGGGCGGCCCCGATACCGGTGCCGCTCGGGCGTCTCACGCTGCTCGAGTTCGCCATCACCTTCGTCAACCTCGCCGTGCCGTCGACCGCAGCGCGCGTCGCGGTCAACATCCGCTTCTTCCAGCGCAATGGGCTCGATCGCACCACCGCCATCGGCGTCGGCGGGCTCGACAGCGTCGCCGGGTTCGTCGCCCAGATCAGCCTGTTCGTCGCGATCGTCGGGCTCGGGTTCGGCAGCCTGAACCTCGACATCAGTGCCTCGGCTCCCAACCTCAATGGTCAGTTGATCCTGATCGCGTTGGCAGCGATCGCGATCGGCGTCGCCGTCGTGGCGCTCGTGCCGAAGTTCCGCGACCCGGTCGTCGCCGTCACCAAGACCACGTGGACCAAGATCGGCCCACTGCTGAGTTCGCCGACCCGTCTGATCTCCGTGGTCCTCGCGAACGTGCTCGTCCAGCTGCTCTTCTCGCTCGCCATGTACACCGTGCTGCGGGCATTCGGCCAGGACGTCGGATTCGCCGACGTGGTTCTCGTCAACGTCGCGGTGGCCCTGTTCGCCGGCCTGATGCCCGTGCCAGGTGGCGTCGGCGTCACCGAGGCGGCGCTGACAGCCGGCTTCGTCGCGATCGGCGTCGACAGTGCCACGGCGATGGCGGCGGCGATCACCTACCGGCTGATCACGTTCTATACGCCACCGTGTTTCGGCTACTTCGCCATGCGCTCCCTGCGCCGGCAGCGCTTGCTCTGAGTCCCGCCGGGTCAGAGGCCCGGGATCAGATCCTGGCAGGCGAGTGCAGCCTGAGCGAAGGCAAGGTCGGTCGGGTCGAGCAGATCGAGGAACTCCTCGCCGTTGGGGTCGGCGAGCAGGTCACCAAGAGAGATCTCGGGCAGGTCGACACCGTTGTCGCGTAGGCAGTCGAAGAGCGCGATCACCTGATCGAGCTCTCCCTCCCCCGGCGGCGCGAACACGTCGTCAGCCGTTTCGGCCGCACACGACGAACCGTCGTCGGGCAGCTCCAGATCGACCAGGTAGTCGATCACGACCTGGTCGACACATGGCACGGAGAGGAACGCCGTGTGGCCCTCGGCCTCGACCGTGTACAACACGCCCGACGACAGCACCTCGGCCATCTCGACGGCCCATTGGTACGGCGTCGCCGGGTCGCCGGTGGTGCCGATGACCAGAATCGGAGCAGCACCATCGGCGGGGCCGATCGCGATCGGGTCGATCGGGTCGGCCGTGCCGATACAGCCGGTGCTGGCACGCAGGAAGTCGGCGAAGTACACCGAGGCCTGGGCGCCCTGATCCGCCTGACTCCGCACCTCCTCGATCGGAGGTCGGCTCGGATCATCGGCGCAGTTGATCGCAAGGCCGGCCAGCTGGCTGTTGTCGTAGGTGCCGTCGGGTCGACGGCCGAGGTAGGTGTCGGCGAGCACCTGCAGCAACGAACCGTTCTGCTCGGTCTCAGCCGCGTACAACGCGTCGGCGAGCACCGGCCAGAGCTGAGTGCTGTACAGCGCAGCGGCGACGCCGAGCTGAAGCTCACCCCGAGTCAGCACGCGAGCAGCGTCATCGGTCGGGAGGCCACTGGCGGCGGCAATGTCCTCGACCAGCCCGGTGTAGACGTCGAGGGCCGGGCCGACCTCGGCGAGGGCGCAATCGGTGTCGGCGTCGCATGCCCCGGCGAAACTCGCCAGTGCGGCGTCGAAGCCCGGCCCTTGTTCGAGACCGATGAGTGCGAGGTCATCGGTCGGCTTGACGGCGCCGTCGAGCACGAGTGCTCGCACACGATCGGGGAACAGCTCGGCGTAGGTCGCGCCGAGACGGGTGCCGTAGGAGAATCCGAGGTAGCTGAGCTGGTCGTCGCCCAGCGCCTCGCGGAGCGCATCGAGGTCGCGCGCCGAACTGTTGGTACCCACGAACGGCTCGAGGCCCAGCGAGTCGGCCGTACACGTGTCGGCTCGGCCTTCGGCTTCGGCGACGAGCGCCTCCCAGCCGGCGTCGTCGCCGGCGGCCAGCAGCGTCACGTCGTCGTCGAAGTCGGCCTCGCAGTCGATCGCCGTGCTCGATGCGACCCCTCGCGGATCGAACGACACCAGGTCGAAGCGCTCGGCGAGCTCGGGTGGTACCGCAGCAGCGGCATTGGCGAGGAACTCGATGCCCGACCCGCCAGGACCACCCGGGTTGAAGACCAGCGACCCGATTCGTAGGTCGTCGTCGGCTGTGGCAGCCCGGGCGACAGCGATGTCGATGGTCTCCCCATCGGGCGCAGCGTGATCACGCGGGACCGTCAAGGTGGCGCACTCGAGGTCGGCGAGTTCGGCGGCCGGGCCGACGCACGGGCTCCAGTCCAACGTGCCGACGTCAGGATTCGCTGGGCGTGGGTCTCCAGCATCCGGTGTCACCGCCGATCCGGCACCAACCGGGTCAGCGCCCACCGTGACGACGTCGGGTGACGTCGAACAGGCCGAGGCGGTAAGCAGCGCCAGCAGGGCGAGAACACGACGCACGGAGCGACGCTAGCGCTCGCCCGTGTTCCGGTTCGGTCAGAGGAACACGCTGCGCCAAACACATCGTGACGGCGTGAACCACTTCAGTCGAGCGTGTTCGATGCCGATGAACAGCCATGCCGCAGCGCCGACTGGCCGCCCTCGTCCTCGTCCTGGTGGTCGCCACGCTTGCAGCGTGCGGGTCGTCAAATGACACCGACACGAAGTCCACGTCGGCAACCGTCGAGAGCGGCGCGGTCGCTGTCGGTGACGCGCCTGCCCCGCCGGCAGCCCCTGCATCCGGCGACGACGTCGGCAGCATCGGTGACGCCGTCGACGTGGCAGCCGGAGCGCCAGGCGAAGCTGAGGCAACGGCATGCACCATCGATCGCCAGACGCTCGAAAGCGCAGTGGAGACCTACGAACTGCTCGAGGGCGCCGTGCCGAGCAGTCAGCAGGAGTTGCTCGACGCCCAGATGATCGGTGAGCAGTCGGTGCGCTACGACATCAGCGCCGACGGCGTCGTGGTGCCTGCCCCGGGCAGCATCTGCGTCTGAGCCAGCGACCTGCGCCTGCCGTCATGCGAGCCACTTCGGGGTGTACTCATCGGGCGTCGAGACCGCCAATCCGATCGCACCGTCGACGGTCGAGGCCCGGCGTGCGAGCGCAGCATTCGCAGAGCTGACGAACCCCGTCGCAACCGAGGCGTCGATGAAGTCGAACAACGGCGCGAAGTAGCCCGCGATGTCGAGGAACACGACCGGAACCGCAACCAGGCCCAGCTGATTCCAGGTGATCATCTCGAATGCCTCATCCAGGGTTCCGAAGCCACCGGGCAGCACGATCACGCCATCGGAGATCTCGGCCATGCGCGCTTTGCGCGCATGCATGCTGGAGGTGACCTCGAGGTCGGTCAGCCCCAGGTGCGCCACTTCGGCCGCCACGAGCTGCTCGGTCATCACGCCGATGACCGATCCATCGCCGGCCAGCGCGGCGTCGGCCACCACCCCCATCAAGCCGACGTGTCCTCCGCCGTAGACGAGTCGGTGCCCGTCTCCGGCGATCGCCGAGCCGAGCGAACGCGCCGTCTCGACGAACACTGGATCCGACCCCGAACTCGAACCACAGAACACGCAGATGCTCGCCATCACCACATCATGCGTCACACGGTGCCGAGCCCAACGTGACGCCAATGTCACGCGATCCGCGACCAGCGGCTCAAATGGCCGGACCGATTACCGGCCAGTAACGTCTGCACCATGACTGCGATCGCCGCTCCCGACCTTCCTGCTGCCGCCGATGCCATCGATCTCGCCGACCGGGTCGTCGGCAAGGCCGTGCGTCAGCTCGCCGCATCGGGCGGGCCCGACGAGCACCAGGTGTTGGCCTACGACATCGCTCACGCCGCTTCCGGTGTGGCCACGGCCCGATCGCTGCTCGACTACGGCGCAAAGGGCGAGGTCGAGGCGAAGATCACGTGTGCATTCGCAGCCGACATGCTGCACGACCTCGCCGGCAAGATTCTCGGCCGCGAGGAGGCATGGGGTGTCGAGCGCGATGCGCTGGGCAACACGCACGCGTTCGTCTCGCAGTTCCGCGCACCTGAGTTCCTCGCGTCGCTCGCCGACCAGGCCGGGCCGAACCACCTCGACGACGACATGGAGATGGTGGCCGACACGTTCGGATCATTCGCGGCGAACGTGATCGCACCGCATGCCGAGCACGTGCACCGCACCAACGGCGACGTCCCCGAGGAGATCATCAGCGGGATGGCCGAACTGGGCGCGTTCGGGCTGAGCGTGCCGGCGGAGTACGGCGGCTTCAGCGAGGGTGGTGACTCGGAGTACATCGCAATGGTCGTCGCGACCGAGGAACTGTCGAAGGCCAGCCTCGGCATCGGCGGTTCGTTGATCACCCGCCCGGAGATCCTCACCCGCGCCCTGGTGAAGGGCGGCACCGAGGAGCAGAAGCAGACGTGGCTGCCGAAGCTGGCGACTGCCGAGGTGATGCCAGCTGTTGCGGTCACCGAGCCCGACTACGGCAGCGACGTCGCGGGCATCAAGGTCACCGCGACGCCGGCGCCGGGCCCGAACGGCGAGGCCGGCTGGGTGATCAACGGCGTCAAGACGTGGTGCACGTTCGGCGCCCGAGCCGACGCCCTCACGCTGCTCGCCCGCACCGATCCCGACCGTTCGAAGACCCACCGAGGTCTGTCGCTGTTCATCGTGCCGAAGCCGCGCGGCGACAGCCACGGCTTCGAGCTCACGCAGGATCCAGTGGATATCGACGGCGCAACGCGCACCGGGAAGATGGAAGGCCGTCCGATCGACACGATCGGCTATCGCGGCATGCACTCGTACGAGATCGCGCTCGAGGACTGGTGGGTGCCCGCCGAGAACCAGGTCGGCATGGAGGACGGGCTCGGCAAGGGCTTCTACTACCAGATGGCCGGCTTCGAGAACGGCCGACTCCAGACCGCCGCT
>DATLBC010000097.1:0-11500 GCA_035527095.1 Ilumatobacteraceae bacterium | reverse complement strand
GTACGAGGTGCACCCTGACGGCGCATCGGCGTCGATCGTGATCGTGCAGGAGATCTTCGGGGTCAACGCCCACATCCGTTCGGTCGTCGACCGGTATGCGTCATTCGGCTATCGAGCGATCGCTCCGGCACTCTTCGACCGGGGCGAGCGCGGCGTGGAACTCGGCTATGACGAGGCCGGCAAGACGCGCGGCATCGAACTCGTGATGCCGATCGCGTTCGACGCGGCGATGCTCGACGTGACCGCTGCGGTCGAGCACGTCAGCGACACCGGGCCAGTGGCCGTCATCGGGTACTGCTTCGGTGGCAGCGTCGCGTGGATCGCGGCGTGCGATCTCCCGATCGCGGCGGCCGTCGGGTACTACGGAGGCCAGGTGTTCGGCATGAAAGACCGCACACCGGCGGCGCCAACGATGCTCCACTTCGGCGAGCTCGACCACGGAATCCCACTCGACCAGGTCCAGGCCATCGCCGAGGCCCATCCCGGCGTCCCCGCGCACGTCTACGAAGGCGCCGATCACGGCTTCAACTGCGATGCGCGCCCGCAACACGATGCACGCTCAGCGGCGATCGCCCTCGGTCGCACCCTCGAGTTCCTCGCCGCCAACGGCGTCACACCCTGACCCTGTTACATCTGGGGTCTGACCCCCGATGCAATCCGTGCGGTCAGGAAGGGCGGGTGACGATCATCCCGTTGCCCGAGGTCGATCGGGTATCGAGCGCCACGAGCACGCGACCGTCTCCGAGCGCCGCGATGCCCTCGGGCTTCACCGCACCGTCCGGTAGGTCCCAGATCTCGTCGAGGTCACGCACGTCGTCGTCGCCGGCATCGAGTGCAACGTCGAGCCCGAGCCGTCCCACCCGCTGCGACTTGTCGCTGAGCAACCACAGGTTCCCCTCGAGGTCTGTCCCGATCGAGCTGACGTCACCGAGTGCCTTCTTGGCTGCCGACTTCAGCTTCCACATCGACAGCGGAACGAAGTCGACCTGACCGGTTGGCGCCGTCCACGATTCACCAAGTGCCAAGAAGTCCTCGCTCGACAGTCCTTGCGGCTGGCTGCCGACCGGACCGAACTCGATCAACGCCCGCGGACGCTTCTCCTGTGCCACCAGAAGCCGGCCTCCTCGCAGGAAGACGAGCCCCTCGCCGCGCGACGATGCATCGTCCCACTGCCCGTCGAGCAGCGACCCGGCTGGCGCGGTGAGTCGGATCTCGGCGCGGAACTCACGGGTGACCGTGTCGGCGACGAGCACGAGCGGCGGGTCCTCGGTCATGACGGCTACCAGGGATCCGCCATCAGCGGCGATCGCCTCGAATTGGCTGTCGCCCGGCGGAAGCGGCCAGCCAGGCAGTTCGGCGAGATCGATCGTCTGCCAGTCGTCCAGGGCTCCGTCGGCGCCCATTACGCAGGCGCCAACATCCGACGTCCGGTCGCCGACGACCAGCACGACCGCACCGCGCTCGGTTCGCCGAACCGCGACACCGGACGCTTCGACGACGGGGAGGTCGGTCAATTCCGACAGGGCGAGGCGAGGCAGCTTCCCGGACATCTCCGTCATCCTGGCAGGCCCCCGAACCCCCGACGACACCGTTCGGGTCGTTCCTTACCGTTTGCGTCGAGGTTTGGGTGAGGCGTCCCACCCAAACGTCGACGCAAACGTGAAGGGATCAGGTCTTGTGGAGCACCTTCTCGCGGAACACTCGCGGGCTGTAGGCGGTGAGGACGACATCACTCACCGCTCGCACCGAGGCCGAGCGAGGGAACCCGAGAAACGGGCCGAGTTCACCGAAGTACTGGTCGGCGCCGAGTTTGGTGAGCAGTTCTTCGCCACCGTCGGCGAGCACCCGGATCACGTCCACGTTCCCCGACTTGATCACGTACACGAGGTCAGCCGGATCGCCCTGTTCGAAGATCGACTCGCCCGCCGAGAACGTGATGTCGTGGGTCGGGCGCTCCTCGTGTTGGTCGGGCGGCACCATCTGCACGATGCGGTCGGCGATCGGCACGAGACGCGAGTCGTGTGTGGACACCACGATCATCCGTCCGTCATCGCGCAGACCCTGCAGCAATCGGATGATCGCCTCGGCCTGGATGTGGTCGAGGTTCGCAGTCGGCTCGTCGGCGAGCAGTAGCAGCGGGTTGTGGCCGAGCCCGCGGGCGACCGCGACGCGTTGCATCTGACCACCCGACAGGCGGCTCGGAAGATGCCCCGAACGTTCGCTGAGCCCGACCTGTTCGAGCAGTTCGTCGGCACGGGCGAACGATTCCTTGCGGCCGTGGCCAGTGAGTATCAGCGGCACCGCGATGTTCTCACGGGCGGTCAGCGATGGGATCAGGTTGAACGCCTGGAACACGAAGCCGATCTCCTCTCGGCGGTACGCGTCGAGGTCGGCACCCTTCAACCCGGTCACGTCGGTCGGGCCGAGCCGGATGGTGCCGCTGGTCGGCGTGAGGATTCCACCGACGCACGACAGCAACGTCGTCTTGCCGCACCCCGACGGGCCGAGGAGCACCACGAGTTCACCGGCCTGTGCCTGGAACGACAGGTTGTCGAGCGGGCGGATGGCGTAGCCATCGTGAACGAACTCGACGACGAGGTCGGTGACGGTGAGTGGTCCGACGGTCATGTCCCTGCTCCTGCGAATGCTTGCGACGGATCAGATCTCAATACCTTGCGCATCCCGATCGCGCCCGCTGCGAGGGCCATCACGACCGCAAGAAGTGGAAGCTGCCAGAACGCGCTCGTCGGCACGGTGACCGGAAGCGGGAACTGCGGGGCAAGGAACACCTGGATGACCGCAGCGAGCGCCACCGCACCCAACGCGATCAACACCGCCTGGAGCGCGAGACTGCCGAGCAGCGAGGTGTTCGACGCTCCGACCGCCTTGAGGACAGCGAAGTCGCGTTGACGGTCGAGGGCCGACAGATAGACCACGGCACCGACGATGATCGCCGCCACGATCCACAGCAACGCCCGAACGAGATCGATCGACGCGATCGCACCCTCGAGGGGTTGCAGAGTCTGATCGATCACCTCATCGGACGACAGCGAAGTGAGTCCCGCTGGAAGCGCGCCGAGTTCGCCGGAGACGAGCACCGAACTGATCACGTCCGTAGATGTGAATGCCAGGATCTGCGCCTCAGGCAAGGTGAGGTAGGCGAAGGGGATCCCTGCGAGCACGGTGGTCTTGTCGGTGAGCCCGACCACGGTGAAGGGCTCGCCAGCCACGGTGATGTCG
This sequence comes from Ilumatobacteraceae bacterium, assembly GCA_035527095.1. Taxonomy (GTDB): domain Bacteria; phylum Actinomycetota; class Acidimicrobiia; order Acidimicrobiales; family Ilumatobacteraceae; genus Sva-07. The sequence continues at coordinate 8,260 of DATLBC010000097.1, read as the reverse complement.
GCGCCGACGTCGACGTCGAGCGTCCGACCGACCGCCACCTCGCCCTCGGCCTCCGGGACACGACCCTCGACGACCTTCGGTGCGCCGAGCCCGCCCGGCTCGAAGCCGACGAGCACCACTTCTTCGGGTGTCCCACCATCGGACACGCTCGAGCGGGTGATCACCACGGGCGACTTCGTGGCGGCATCGACGGCGTCGAGCGTCGCGGCCGGCATCAACGACACCGATGTGAACGGCGCCGACACGCCTTCGGGCAGCACCCACTGGTCGGCATCGAACTGTTCGACCGTCTCCGCGGGTTCGAGGTTGAACTGGTTCACGAGTCCGGTCATCACGAACAGCAACGCAAACACCACCGCCCCGAGCACGGTGACCACGATGAACCGCGTCTTGCGGTACACGAGATCGCGGAATGTCAGCAACAACATCAGGCAACTCCCAGCTCGGTTCGTGTGGCTGCCCACTCGGTCACAGTGGCCTTCGACGCCTCGTAGCCCGCCTCGGCCACTTCGCGCGTTCGCTCGAACTCGAGCATCCCGATCCCTGGCAGGTGCAGCGTGACGAGAAGATCGATCGATCCCGCCTGCATCGACTCACGCTGGTTGCGGACCGACCCGGTCATCATGCTGCGCAACAGCACCGAAGTCGCACTGGGGAACTCGGAGCGTCCCGGTGTGATCGATGCCCACAGCGCACGCACACCCGACACCGACATCCCGAAGTCGCTGTGGGCGCGCGGGCCGAGATCGGGTGCGACGTCGACGGCGACGATCGTGCCCACCGTGCTGTCGTCACGCATCACCTCGAACGGCAGGTTGTTCAGCACCCCCCCGTCAACGAGCAGGTCGCCGTCATAGGGAACCGGCGGCAGCACGCCGGGAATGGCAAGGCTCGCTCGCACGGCCAGTGCCATGTTGCCCCGCCGGTGCACCTCGAGACGCGACTTCGTGAGGTTCGTCGACACGCAGTAGAAGGGCAGCCAGAGGTCTTCGATGTCACGGTCGTCGAAGGTCTGCTCGATGTTGCGGGTGATGCGTCCGCCCTTCAGCAGCGACACCACTGGAATCGTGTAGTCGAGCAACCGGTGCGACTGACCCTCGGCGAGCGCAAGGAGTTCCTCACCGCGCGGTCCGAGCGCGATGCCTGCGGCGATCACCGTGCCCATCGAGCAGCCCGCGACCTTGTCGACGGGAACACCCTGTTCGGTCAGGGCCCGCAGCACGCCGAGATGGGCGAACCCGCGGGCTCCACCACCACTGAGCACGAGCCCGTACCCGTGACCGCTTGCGAGTCGGGCCAGCCGAGCGACATCCTCGGCAGAACCGCTACGGACGTGCACCACATCGTCGATGCGCCAGCGGGCGAGGAGATCGGCGGTGCGTCGCGGCCGTTCCGTCGAGGCCGGATGGAGTACTGCGAGCATCCGGGCGACATGACCGGCGTCGGCGATCGTGGCGAAGATCTCGGAAATCAACGCGCACTCGGCGGCGTCCGGATTCGGCGAACACACCACCACGACTCGGTCGGCTTGGCGCAATGAGCGCCGAGTCCACGCCGTCATCTCGGCGTCGGTCTGCAGGAGCACGTGGTCGTTGCCGACATCGGCTTCGTGCATGAACTCCGCCAGGCGCGGCACACCGACGTTGTCGGTCGACGCTTGGGAGATCGCCGTGCGATTGAGGACCCGGTCGACACGGTCACTCGACAGATGTTTGGTACTGCCGAACCGGGCGATCTCGGCAGCCATCTCAGCCACCAATGCGCCGGCATCGCACCTCGCGGTGACCGCAACGGTCAGCGACGACGCCCGGTCGAACCTGCGCTGCGATGGGCTGCGCAAGCGGAGCAGAATGCGACGCGTGACGTTGAGCATCATCGCCGGCGAGGTCGCGACGAGTTCTTCGAACGTCGCCGCAGAGAACGACGCCAACGTCGTATCGCGAACCGCACGAACGGTGGCCGACCGCGGGGCCCGGTCGAGCAGACCCAGTTCGCCCACGACCTCGCCGCGACCGAGCTCGGCGACCAGCCGTTCCTCGCCTTCGTCGTCGACGACGTGCACGGTCACACGACCGCCGACGACGAAGTAGGCGGCATCGGCGACGTCGCCCTGCTCGAACAACACCTCGCCGGCTTCGAGTCGGCGCCAGTCGACCCGGTCGACGACCTGTTGCACGATCGCGTGGTCGGTGCTGCCCATCAGCTCGGCGATCATCGTGGCGACGTTCGTGCGATCGACTCGCTCGCGTGCCTCGTCCGACACGCGGTCGGCCATCTCCGGATGGCTGTTCAGCCAGTCCTCGAAGTCGACGCGTTCGATTTCCAACACCTCGACCGGCCCGCTGGCGGTGAGCGTGGCAGTGCGCAATCCACCGGCCACGACCGTGACCTCGCCGATCACGTGGCCCGCCTCGACCGTGCCGACGACGACATCGCCTCGCCCGGTCGACTTCGACGCGGACATCCGACCCGACTGGATGAAGTACACCTTGTCGGCGGCGTCGCCCTGCTCGACGAGCACCTCACCATCGGCGAGCGACACCGAGCGGGCACGCGGCGCCAGGCTCTCGATCAACTCGTCCTCCAGCGTCACCTCGTCCCCCTTTCGCTCGTGTCAGCGCATCCCCCGAACCCACCCGAGCCGACAGTAGCCACACCACGCTGATCACCAGGAACCCCAACGTTCCCGTCAACCCACCCGAGCCTCCTCCCCAACACATCACGCGAACGACGCGGACCCCCGCGGGCGAGGTCGCCGACGGTGCCCCAGTATGTTCAGTCCGGTGACCGATACCTCCGCAGCGCCCAGACAAGGATCGATTCTCGGCACGAGAGTGTTGCGGACGGAGGATCCGGGTCTGCTCACCGGGAGCCGGAAGTACCTCGCCGACCTCGCACTCGTTGGAAGACTTCACGCCGTGTTCGTGCGATCCGACGTTGCTCATGGGCTGATCAGGGAGATCCACACCACCGACGCGATCGAGATGCCGGGGGTCGTCGAGATCCTGACCGCGGCCGAACTCGGCGTCGCCCCGCACCATGGGTTTGCGACCGTGCATCCCGACTTCGCCCGTCCACCCCTCGCCGATGGACGGGTGCGGTTCGTGGGCGAGCCGATCGCCGTGGTGTTGGCCGAGACCTTCGAGCAGGGCGAGGACGCCGCCGAACTGGTGTGGGCCGACATCGATCCGCTGCCCACCTACGTCGACGCCGAGGACGCGTTGGCGGTCGGGGCAGAGGAGATCTTCCCCGGGCACGGCTCGAACGAGGCGCTGGTGATCGCCGACAAGCCACGAACCGACTTGTCGCTGGCCGACGTGGTCGTACGCGGTCGCTACGTCAACCAGCGCTTGGCGGTCGTTCCGATGGAGCCCGACTGCTGTGCGGCCGAGGTCGAGGCCGACGGACGCCTCACGTTCTGGGCGTCGACGCAGATGCCTCACGGATTGCACGGCCAGCTCGCCGGCGCCCTCGGGATGGAGCCGGCGCAGATCCGGGTGATCACACCACAGGTCGGTGGCGGATTCGGCGGCAAGGCCGGTATCCACGCCGAGTACTCGGTGGTCGCAGCGGCAGCGCGCCGTACCGGACGGCCCGTGGTGTGGGTGCCGCCGCGCAGCGACGACATGAAGGCGCTCCCTCACAGCCGCGGCCAGATCCAGTACGCCGAGCTGGGGTGCACACGCGAGGGCGACTTCACGGGCGTGCGAGTGCGGCTCGTCGGCGACGCCGGCGCGTACCCGAGCATCGGCGCATTCCTGCCGGGCGGCACCCGACGGATGGCGCAGGGCACGTACGCGTTCCCAACGATCGAGTTCGACGTCGCAGTCGCCGTCACCAACACCACGCCGATGGGCGCCTACCGCGGCGCCGGACGTCCGGAGGCCACGGCGCTGCTGGAACGGCTCGTCGATCAGGCCGCCCTGGAGTTGGACATCGACCCCATCGACATCCGCCGACGCAACTTCCTCGCCGACGACGTGTTCCCGTTCCGCACGCTCACCGGAAACACGTACGACTCGGGCCGCTACAACTTCCCCCTCGACCGGGCGGCCGAAGCGGCAGGCTACGACGAGCTCCGTGCGGAACAAGCGCGACGGCGCGAGGCGGGCGGCGACATGCTGCTCGGAATCGGGGTGGCTTCCTACGTCGAGATCACCGCAGGCGGTGGCAGCGACGAGTTCGGCGCGGTCGAGGTCCACGACGACGGCACTGCCACCATCTACGCAGGCACCCAGTCGCACGGGCAGGGACACCAGACGGCCTACGCCATGCTCGTCGCCGACCAGACCGGTATCCCGGTCGAGCGCATCGCGCTGGTCGATGGCGACACCGACCGGGTACGTACCGGCGGCGGCACTGGCGGTTCCCGGTCGCTGCAGCTCGGCGGTTCCGCTGTGCGTGGCGCAACGCAGGCGATGGTGGCCAAGGCCACGCAGCTCGCTGCGCGGGTGCTGGAAGCCGACGAAGCCGACATCGTCGTCGACACGGCGACCGGCACGATCGGCGTGGCGGGCGTTCCGGCACAAGCGCTCACCTGGGGTGATCTCGCCGGGAAGGCGCACGAGGTCGGCGAGCAGCTCGACGGCGAATTCGACTTCCACCAGGAGGGTTCGACGTTCCCGTTCGGTGCGCACATCGCGGTCGTCGAGGTCGACGCGAGTACCGGCAAGGTGCGCCTCGTGCGCCACGTCGCCGTCGACGACTGTGGCACCGTGCTCGCGCCGCTGTTGGTGGAGGGCCAACAGCACGGTGGGATCGCCGCCGGCGTCGGTCAGGCATTGTTCGAGGAGGTGCGCTTCGACGACGATGGCAATCCGATCACGTCGAACCTCGCCGAGTATGCGATCCCCTCGGCGGCCGAGCTGCCGTCGTTCGAGGCGCACTCGACCGAGACTCCGACACCGCTCAATCCGCTCGGGGCCAAAGGCATCGGTGAGGCGGCCACGATCGGCGCCACCCCAGCAGTGCAGAACGCCGTGATCGACGCCGTCGCCCATCTCGGAGTGCGTCACATCGACCTGCCGTGCACGCCCGAGCGGGTGTGGCGGACCATTCGCGATGCTCGGGCCGGGACCTTGGCCGACCCGTGGAGCGAACCGCCCGACGTGTTCAGCCGACTCCGAGCCGACGCCAACGCCCCGACCGAAGAAGACGCCGCCGGAGCCGCTGCAGCCGACGGCATCTGATGCCCGGCTGGTGCCGGGCCCCAGATGTCCGTCCGACTGGATTGGCTACCTACTGGTAGGTAGGCTCTCGGGGGTGAAAGACTCGGAGATCCTGAACGAGCTGACGCCCGTCGCTGAATCGCTCCTCGAGCGTCATCTCTCGACGACCAAGGAGTGGTTCCCCCACGACTACGTGCCCTACGGCCGCGGGCGCGACCACGAATCCGGCACCACCTGGTCGCCCGACGACGCCGACCTCGGCGGGTTCGAGATCGGCCCCGAGGTCCGCAGCGCGCTGCTCGTCAATCTGCTCACCGAGGACAACCTGCCGTACTACTTCCGCACGGTCGAGCAGTTGTTCGGCAAGGACGGAGCGTGGGGCACCTGGGTGCGTCGGTGGACCGCCGAGGAGGGCCGCCACTCGATGGCCATCTACGGCTACCTGATGACCACTCGGGCGATCGACCCCGTCGAGCTGGAACGTTCGCGGATGGCACAGGTCTCGGGCGGCGAGACCCCCAACCCACCGTTGCACGAGGGATTCATCTACCTCGCGCTGCAGGAGCTGGCCACCCGGATCTCGCACCGCAATACCGGTGCGCTGCTCGGCGACCCTGTCGGCTACGAGGTGATGAAGCGCGTCGGCAGCGACGAGAACCTCCACCAGCTCTTCTACCGCGACCTCGCCGCCGCCGCGATCGAGGTCGACCCGAACACGATGATGATCGCGATGGAGAAGCAGGTTCGGAGCTTCGCGATGCCCGGCACCGGCATCCCGGACTTCGATCGCCACGCTGCGCTGATCGCAAAGGCCGGCATCTACGACCTCCAGATCCACCACGAGCAGATCCTCGCCCCGGTCGTGCTGCGCCAGTGGGGCGCCGACAAGATCACCGGGCTGAGCGGCGACGGCGCGGCAGCGCAGGAGCGCCTGATGAAGCGCCTCGCCACCAGCGAGCGAGTCGCCAAGCGCTTCGCCGAACGCCGCGACGCCGCTCTCGCCACCGCCTGACCGCACCGCCCCTGTTCCGCCTCGGAGATGAGCGAAGCGACCGGATACGGCGGTTTCACTCATCGCAACGGGCTCAGCCCACCCACCGATGAGCGAAGCGATCGGATACAGCGGTTTCGCTCATAGCGGGTCGAGGCAGACTGGCTGGAATGACCCGATTGTTCGTCGCCGTGTGGCCGCCCGAGCGCGTGATCGAGCTTCTGGCCGACCTCGAGCGACCGCGCGACCAGGGCGTCAAGTGGGTCCCGATCGAGAACCTGCACATCACGATGCGGTTCCTCGGCGATGCTGACATCGACGAGGTGCGCGATCGGCTCGATCAGGTCTTGCTGCCCGCGGCGACCGCGGTGCTCGGACCGGCGTTCGACTTCCTCGGCGAACGGTCGTTGATCACTCCGGTGACCGGCGTCGACGACCTCGCCGCTGTGGTCCAACAGGCGGTCCGGGGCCTCGGCACCGAGCGCGAACGCACACGCTTCCAAGGCCACGTCACCGTCGCCCGACTCACCCGCAACGCACGACCGACGCGGAGTGCGGGCCGTCCCTTCGAAGCATCGTTCGATGTCGACGAGGTGGCACTCGTCGCCAGCACACTCACCGACGCCGGCGCTGTGTACGAAACCGTCGCCACCTGGCCCACCCACTGAGTGCCAGGCTGGCGGTATGAGTCGTGAACGCATCTCGCAAGGCAGCGAGTTCGAGCAGGCGGTCGGATACTCGCGGGCAGTGGTCGACGGACGCTGGGTCTTCGTCGCCGGCACGACCGGGTTCGACTACGAATCGATGACGATCTCCGACGACATCGTCGACCAGGTCGACCAGACACTCGCGAACATCGACGACGCCCTGACGCGTGCCGGGTCGAGTGCCGCCGACGTCGTGCGGGTTCGATACCTGCTCCCCGACGCCGACGACTTCGAAGCGTGCTGGCCGTCGATGCGGCGCTACTTCGGCGACGCCCGGCCCGCGGCGACGATGATGGTTGTCGGGTTGTCCGACCACCGGATGCGCATCGAGATCGAGGTCACCGCCCTCAGGCCCGACCACTAGGTGCGACATCTGGGGTCTGACCCCAGATGTCGCACCGGCGGGTGCTACGACTTGCCCCATGGGGGATCTGCTCACTGCGCTGGCCGCGGCACAACCACACAAGACCGCGATCATCGACGACCGGACCGGCGCGACCGGCACCGACGATGTCCGCACGACGACGTACGAACACTTCGAGGAGAGCGCGAACCAACTCGTCCACGTCCTCGACGATCTCGGCGTGAGGCCTGGCGACAAGGTCGTGTGGTGCGGCCAGAACTCGACGGGGATCCTGGAGCTGACGAGCGCCTCGCGCAAGATCGGATCGACCGCCGTTCCACTGAACTACCGTCTCTCCGACGAGGAGGCGGCGTACGTCGTCGACCACTGCGATGCAACAACGGTCTATGTCGACGCCGAGTTCGCCGAACTCTTCGTGCGGATTCGCAGCAAGATCCCGAAGGTCGTCAACCTGCTGGTGTTCGACGGTGACGCTCCCGACGGGATGACTGTGGTCGACTCACTGGTCGCTGCCGCTTCGACCGACGTGATCGAGCGCGCTGACGTCGACGAGGGCGGTGCGACGATGACCTACACCTCCGGCACCACCGGCAAGCCGAAGGGCGCGTTCCGTCGCACGGTCGCCGATCCCCGAGCTGGCGCTGCACTGATGCAGCACATCGGCTACCGGCCCGACGACGTCTACCTCACCACCGGGCCGCTGTATCACTCGGGCCCGGGCGGGTTCGCCGCGAGTGCGATCGCGATGGGCCAGACCGTGGTGCTCCAACGCAAGTTCGATCCGGAGGACTGGTTGCGAATCCTCGACACCCATCGGGCCACCTCGACGTTCTCGGCGCCGACGCCCATCCGGATGATCTGCAACCTGCCCGCAGACGTGAAGGCCAAGTACGACACGTCGTCGATGCGGGTGATGATCGCCAACGCGGCGCCGTGGAGCTTTGCGCTGAAGCAGCAGTACGTGGCCGACTTCCCGCCCGAGTCGCTGTTCGAGATCTACGGCTCGACCGAGCTCGGCGTGAACACGGTG
>DATLBC010000096.1:0-24811 GCA_035527095.1 Ilumatobacteraceae bacterium | reverse complement strand
GAAACCCTCGCTATGTCAGGACTGTGATGGGTCACACCCGACTCGGGTGGACAGGCTTCTGATCAGGACAACAGCAGGCCAGGCCGGCATCGGCAACCACGACGGACAAATCGCTTGGAGTGCACCCCGCCAACAGCGAGGCAAGCCCGATAAGGGGTCACACCGTGATCACCGACACCAACCCTGACCGATCCACATGACCGGCGTCTACAGACTCACAGCCCGATATCGGCGCCCCGTGATCCCGCCCGCTGATCGCCCCGACCCCGCTCGTAACGACCCGTACCGGGTGCCCGAAAATCGCGCCGCCACGCTTCTTGTCGGAGGACCGCCGCACGGGTTCACGAACCGGGGTTCCCAAATCGGGGGACCAGTTCAGGGACCGTTCATCCGTCGCCGAGCGTCAACTCGCGGACACGTGCCAGGAGTACCTCGAGTGCAGGACGGTTGAGTCCGCCCTCGGGGATGATCACGTCGGCGTGGCGCTTGCTCGGCTCGATGAACCGCTCGTGCGCCGGACGAACGTTCTCGAGGTACTGGTCGATCACGAAGTCCGGCGTGCGACCGCGTTCCGCGACGTCACGTCGCAAGCGCCGGATCAACCGGATGTCCGCGGCGGTGTCGACGAAGATCTTGAGGTCGAACCGCTCGCGAAGTGCTCGATCCCACAGCACGAGGATCCCGTCGACGACGATGATTCGGGCGGGCTCGACGATGCGCACCTGACCGCTGCGGTTGTGTTGGGTGTAGTCGTACACCGGAACCGGCACTGACGCCCCGTTGGCGAGCGCCGCCAAGTGATCATTGAGCAGGGCCCAGTCGAACGCGTCGGGATGGTCGTAGTTCACGGCGCGGCGCTCCTCGATCGGCGCATCGCCGAGGTCGAGGTAGTACGAGTCCAGCTCGATCAGCGAGAGATGCTCGTCGCCGGTCAGTGCTGCGAGCCGTTCCGTGACGGTTGTCTTCCCCGAGCTGCTGCCGCCCGCAATACCGATGATGAACGGTTGTCGCACGTGCCGCACGCTAGCGATGCATTCCCGCCGCGTTCCCTGTCGGGCCCGGCCGAAGTCGAGTTGACCAACTCTTGACCACACTATGTAGTCGACCCATTGCGCTGAGTGGTCGTCCCGCCTATGGTTCTTGACGATCACCTCATCACACGAAGGCGGAATCGTGCACGGACAGATCATCGACATCGACCACCAGATCGGACTGGATCGTGACCGACTCTCGCCCTGGCCGGCTCCTGGAGTGATCGCAAGTGGTCTCCCTCGGGTTGCACCACTCCCGCCGCCCGTCCAAGCCTCCCTCGGACTCGTCGACGAATTGACCCCGCCCGCTCCGACGTCGCAGGGCGCGGTGGACGCCCTGGCCACGGCGCCCCTCGGTCGACGCGGCATGCTGGCGGCGATCGCCGGATCCACCGTCGGACTGGCAGTGCTCGCCTCGAGCTGCGCCAACGACCCGGTCGACGGCGCCGTCTCGCAGGCGCGTCAGGCGGAGGCGACGCTTCCCGACCCGAGGTTCACCCCACCGCAACCGACGGTTGTGCCGTCGCCAACCTCCACGGAGCCTCTCGGGCCTCCCGCTCCTCAGCCGCCGGCAACGTCCGCCGAGGCAACCGCGGTCGCGCCGTCGACTGGAGCCCCGGCCGTTGCTCCTGCCGTGGCGGCGCCACCTGCCGGACCGCCCGCTGCCGCGGCTGCCCCGACTCCGCCCGCTGCCCCCGCTTCCCCGCCCGCTGCCCCCGCTTCCCCGCCTGCTGCCCCGACTCCGCCCGCTGCCCCCGCTTCCCCGCCCGCTGCCCCCGCCCCGCCGGCGGCGCCGGCCCCCTCGGCTCCCGCCGCACCACCTCCGCCACCACCACCACCGCCGGGGCCGAGTGCAGCAGAACTCGACGCGATGCACCGGGCACAGCTGTTGACCAAGGTCGCGTACGGCCCAACAGCCCTCGAAATCGATCAAGTCGCGTCGCTCGGACCAGTTGCGTTCCTCGAACAGCAGCTCTCGATCCCGCCGGCCGGCACCACGAACGTGCTCACGGGCACGCACAGCCTCGACGCGGACATCTTCACCCGTTGGCAGATGTACACCGGCGAGGACGACAACCGGCCGGCGAAGGAACTGCGTCAGGCCGCCGTCATCCGTGCCGCTCGCCACCAGGGCCAACTCGCTGAACGACTGGTCGAGTTCTGGAGCAACCACTTCAGCACCTACTCGGGCAACAGCGACAAGAACGTCCGCTACGCCGCTGCGTCCGACGATCGTGACGTCATCCGGGCGTTCGCAATGGGCAAGTTCTCCGACCTGCTGCTCGCCAGCGCTCGCAGTGTGAGCATGCAGCTGTACCTCGACAACTATCGCTCGACCGGCCGGCGGCCGAACCAGAACTACGCCCGGGAGATCATGGAGCTCCACACGATGGGTGCGTCCAACGGCTACGACGAGGACGACGTCGAGCAGGCGGCCCGCATCTTCACCGGCTGGGGCCTCGATGGTGATCTCGACACCGACGGGCTGCGCTTCGCGTATCACCCGAACGATCACTTCACCGATCCCTGCGAGGTCACGATCATTCATCCCGACGGCTCGGTGAACACGTTCTCCACCCCGGCGCGTCCGGGCGGCATCGGCGGAGAGCAAGACGGCATCGACTTCGTGAATTGGCTTGCCCGCCGCCCGAACACGGCCAACTACCTCGCCGAGAAGCTCGTTCGCCGTTTCGTCGCCGACGTGCCGCCGGCCTCCCTGGTCGCCTCGACGGCGGCGGTCTACTTGGCCAACGACACCGCGATCATCCCGGTGCTGCGCCACATCTTGACCAGCAACGAGTTCATCACGAACCAGAGCCCGAAGGTGAAGTCACCGTTCGAGCTCCTCGTGTCGATGGTGCGAGCCACGGGCGCCGTCGTCGATCCCAACTTCTCGACCGACAACGACCTTCCCGCGACCCGGACGATCAGCGACCATCTGAACCGGCTCGGTCATCCCATGTGGCAATGGGCGACCCCCGATGGCTTCCCCGATGACCGGAACTTCTGGATCACCACTGCCACGACGCTGCGGCGTTGGGAGCTGGCGGGCCGCTTCGGCAATGACAATCTGAACGGGCTGACGATCGACGCAGCCTCGTTGCTGCCGAGCCCGATGCCGGAGACGATCGATCTCGTCATCCGTGCACTGGCGGCCCGGTTCGGTATCCAGATCACCCAGACCGACGTCGCTGCCGTGACCGAGTTCCTCGGTGTCACAACCGACACACCAGTCGGAGACGTGGCGCTGATGCAGAATCTCGGCGACGTGATCGGCCTGTTGTTGTCCTTTCCCGCGAACCAGTACCGCTGAGATCAGGAGTCGTCGTGCCCCACAGCTGCCAAACCTGCGCCCCACCCGAACGCAAGCGCATCTCGCGCCGCGCCATCTTGAAGGGTGCCGGCGCCGTCGGCACCGTTGCCGTGGCCACCCCTGGTTGGGGCACCATGGCGTTTGCGTCGAACGCAGCAACACGCGTCGGTGACGTCGTGGTCAACATCTTCCTCCGTGGCGGCATGGATGGACTCTCGGTTGTCGCTCCGCGGCACGAGGGGGCCGGTGCCGGCTTCCTCGCCGCTGCGCGGCCGAACCTGGCCATCGATCCGGCGACGCTGATCCCGCTCAACGACGATTTTGGCCTCCATCCGATCATGGCACCACTGATGAGTGTGTGGGACAGCGGACGCCTGGCGCTGATCCCGGCCGCCGGGTTCCCGACCAATGACCGGAGCCACTTCGCCGTCCAACGAAAAATGGACGAAGGCCTCGACAACGGCGTCGTCGGTTCGGGTTGGCTTGCTCGTCACCTCGACAACACGGTGTCGCCCGGCCCCGGTGGCTTGCGCGCCATCTCGCTGCCGAATGGTCAGCGGAGCCTGTCCGGATCGTCGGTCGCCGTCACGCTGAACAGCACCGACACGTTCCGTGTCGATGGTTTCCGCAACAACGGCAACAGCGGCGCCATGGTTCGGGCCGCACTGCAGGACCTTCATGCCGTCGATGCGGGCAACGTCGTCAACTCGCGTGCCCACGAGGCGCTGCTCGCGCTCGACATCGTCAACAACGCTCCGTCGTCGGAGCCCGCCAATGGTGCGGTGTATCCGATCGGCGGTCGGGGCCGCGGCCTCGGTCGTGTGCTCGGAGAAGTGGCCGAGCTGATTCGGGGCGACGTCGGCCTCGAAGCGGTCTCGACGGACGCCAACTTCGGCTGGGACCTCCACAACAACTTCGGCAACCAGACCGACGGTCGCCAGGCGCAGAACCTCAATGCCCTCGCCGAAGTGTTGGCGACATTCGCCCAAGACCTCGGCAGCAACATGGATCGCGTCACGGTGGTGCTGATGACCGAGTTCGGTCGCACGTTCCGCGAGAACGGCGGGGCCGGCGTCGATCACGGCCGAGCGAGCACGATGTTCGTCATGGGCGGCGGCATCCGCGGTGGTCTCTACGGCGACTGGCCGGGCCTCGCTCCGGAGAACATCGACCGCAATGCGCTACGGGTGACCGTGGACTACCGCTCGGTGCTCGCCGACATCCTCGAAAACCGCCTTGCGACAGGCAACATGGCGGTGGCTCTGCCCGGCTACGAGGACACCCCGGAGCGGCGTCCGAACCTCGCCGTGCCCATCGGTGTCACGGTCTGAAATCGGCGTCGATCGGCCCTCGTGACCCGGGGTGCTTGTAATCCGCGACCATTTGCGGCCAACCTGTGCGGTGATGCTCGACGAACGCTCCGCCGCCATGCTCGATTTCGAACGCGCCTGGTGGAACAACGACGAGCCGCGTGACCAGGTCATCCGAGCGCGATTCCAGTGTTCGCCAGAGGAATATCATGCGGAACTGACCAAGGTGCTCGACGACCCCGCCGCGATGGACCACGACCCGCTCGTGGTGCGTCGACTCAAGCGGCTTCGTCTTCGGGCCCGCAAAGCCCGCCTCGACGGTTCGTCGGTGGCGGCAGGAGAGGGAGCGCACGCATGAGCAACGAAGACCCCGACGCACCGGTGACACCCACGCCCAGTCGACGTTCGCCCCGCCAGGGAGTCGGCGGCTCGCCGATGGGCTCCACCATCAGCATCGTGCTGGCGGTCGTGGCTGTGATCGTCGGCTTCCTGATCCTCAACAACATCACCGACGACGGACCATCCGACAGTGGCGGAACCACGGTCGACTCCGTGGTCGGCAGCACACCGGACTCGATCGTCGAGAACACCACGACCACCACGACCGAACCGCCGTTCGTCACCGAGGGCGCCACCGTGGTGGTCGCCAACGCCAGTGGCGTACCCGGGTCCGCTGGGCGCATGACCACCGAGCTCGCCACGGTCGGTTTCACGATGGTCGAGCCAGCCATCAACTCCACGCAGTCTGGGCTCACCGCCTCGATCGTCCAGTACGACTCGACCATCGCTGCAGCGAAAGCGGTCGCCGAGTCGGTCGCACGCAGCATGGGCGGGCTCACCGTCGAAGTCGTGCCGACGCCGGCACCCGTCGAAGGCGGTTCGCTCAACGGCGCCGGCGTGCTCGTCCTGCTCGGCACCGACGAGGCCGACAAGACCGTTGCGCAGCTCTCGGCGCCGACCGCCGGGGTGACTCCTGCTCCCGACCCCTCGGGTGGCACCACTGGCGACACCACAGCCGACGCGACCGGCGACACCACGGGCTGAGGATCGTCAGCGTCGGTCGGTCAGCCACGTCGCGGCAGCGTGTTCGATCAGGCGCTTGGGTTCGGCGAACGCCGCATTCTCGCCGTACGCATCGGTGAGTGACACCACGTCGATCCCCGCCGGTGCGGACCGATCCGAGCGTGCGTCCGATCCCACGATCGCCAACACCGGGAGTGCGCCTTCGTCGGCGATCGATGCGATGCCGCCGACGACCTTGCCCGCCGAACTGGTGTCATCGAGACAGCCCTCGCCGGTGATCACGAGGTCGGCGCCCTCGAGGTGGTCGTAGAGGTCGAGTTCGTCGGCGACGAGTTCGAAGCCGGGCAGCAGCGTGCCGCCCAGCGCAGCGAGCGCTCCTCCCAGGCCGCCCGCGGCCCCGGCACCGGGAATCGACGTGACGTCGACGTCGAAGTCGTCGAGAAACATCTGGGTCATTCGCTCGAGCCGGCGGGTCAGCATCGCGACCTGTGCTCGCGACGCGCCCTTCTGGGGACCGAACACGGCGGCTGCGTCCGTGAATGTCGTGGTGACGTCGCAGGCGACGAGCAGCTCGACCTGCTTGAGCCGTGCGATGGCGGTGATCGCCCGGATCGCGCCGAAACCGCCATCGGTCGTCGCCGAGCCGCCGAGTCCGACGATGATCCGGCGGGCCCCGGCATCGAGGGCATGGTCGATCAACTCGCCGGTGCCGGTGGTCATGGCATTCAGCGGGTCGTTGCCCTCGGCGCCACCGATCAGGGTGAGTCCACTGGCCCGCGCCATCTCGATGACGGCGGTGCCCTTCGACAGCCGCCAGTCGGCCTGAACCGTGTCGCCGAGCGGACCGGTCACCGTCGAGGTTCGGTTCGCTCCACCCAGGGCGTCGAGCAGCCCGTCGCCCCCGTCGGCCATCGGCACCTCCGTGCAGTCGATGCCCAGCTCCCAGCATGCGTGACCGATCGCGGCGGCGACCTCGGCGGCGCTGAGCGTGCCCTTGAACTTGTCGGGAGCCGCGACCACGCGGCGGATCGGGCGGCGGATGGACACGACGGCGACGATACAACCACTCGATTGTCGACCGTCTGAGTCGGGAATCGCACCGCTAGCATCCCCGCCATGGCAGTGACCGTCCGCATCCCCACCACCATGCGCCCGCTGACGGGTGGCGACAAGCAGGTTGCCGTCGAACCCGGCACGCTCAACGACATCGTGGCGGCGCTCGAAGCGGCGCATCCCGGGATGGGCGAGCGTCTCGTCGACGACGACGGGGCGTTACGCAAGTTCGTGAACGTGTTCGTCGACGACGACGACGTTCGCTACCTCGACGGACTCGACACCAAGGTCGACGACGGCCTGACGGTGTCGATCATCCCCGCTGTCGCCGGCGGCTGATCCATCAACTCTCGTTTGCGTCGGGCTTTGGGTGGCCCGGGCCACCGACAATCCGACACAAAC
The DNA here is from genome assembly GCA_035527095.1 of Ilumatobacteraceae bacterium. GTDB lineage: Bacteria > Actinomycetota > Acidimicrobiia > Acidimicrobiales > Ilumatobacteraceae > Sva-07. Next base: position 17,678 of record DATLBC010000096.1, on the reverse strand, counting down.
GTGAATGCGGCGCCGTGCTGCGCGAGGCTGAGACGATGACGGTGCGAGTGGATGACCGCGGTGCGGTCCGGGTGGTCACGATCGACCGGCCCGAGGTGCGCAACGCAGTCGACGGGCCGACCGCGCAACTGCTGTACGACGTGTTCGTCGACTTCGACGCCGACGACTCGGTGTCGGTTGCCGTGCTCACCGGCGCCGCTGGCACGTTCTGCTCCGGAGCCGACCTGACTGCCATCTCCGACGGTCGAGGCAACTCGGTGCTCGACGTCGCCGCCGACGAGATCATCGGCTCGCTCGGTCCGATGGGGCCGACGCGTCTCGTGCTGTCGAAGCCCGTGCTCGCCGCGGTCGAGGGCCATGCGGTCGCCGGTGGGCTGGAACTCGCCTGCTGGGCCGACCTGCGCGTGGCGGCGCGTGACGCGACCTTCGGTGTGTACTGTCGCCGATGGGGCGTCCCCCTCGTCGACGGTGGCACGGTGCGGCTTCCACGGCTGATCGGACACAGCCGCGCCCTCGATCTGATGCTGACCGGCCGTGGCGTCGATGGCGTCGAGGCAGAGCGCATCGGGCTGGCCAATCGGGTGGTCGAATCCGGTCATGCCCTCGATGCAGCCATCGAACTCGCGGCGGAGATCGCAGCGCTCCCGCAACGCTGCCTGCAATCGGACCGAGCCTCGAGCTACGACCAGTGGCCGCTCGGCCTCGGCGGGGCGCTCTCGAACGAGACCCGACTCGGGCGAGCGACAATCGCCTCCGGCGAGACCCTCGCCGGAGCCACCCGATTCGCCCGCGGCGAAGGTCGCCACGGCCGCCCCGCCTGACGCCCAACCCGCGCCCACCACGTTTGCGTCGAGGTTTGGGGGACCCGGCACACCAATATCTCGACACAAACGCGGTTCTCCGGCAGTTGTGGCGTTAGCAGTCGACGCCGTAGAGTGCCAACTGGCGTTCTCCGGGCTACCGGGGCGTCACGACACTCACCGCAACGAAACTCCATAGCTTCGAACACGTCCAACGGAGGACACACAAGATGGCGAAGATGATCGCATTCGATTCCGAGGCTCGTCGAGCCCTCGAAGCCGGGATGAACCAACTGGCCGACGCCGTGCGCGTCACGCTCGGTCCCAAGGGCCGCAACGTCGTGCTCGACAAGAAGTGGGGCGCACCCACGATCACGAACGACGGTGTTTCGATCGCCAAGGACATCGAACTCAAGGATCCGTACGAGAGGATCGGCGCCGAGCTCGTCAAGGAAGTCGCCAAGAAGACCGACGATGTGGCCGGCGACGGCACCACGACGGCCACCGTTCTCGCGTGGACGATGGTCCGCGAAGGTCTTCGCAACCTCGCCGCCGGTGCCAACCCGATGGGTCTCAAGCGCGGCATCGAGCAAGGTGTGGCTGCGGCGGTCGAGTCCATCAAGTCGAACTCGATCGAGATCGACTCGACGCAGCAGATCTCGCAGGTCGCCGCGATCTCGTCGGCCGATCAGGAGATCGGCGACATGATCGCCGAGGCGATCGACAAGGTCGGCAAGGACGGTGTCATCACCGTTGAAGAGGGCCAGACCTTCGGCATGGAGATGGACCTCGTCGAAGGCATGCGGTTCGACAAGGGCTACCTCTCGCCGTACATGGTCACCGACACCGAACGCATGGAGGCCTCGTTCGACGACCCGTATCTGTTGTTCGTGTCGTCGAAGATCTCCACGATCCGCGACCTCGTGCCGGTGCTCGAGAAGATCATGCAGACCGGCCGCCCGCTCGTGATCGTCGCCGAGGACGTCGACGGCGAGGCGCTCGCCACGCTCGTCGTCAACAAGATCCGTGGCACGTTCAAGTCGGCCGCCGTCAAGGCTCCTGGCTTCGGCGAGCGTCGCAAGGCAATGCTGCAGGACATGGCCACCCTCACCGGTGCGCAGGTCATCAGCGAGGACGTCGGGCTCAAGCTCGAGAACGTCACGCTCGATCTGCTCGGCGAGGCCAAGCGCATCGTGATCACCAAGGACGAGACGACCATCGTCGACGGCGCGGGCGCCGAGGACGACATCAAGGGTCGCATCAACCAGATCAAGGCCGAGATCGAGAACACCGACTCCGACTACGACCGCGAGAAGCTCCAGGAGCGCCTCGCCAAGCTGACCGGCGGAGTCGCCGTGCTGAAGGTCGGCGCAGCCACCGAGGTCGAGCTCAAGGAGAAGAAGCACCGCATCGAAGACGCGGTCTCCACCACCAAGGCCGCGATCGAGGAAGGTGTCGTCGCCGGTGGTGGCGTCACCCTGCTGCGTGCGGTCGAGTCGGTGACCAAGGTCGCAGACAGCCTCGAAGGCGACGAAGCAACGGGCGCTCGTCTCGTTGCCACCTCGCTCGTCGGGCCGATCAAGCAGATCGCCGAGAACGCCGGCGTCAACGGCGGCGTGGTGATCGCCAAGGTGCTCGAGATGTCCGGCAACGAGGGCTACAACGCTGCCACCGACACCTACGAGGACCTCGTGAAGATCGGTGTCATCGACGCCGCGAAAGTGACCCGCTCGGCGCTGCAGAACGCCGGCTCGATCGCCGCGCTTTTCCTCACCACCGAAGTCGTCATCGTCGACAAGCCCGAGGCTGCTCCCGCCATGCCCATGGGCGGCGGCGACATGGACTTCTGACGCACTGACCTTCCGCTTCGACCGAACGCGGTTCCCCCGGCCCTGGGCCGCGGGAACCGCGTTCCGTCGTTTTCGGGGCCGGTGGTTCCCCGGGCCCGGGGCTCGGGGAACCAGGATCGGGTCGTAGCCTGGACGCATGCGTATGGAAGCTGGTCTGACCGTCGTTCACCTGTTCGGCAAGCCGACGCCCGGGCTCGATCGAGAGGCGGTCGTCGCTGCGGTCAAGGCTGCCGAGGCCGACGACTGCCAGGTGATCACCGCGGCGATGTTGGGTCACAAGGCCGACATCTCGTTCATGGCGCTCGCCGCCGACTGGCGCACCCTACGCACCCTGCAGTCCGCGCTGCAGCGCGCTGGCATCGACATCGTCGACAGCTATGTCTCGATCACCGAGGTCAGCGAGTACGCCAAGGGCATGCCCGAGCACATGCTGCAGGCTCGGCTGCATCCCGAGATCCCGCCCGAGGGAATGAACGCCTTCTGCTTCTATCCGATGAGCAAGAAGCGCGAGGGCCACGCCAACTGGTTCGCAACGCCATACGACGATCGCAACTCGATGATGATGGAACATGGCAAGAGCGGTCGTACCTTCGCCGGCCGCGTCTCGCAGCTCGTCACGGGCTCGACCGGCCTCGACGATTTCGAGTGGGGTGTCACGCTGTTCGCAGTGAGCCCCGATGTGCTCAAGGAGGTCGTGTACACGATGCGCTTCGACTCCGGCTCGGCGCTCTACGGCGAGTTCGGCGCCTTCTACGTCGGCTATCTCGAATTCATCGAGAACATCCTCTGACCGATCCCGCGTCGACGTCTCAGTTGCCGACGACCACCGTTCGCTGTAGCACGTCACTTCCCGATTCGTTGAACGTGAAGCGGTCGAACGCTGCACGCGACGGGTCGCCGGTTCGGACCAGCAGATCGGTGATCCCCGATGGGCCGTTGTAGTCGATCTCCAGACCGGATTCGATCGTCTCGACGCATTCGGCGAAGGTCTCGCAGACCGAGCCGCTGACACTGACTTGGGCAAGTTGTCGTGCGATGGCCTGCGGAACATCAGAGTCGGCCCGGACGCTTGCGAGCGCGATCAGGTTGGCGCAATCGAACGCATTCGTCGCGTACAGCCCCGGGGGGTCGAACGGTGCCTCGCTGTCGCCAGAATTGGCTTGCGGAGCGAGGCCGACGATCTTCTCGCGCAGCGCAGCGTCGAGGCCTTGGATGCGCTGCGGCGCCACCGGATTGCGGAGCGCATCGTTGACGATGACCGTGGCCAGACCGCTGGTGTCGGCGTCGTCGAGCGCCTCGAGAAACCTGGTGTCGTTCTCACCGTCAGCAAGCAGGACGAGCACCTGGGTGTCGGAGTCGGCCACACGGGCAGCTTCATCGGACAGGTCGTCGTCATCGGCCGCGAACGCAATCCGACCGACAGCGGCGAGCGCTTCGTTGGTGAGCGATGCCTCGACCGCGTCGGCGAACGGACGTCCGTATGAATCGTCGACGTAGACGATGGTGACGCGTTGGGCTCCGGTCCTGTCGGCGGCGTCACCGATGGCGCGTGCCTGTAGGGAGTCGCTTGGCACCGTGCGAAAGAACAGGTCGTCGTCGGGGTAGTCGTCGAGCGCCAATGCGCTCGCCGTTGGCGAACACACCACTTTGCCTGCCGTGACGAGTTCGTCGAGCGTGCTGAGAGCGACCAGTGACGATGCTGGTCCGACGATGGCGTCGACGTCGCGGTCGAGCAGCGTCTGGATCGATGCGGTCGCGGTCGCGGTGCTGCTGCCCTCGTCGACAACCACCAGCCGCACCCGGCGATCGAGCACGCCGCCAGCAGCGTTGATCCGGTCGACCGCCGTGGCGACGGCGTCCGCCATCGGCTCGCCGAGCAACCTGTCGGTGGTGGGCAGGAGCGCACCGATCACGAGCTGACCGTCGCCGGTCACGAGCGGCTGGACAGTGGTCGTGGTCGTGTCGACGACCGTCTCGACGACGACGCTCCCGTCGTCGGAAGAGCACGCAGCGAGCAGTGCTGCGGCTGCCAGCGGCACGGCGAGCCTGACCGTCGATCGAGGGCGTTGAGACCTGGTCACAGCGACTCAGCGTAGGAGAGCCGTCGCCTGCCCGCCGGCCAACGGCGTCGCGCAACGTCAAGATTTCGTCTGGATCTGCCGATTCAGGGCGTGATGGGGGTGAATCGGTGAGAATCTGGCGTCGGTACGGCGGGCTCGGACCGGTTCGGCTCGCGCGCGCCAGCAAGTCTCCGATGCGCGAGAGCACATGAACGATCATCTTCAGCTTCCCAGTGATGTTGCGCTCGAGGGGCAGGTGCGCGCCGGGTCGGAGGCAGCGTGGAACGAACTGCGTGACCGGCACGACGACGCGATCGAGGCACTCGGACGATCAGGCTCCGTCCGTCTCGTGCATGGTTCGTCGGACGCGGTGTTCGATGCACTGCGTGCGGAGATCAGCGCCGTCCGACAACACCCGGACCGCGAGTCACAACCACCGATTCGGCCGCGTGCAATCGCGCTGCTCACCGGTGGCGCATACGGGCCGATCTGGAACCCGACGCGGGCGAACGAGGTGGCGTCGCTGACGGAGGCTGACGCCCGACTCCCGGATCTGCCCGGCAAGGGCGAGCTCGCCGATCTGGCGGCGGCATTCGGCCGGTTGCCGTCCGTCTGGCAGGCGGTGTTGTGGCACCGGTGGGTCGAGCGAGCCCCTGCTGCGGAGCTGACGGCGATCCTCGGTCGTCCGGCTGCCGACGTCGTCGCACTCGAGCAGACAGCGCATCGCGGACTCGTCGACGCGTACGCCGAGGTGATCCGAGCCGGCGACGTTGCTCCCGATCCACCGTGCGTGCCGGTGATCGCGCTCCTCGGCGCATACCGGCGCGGCACGCTCCCGGACACGCAGCGCCGCCTCGTCGAGGCCCATCTCCAGGGACCGAGCACGTCGCCGGACGGATGCACAGCCTGCGGTCGGCGCCTCGACATCATCGACCGTCTGGCCGAAGTGACACCTGCTGCGATCGTTCCGGGCCTCGTGGGCGTCGATGCCCATCGCTACCGAGTGATCATCGGCGCTGCAGCCATCGCTATCGGTGCCGCAGCCTTGGCCACCCGTCGATCCGACCGTGATCGTCGATTGGCGCGAGTCGGGGCGGTCGCTGCGGTCGTCCTCGCACTGCTCGGGGCAGCCTTGTTCGTGCGAGAGCCCTTCGGCGGCCTCGACTCCGAACTTGCCGACCTGCTCGAACGCGTGGCGCCGACAACCGACCCGTCGAGCGCGACCACCGTGCCCGGAGGGCCGGGCGCAGGGCCAGAGGCGCTTCCCAATCAGATCGAACTGATCTTCCCCGGCGCGCCGCAGGGCGCGGTCTACGTACCCGGTGGACGGGCGCTCAACCTCGGGCTGTTCTTGTCGGCGCCGGCCCCCGTGTATGCGGGAGCCACCGGCACCATCGATCTCGCGCTCACCAACAACGACACCGAGGATGCATCCGTCGGGTTCCTCGTGCGTGCCTCGCCTGGCGTCGCGTTCGATCGGCTCCTGCGCGGGGCCGGCACCTGTGTCGGCGACCAGGCCGACGGCGCACGATGCGCGCTCGAGCTGCCGGCGGGAGCGACGGCTGAGATGTCGCTGCGATTCACGGTGGAGGTCGACGTGCCGGATCGATTGGTGGTGGTGCCGAGCATCCGCTCCGACGTCCTCGACGTGCCGGTCGAGTTCGTTCCAGGACTCTTGGTCGGGCAGGTCGGTCGTGGCGAGCTTCGAACCGGCGGCGCGACGCTCGGGTCGTGCGCGCCGTCGCCGACTTGTACCAGCGGGGAACGCAACGCATCGGCGGCCCTCGTCCAACTCCCGACGAATGACACCGTCGAGCGGGCGTTGCTGGTGTGGGAGGGTGATCGCGCCGACGCTGACTGGGCTGACTCGGTCGGACTGATCGCCGCGGGGTCGTCGACGGCGGTGAGCGTGTCGGCCGGCGACGTCGCACCCCCGAGCGGAACGCTGACCACCGGACCCGGCGCTGTGACGTCCGAGACCCAGGACGCGTCGGGGTTCCGATCGGTCGCCGACGTCACCGATCTCGTCCGTGCGGCCGGCGGCGGCAACTACACAGTGGTGCGAGCGCCGAGCAGCGATGAGTCCGGCAACGGATCGTGGACCTTGACGGTGATCACCGAGTCGAGGGCCGGACGGCCTCGCCTCTTCGTCGTGGTTCGCCCTGATCAGGTCGCTACTCCCGACGCGCCCCTGAGCGTCGACATTCCGATCGGCGGCTCTGTGACACCGGAGACGCCACTGCGCCCGTTGAGCCTGCTCCTGCAAGCTGCGGCGAGCGGTTCGGGGCCCAGCGAGATCACGGTCAACGGAGCTGCTGTCGGTGACGCTGACGACTTCGTCAGCGTCGGGGCCGAGGGAGCAACCGTCACGTATGATCTCGAGATCGACGCCACCGACGATGTCCTCTCACTGGTTGCCACCACGTCCGCCGACGCGCTGCGTCTGGTGTCCATCGGACTGGCCGCCGACATCGTTCCGTGACGTCCGCGGTTCGTTCGGAACACCTCGGACTGGCGGCCGGCGCGGTCGCCCGCCCAGGGCGCGACTACTGCCGAGCGCTGGCGGACATCACCGACGAGTGGGTAGCGGCGATCTTCGACGAAGCGGTGGTGCAGACCGCCCGTCCGTCGGGCAGGGTCGCACTCCTGGCGATCGGCGGGTACGGACGCGGCGAGCTGGCCCCGCAGAGCGATCTCGATTTGTTGCTCGTCCACGACGTCAAGTCGAAAAAGGTCGCCAGGGAGGTCGAGCCGATCGCGAGTGCGATCTGGTATCCACTGTGGGACTCGGGCGTGAAACTCGGTCACGCCGTGCGACGGATCGACGAGCAGCTCGATCTCGCCAAGACCGATCTCGACTCGGCAACGGCGCTCGTCTCCGCACGCCCGCTTGCCGGCGACGACGAACTGACGGCGCAGGTGATCGCGCTCGGCCTGGACTCGTGGCGCAGTCATCGCACGAAGCACCTCGCGGAGCTGCGCGATCGTGTGCGGGTGCGACAGGAGTCCGCCGGCGACGTTGCGTACCGCCTCGAGCCCGACTTGAAGGACGGCCACGGTGGGCTCCGCGACGTCCAGTCGTTGTGGTGGGCGCAGGAGGCCGGTCTCGAGCTGATCGCCGAGGATCTGATCGACCTCGATCGCTCCTACGACGTGCTGCTGCGCGCTCGCGTGGCGTTGCACCTCGCGACGGATCGTGCCGGTGACGTGCTGAGACTGGAAGATCAGGACGCGGCAGCAGCAGCGGGGGGCTGGCGCGATGCCGATGAGTTGATGGCCGACGTCGCTGCCGCGGGTCGAACGATCGCATGGCTGTGCGACGAGAACTGGGGTCGTGCGGTCGCCCCGGTCGCTTCCGAGCCAGATCGAGCGGTGGCTCCGGGCGTGATCTTGCGCGGCGGCGAGATCGAACTGGCCCCCGACGCCGATCCGGGGAGCGATGCCACCTTGGTCCTGCAGACCGCAGTTGCAGCGGCACGGCATCGTTGCCGGATCGGCCGGGCCACGCTCGACCGCCTGCACGATGACGTTGGGGGATGGCCCGGAAACTGGCCCGTGGGCGCCACGGACGATCTCATCGCGCTGCTCCTCGAGGGTCACCAGGCGATCCCTGTGCTGGAGTCCCTGGACCAACGCGATCTCGTCGCACGACTCCTTCCTGAATGGGCACCGGTACGATCTCGGCCCCAACGCAACGCATACCACCGCTTCACCGTCGACCGGCACCTCTGGGAGGCGGCCGCAAACGCTGCGGACCTCGCTCACCGTGTGAGTCGACCCGACCTGCTCGTGCTCGGCGCGTTGTTCCACGATCTCGGGAAGGGCTATCCGGGCGACCACACCGTGGTCGGAATGGACCTCATTCGCACGGTCGGCCCGAAGCTCGGCCTCGTGCCTGCCGACGTCGAGATCCTGGTGACGATGGTCGAGCAGCATCTCCTCCTCCCCGACGTGGCGATGCGTCGCGACCTCACCGACCCGGCCACGATCGAACAGGTGGCAACCGCCGTTGGCACCGTCGACGTGCTCGACCTGCTCCATGCACTCACCGAGGCCGACTCATTGGCCACCGGGCCGTCGGCGTGGGGCGACTGGAAGGAAGGCTTGGTCAACGAGCTCGCGGCGCGAGTTCGTCATGTGCTCGGCGGCGGCGACGTCGCCGAGGTGACCTGGCGTCTGTTCCCGGACGCCGAGACGCTCGCCGTGATGGCAGCAGGAGAACTCGACATCTCGCGAGTCGGCGACGTGATCACCGTGGTCAGCCCCGACGCTTCAGGCACGTTCAGCCGGGTCGCCGGGGTGTTGTCGCTGCATGGACTCGACGTCGTCACCGCACAGGCGCACTCCGACGAGGGCGGCATGGCGGCATCGCAGTTCCGCATCGTGGTGCCGGACGGCGGGATCAATTGGCGTGCCGTCAAGGGCGACCTGGTGCGCTCGCTCGAGCATCGATTGGCGATCGAGGCGAGACTGGCCGAACGCGCCGCGACGTATCGGCGCCGTCGTCGAACCCAAGCGGCAGCACCGGGGCCGCCATCGGTCGTGTTCGACGATGCGGCATCGAGCAATGCCACGGTCATCGTCGTGCGAGCCGTCACCAAGATCGGGATTCTGCATCGAATTTCCAAAGCGCTCGGCGAACTGGGTCTTGACATCCGCCATGCGACGGTGCAGACGATCGGGATGGAAGTCGTCGACACGTTCTACGTTCGCGCCGACGGCAAGCTCGTCACCGAGGCGGCGTACCGCAAGGAGATCCACCGAGCGTTGCTCCACGCTGTCACGTGATCGTCGATGCCGTAACGTGAGCGCCGTGACGGCGAGCGCACGAGATCTGGCGAGATGGAGCGAGTCGCTGGCGGCGATCGCCCGCACCGGAATGGGTTTCACCGAGAACCTCTACGAGCGTGAGCGGTACGAGGAGGTCCTCCACATCGCCGGCGACATCAAGGCCGCAGCCATCGAGATCGATCAGGCGCGCGAGGCTGCCGACGAGGCGATCGCTGTGCAACGCGAGACCGATCACTTCGTGCAGGAGTGGATGGAATCGATCGGTGAGGGCGTGCCGGGATACGTCACCCCCAAAGTTGCCGTGGGAGCGATCGTGGGCAACGACGCCGGCGAGATCCTGCTCGTCCAGCGCAAGGACTCCGGGATCTGGCTCTATCCGACTGGCTGGGCCGACGTCGGCTATTCGCCGGCCGAGGTGGCGGTGAAGGAAGTGAGCGAGGAGACCGGGATCGACTGCGAACCGCTGCGGTTGCTCGGCGTCGTCGACGGTCAGCGCATGGGCTTCAGTCGGTTCGGGATGTACATGCTGCTGTTCCACTGCCGTGCCACCGGTGGCGAGCTGACACCGCATCCCCTCGAGACGGCCGACGTCGGCTGGTTCGCGCACGACGCATTGCCCGAGGCGACCGCCGGCGCCCAGTGGTGGGGTTCGATGGCCTTCGAAGCGATCGCCGGCGTCGAGTCGCCGGCGACGTTCGACGCCGTACGGTCGCCGGTTTGGCGAACCGACTGACCACGTCGACCCGCGTCGAGTGCTCCGGTCGCGAATGTCAGTCCGGGTCGCGGTCGCGAAGGAACTGCTCGACCTCTTCGACCAGCGCGTCCGGGTCGAGCGGTGCGTCCGACGACATGTCGTCATCGTCGTCGGCTTCTTCGTCGGTGAGCTGCTCGAGACGTGACAAGTACTCGATCATGTCCTCGTCGTCGCCGATCATCGCTGCCACCTGTGCGTCGTAGGCAGCGGCCTCGGTAGCGAGGTGTGACAGTGGGGCCGGAGTGCCGATCATCGAGCAGGCCCGCTCGACGAGCGCCATTGCGGCCTTTGGCGACGCGATCTGTGATGCGTAGCCGGGTACGGCTGCCCAGAGCGACGCCGTGGCCATGCCGCTGTTGTGCAGTGCGTCGTGGAGCACACCGACAATGCCGGTCGGCCCCTCGTATTGCGAGCGGCGCAGCTCGAAACGGTCGATGAGCAGATCGTCGGTGGCCGTGCCGATCAGCGGCACGGGACGCGAGTGCGGCACGTCGGCCAGCAATGCCCCGAGCGAAATCGCCATCGTCACGTCGAACGCTTCTGCGATGCCCTCGATCTGCTCGCAGAACAGCCTCCAGCGCAGCGCGGGCTCGGGGCCGAGCACCATGATGACGTCGGTGCCGGGAAGCGAGACGGACCAGACGCCGACCGTCGGCCACACGATCGACCGGTGCTGGTGTTCGTCGAGCCGAACGTGGGGGCGCACGGTGGCGAAGTCGGTGAACGCCTCGGGATCGATCTCTGCGAGCGCCTGGGCACCCCACGCCTCGATCATCGTGCGCAGGGCAATCGACGCCGAGTCACCTGCATCGTTCCAGCCCGTGAACGCCGCAACGAGCACCGGGCGGTTGAGGTTCGGTTCCGCCAGCCAACGTACGTGCTCGGTTCCCACGGCCGTCACGCTATCGGCGACACGCACTAGCGTCGGTGGAGGTGAGTGAGCAGACGAATCCAATCGAAGTTGGCGATGGCGCTGCGGTCGTCGTCGAGGTGCACGCCGTCGACGATGAGCTGATCGAGGCGTTCAACAGGTTGATCCCACAGCTGTCGTCATCGTCACCCCCGCCGTCACGCGATCATCTGACGGCATTGGTCGGCAGCGAGGACACCGTGCTGTTCGTCGCTCGGGTCGACGGACGGATCCTCGGCAGCCTGACGCTCGCGTTCTATCGGATTCCGACCGGGACCAAGGCCTGGATCGAGGACGTCGTCGTCGATGCCGACGCCCGTGGCCACGGTGTCGGCGAGATGCTCAATCGGGCAGCACTGGATCAGGCCCGGTCGCGGGGAGCAAAGGACGTGAGTCTGACGAGCCGCCCGTCCCGCGAGGCGGCGAATCGGTTGTATCGCCGCATCGGGTTCGAGCCTCGCGAAACGAACGTTTACCGCTACACGCTCTGAACCCTGCAAACCCACGTTTGCGTCGGGGTTCAGGTGAGGCGGTCCACCCGAACCCCGACGCAAACGTGGGTTTGCTGGCGGAAGGGCTCAGGACTGGGCGCGGCGGAGGTCTTCGGCTGCTTGGCGGACCTGCCAGTCGCGATCGAGCAACGCTTGGTCGACGGCGGCCTCCACCTCGGGCCCGTCGAATGGGGCGAGCGCCAGCACAGCGCGCCGGCGCACAGCCGGCTTGTCGCTGCACGCGGCGAGGATCGACGCGAGCCCACGCTCGTCGCCGATTGCTCCGAGCGCAGCAACTGCGGACTCGCGCACCAGCGGATCGTCGGCGGCCCCGGCCAATGCGACGAGACGCTCGACGATCGCGTCGCGTCGCGACTCGTGTTCGCCACACGCCCACGCCGCGACCTCGACGACGCGATCGTCGGCATCGTCGAGGCTGGCGAGCAGATCGACCGACGGGTGCGCTGCGGAGATCTCGGCGGCTCGTCGTCGAACGATGACGTCGGAGTCACTCAACGCCGCGGCGAGTGTGTCGGTGTCGAGCGCACCGAGTCGTTCCAGGGCGCCCAGCGCAGCGGCTTTCACGGCGGGATCCGTCGAGCTCAGGCCCGCACGGGCTGTCGGAGCGTCTCCCGTGTGGCCCGCGATGGCCATGGCGCGAACGCCAGGTTCGCTCACTGCTTCAACAAGTCGGTGAGGGTGATGACGAGCCAACCGGTGCCGAACGCGATGACGACAGCGAAGACGGCGCCGATCACCACAGCGAGCGCCGACCCGGCGACGGCGGCCCACAGTCGGCGCAGGGGCCCTGGCCGCTTGTACAGCGAGGTCGTGGTCTCCGCGATCGGGATTGGCTCCCACGGCCGACGGAGAATCGGCTCGCCGCGTGGGATTCTGGTCGCTGCTCTGGCATTCTTGCGCCAGCCCGCCAGGACGAGCGCGAGTAGTGCGAGTCCGGCCATCCAGGCAGCCTGAGTGGTGAGATCCGTGACCGACACGACAACCGACATCGTACCGAACGAGGATGACTCGACGGCTCCGCGCAACAGGTGGTGGGCGTGGGTGATCGCCGGAGCGGGCCTCGTGATCCTCGCGGTGATCGGCTTGGCCTCGTTGTTGCCATCGACGCTGGTGTCCGATAAGGAGAGCCGGCGCACGGGTGAGATGGAGCCGACTCCCTTTGCGCTCACGCCGGCGTCGGCCGACCGGGTGAACGATCGGATCGAGTTCGGCGAGCTCCCCGAGGGAGTCGAGCGGTACGAGACGTCGAACGATTTCCACTTCGTCACGGTGACCTCGCCGAGCCAGTCCGTGCTGTCGTGGTTCGCCGGTCGTGACGACCCGGCGATCGATTTCCTGACCGAGGAGGACAAGTTCGGCGTGCGCACGCCGAGCCAGCGCCGAGAGTTCAATCTGCAGATGATGCGGACCGCCGAGCAGGAGGCGCAGTACGTCGCGTTGACCACGCTGGGTTTCGACGTCGAGATCACCCCGGGTGAGGTGATCGTGCAGGACGTGTTGTGCAAGACACCGGGCGACGACGGGGAGTGCGCCGAGTGGTTCCCGTCCGACGAGCAGATCGATCCGGCAGACCGGATTCTCGAGGCCGAGGGCCTCCCGCTCGAATCGGTCGAGGACCTGAGCGCCGTCCTTGCCGACAAGGAGCCGGGCGACAGCATCGAGTTGTTGATCGATCGTCCTGGCGAGGGCGAACAGGAGGTGACCGTCGAGTTGTCGGCGTCACCCGACGATCCGGAACGGACGATCGTCGGGTTCGTCCCGTTCGACACTCGTGCAATCACGCTCCCGTTCGAGGTCGACATCCGTACCGATGACATCGGCGGTCCGTCGGCCGGCTTGGCATTCACGCTCGCGATGATCGACGAGCTGTCGCCAGGTGATCTCACCGGTGGGCAAGAGGTGGCGGTGACCGGAACGATCTCACTCGATGGCAGTGTGGGAGCGATCGGCGGGCTCACCCAGAAGGTCTCGGCGGTGCACCAGAACGGTGTGAGGGTGTTCCTGGTGCCTGCGTCACAGTCGGAACTCGACGACCCTGAGCGGCTTCAGCGGCTCGAGGATGCGGGCCGCGGCGAGGTGGAGATCATCCCCGTGGCGACGCTCGACGAGGCCCTCGCGGTGCTCGAGGAGCTGGGTGGCGACCCGCTCGTCACCGTGAGCTGACTGATTGCCACCATCTGCGCGCGCTGGGTGCGTAGCGTTGCGCCATGGCCATGTCCTTCGCTCGCCCGGATCCGTCGTCACCGGCGTCGGTTGCCGACGCCGCCTTCGGTACCGGCCGCCGTGGTTTCGACCAGGGAGAGGTCCGCGACTTTCTGCGTATGGTGGCCGCCGAGCTCGGACGGCTGCAGGAGCGTGAGCGCTTCCTCGAGCGTGAGCTCCGCACCGCGCAGTCCAGTCCCGACCTGGCCTCGGCGCAGCTCGACGAGCAGGCCCTGACCCGGTTGCTCGGCGAAGAGACCGCACGAGTGTTGACCACCGCCCGCGAGAGTGCTGCAGAGATCCGCCAGAAGGCCGAGCTGAGCGCTGCGCAGCTGTTGAGCGAGGCAGGCGACGAGGCCGCCCGCATGCGCGAGGAGGCCGAGATCGAGGCCTCACGTCGTCGATCCGATGCGGCCACCGATGCCGAAGCCGAGCTGTCGATGGCCAAGCAGCAGGGCCGCGAGATGGTCAACGAAGCACGCGCCTATCGCGAGCGCGTGCTGAGCGAACTCGCCCGCCGTCGCGAGCTCGCTCGCGAGCAGATCGAGCAGCTGCTGCTCGGTCGCGACCGTCTGATGCAGTCGTTCGAGCGAGCGCGGCTCGTCGCCGTCGACGTCGTCTCCGAACTCCAGCCGCTCGGTGAGCCCGACGAATACGTCAACCTGTCTCCAACGACGGGCCCGGTGCCGGTGATGGTGCCGAACGGCCCCCGCCCTGCCGACGGGCCATCTGACGACGCATCGGTGAACGACGAGGTCGCCGACGACGTGGCAGATCCGACTGAGACTGCCGAGGTCGCCGAGGTCGCCGAGGTGGCCGAGCACGACCAGGCCGACGCCGTGGCAGATGTCGTCGAGGCGCCGGCCGCCGACGAGCAGACGGACGAGGACGCAGTCGTCGAGAACCTCCAGGTCGCCGCCGAGGAAGCAGACGAGCACGATCAGGCCGGCGATGAGGTTGTCGTCGACGAGGACCAGATCGGCGAGGACGTGATCGTCGAAGAAGGTCAGGTCGAAGGGGAAGCGGTCGTCGAGGCTCGCGACGACGTCGTGGTCGACCTGTTCGCCCGCCTCCGCGCCGATGCCTCGCTCGTTGCGGTCGAATCCGATGACGATCTGGTCGATGAACCAGCGGATGTCGCCATGGCGGACCGGCCGGCGGACGTCGCCATGGCGTCCGACGACGAGCCGGCGCTCGCTGGTGACGAGGTCGCCGAGGCGACGCCGTTCGACCAGCGCGATGCCGACCTCACCCCGTTGATCGTTGCGAGCGCGAAGAAGCTGAAGCGGGTGCTGGCCGACGAGCAGAACGAGGTGCTCGACGGGCTGCGCCGGCGCGAACCGGTCCGGGCAGTGTCCGATCTGTTGCCGGCTCCGGCCGAACACCTCAGCCGCTACCGGGTGGCCATCGCCGACGATCTCCTCGCAGCAGCGAACGCCGGCGCGTCGCTCGTCAGTCCCGGCCGCGTCGCCAAGATCAAGAAGGCCGATGCCACCAAGGCGGTGGAGGCAGGCGACGCCGTCCTCGACGAGTGGCTGATCGTGCCGCTACGCGAGCGACTCGAGCGATGCGTTGCCGACGGCGATGGCGACAACGCAGGCATCGCGAAGCGGGTGCGATCGGTGTATCGCGAGTGGAAGACGCAGCACATCGACGAGCAGCTCGACGATGTGGTTCGGGCGTCGCACGGCCATGGCGTGTTCACCGCGTTCGAGGCGGGCACCGCCGTCGATTGGACTGCAGATCCGTCGCACACGGTGTGCGCCGACTGCGATGACAACACCCTTGGTGGCGCGCTCGCTGCCGGTGATGCATTCCCGACGGGCCATCGGTTCCCGCCGGCGCACCTCGGCTGCCGATGCATCTTGCTGCCCGCTGACCGTTAGTGTCGGCGCCAATGCGGCGCTCATCTGACCTGTCGGTCGACCGTCCACGTCGTCGGATCAGCGGACGCGGGATCCTGATCGTGATCGGCGGACTGTTCCTGTTCGTCTTGATCTTCGGCCGAGCGATCGCCCGGTTCTACGTCGACTACCTCTGGCACGACGCGCTCGGCCGCAACGATGTGTTCTGGGGTGTCCTGACCGCAAAACTCACGTTGTTCGGCGTGTTCTTCCTCGCATTCGCGGTGATCGCTGGGCTCAACCTCTTCATCGCCGACCGGGCCGCGCCGTCACACTTCCCGGCGAATGTGCACCCCTACGTGGAACGATTCCACGAGCTGTTCGGCCAGCGGCTCCGCATCGTTCGCTACGGCATCGCGCTGCTGTTCGCGCTTCTGCTGGCGCTGCCCGCCGTGGCCCTCTGGCAGGACTGGCTGTTGTTCCGCAACGCGCGCGAGTTCGGTATCGCCGATGCCCAGTTCAACGCCGACATCGGCTTCTACGTGTTCCAGCTGCCGTTCCTGTCGTTCGTCCTCAACTGGCTGTTCGCGGCCCTGATCGTCGTGTTGCTGCTCACCGCGGCGGCGCACATCCTCAACGGCGGCGTGGTGTTCGTGTCGCCGGTGCCGGTCGTGCGCCAGGCCACCAAAGCGCACCTGGCGGTGCTGCTCGCAGTGCTCGCCGTCGTCAAGGCGGGCGACTACTGGCTCGACCGCTACGACGTCACCAACAACCAGACCGGCATCGTGCAGGGCGCGACCTACTCGGTCGTCAACGCTCAACTTCCTGCGATCATGCTGCTGATTCTGATCGCGCTGCTCACCGCTGGGCTCTACCTGTCCGTCGTCAAGACCGGATCGTTCCGGATGCCGTTGATCGCGTCGGCGCTCTGGCTCGTCGTGGCGTTGGTCGGCGGTGTGATCTACCCGGCGGTCGTGCAGGCACTGGTGGTCAACCCGAACCAGCAGGAACGTGAACAGACCTACATCGGCCGAAACGTCGAGGCCACCCGCGAGGCGCTGAACCTCACCGACGTCGACGTCCGCACGATCAGCTTCGGGTCGCTCAATGTGAACGACGTCGAGGATGACGTCGCCCCGTTGGAGAACGTGCGTCTGCTCAACCCCGAGGAGATGCAGTCCCGTTTCCTCGTCGACCGAGGCGAGGTCGCCGGGCTCACCATCGACGACCTCGACGTCGACCGGTACGTGCTCGAGGACTCGCGCGACGGCGACCCCGAAGAGGTGCTGGTGGCAGCGCGTGAGCTCGACCTCGCAGGCGTGACCAACAAGAGCTGGCAGGGTCTGCACCTGATCAACACCCGTGGTTGTGGATTGGTCGTCGCTCCGGCCGGCCGCGTGCTCGAGAGCCAACGCCCCGACTACCGCACCGTCGAGTTGGAGCGCCCGGAGCTGTACTTCAGCGAGATCCTCACCGGGTACGCGATCGCCAACACCAGCTCGACCGAGCGTGAGTGCGACGAACCTCACCAGTACGAGGGCACCTTGGGTGTCGAGATGAGCTCGTTCACGCGGCGTGCGGCATTCGCATTGGCATTCCTCGATTACAACGTGCTCGGTTTCGGCGGCATCCAGGACGACTCGCAGATGCTGTGGGTACGCGGCATCAACGACCGTTTGGACAAGCTTGCTCCGTTCTTGTCCTACGACGCTGACCCCTATCCGGTCGCGGTCGACGGTCGCGTCGTGTGGGTGACCGACGCC
This sequence comes from Ilumatobacteraceae bacterium, assembly GCA_035527095.1. GTDB lineage: Bacteria > Actinomycetota > Acidimicrobiia > Acidimicrobiales > Ilumatobacteraceae > Sva-07. The sequence goes on along the minus strand of DATLBC010000096.1, from coordinate 192 downwards.
TACACGACCTCCTCGCGGTATCCGTACGGTCAGCGCATCGGCGACGTGCAGCGTTCACCGCAGTCGGGCCTCGACGACAACGACAACTATGTGCGCAACAGCGTCAAGGCGGTCGTCGACGCCTACTCCGGCGACGTCACGTTCTACGTCGTCGACGACCAGGACCCGATCCTTCGTGCCTGGCGCGGTGCG
>DATLBC010000095.1:0-5925 GCA_035527095.1 Ilumatobacteraceae bacterium | reverse complement strand
GTGCCGGAGCGATCGCTCGATAGCCGAATGACGCATACCGGTCGACGACCGAACGGATGTGGGCGTTGACCCCGAAGATCTCCTGCACGATCACGATCGACGCCGATGCGCCGTCAGGGTGCACCTCGTACGCGTCGAGTTCGTGTCCGTCGCTGGCCGTCAGTCGAGTCATCCCGCGACCGTACGCCACGCACCCACCGCTGCGATGAGCGAAACCGCCGTATGCGGTCGCTTCGCTCATCGGTGGGGAGGGTGGGCCGGTTGCGATGAGTGAAGCCGCCGTATGCGGTCGCTTGGCTCATCGGTGGGGCGGGTTCAGCCGGCGCCCTCGCCCGCAGCTTCGCGTTCGATGTCGGCGAGTGCTTCTTCGATCGAGCCGTAGAAGTGCTCGGCGTCGAGCGTGGCGAACAGTCCGTAGTCGTACACGAGGTGCTTCAGGCGCGCGCGGAGCTCGACGAAGGCCATGTGCACCCCCTGGGCGTTGAGTTCGTCGTCGAGCTGTTCCAGCACGTCGGCGGCGGTGACGTCGATGTCGGTGATCGCTTCGCACTGCAGGACGACCCATCGCGGGTTGCGCTGGCGTACCAGCTCCCGAACCTGGTCGCGGAACATGCCGGCGTTGGCGAAGAACAGCGGCGCCTCCCACCGGAACACGACGATGCCGTCGCGCTCCTCGATGGCGTGACCACCGACGTCGCTGTGCCAGCCCTCCTCGCCGTCGACGCGTCCGAGGACCTCGCCGTGCGGCCACCAGTTGCGCCTGAAGAAGAGCAGGATCGACAGCACGACGGCGATGAGGATGCCCTGGAGCACGCCGAAGAAGACGACACCCGCGGTCGCGACGAGTGAGAGCAGCAGCGAACTCCTGCGGAGCCCGAGATAGCGGCGCAGCGTCGCGAGATCGACGAGCGAGAAGGCCGCCGCGATCACGACGGCGGCGAGGGCGGTCTGTGGAAGGTTCGCCAGCAGCCCGTTGAAGAACAGCAACAGCAGGGCGACCATGCCCGCGCCGATCAGTCCGGTGAGCTGGCTCTTGGCGCCGGTCTGGTCGGCGACGGCGGTGCGCGAGCTGCTGGTAGAGACCGCGAAGCCCTGGAAGAACCCCGCGGCGACGTTGGCAGCGCCGATGCCGATCATCTCCTGGTTGGGTTTGACCTCCTCACCGCGTCGGGCGGCGAAGGCCGTCGACGTCGCGATCGTGTCGGTGAGCGACACCAGTGTGATGCCGACCGCCGCGACCAGCATGGGCGCGACGTCGCTCACGCTTGTCCACGGCATCGCCGGTCGCGGCAGACCCTTGGGAAGGTCGCCGACGGTGGCGATGTCGAGGTCGAACATGCCGGTGACGAGTGTCGCTCCCAGGACCGCGACGAGGACCGCAGGGATCGTCCGTGTCAGCCGTGGGAGTCCGAGCAGGACGGCGAGGGTTGCGAGGCCGAGCCACAGCGCGGTGGAATTCCGGTCCGCGAACCCGTCGAGGAACGCCTCGACCTCCGCGACGAACCCGTCGGCATCGGTCGAGAACCCGGCGAGCTTGGGGAGCTGGCCGACGAAGATGGTGATCGCCAGGCCGTTCATGTAGCCGACCTGGACCTCCTTGGACAGCAGGTCGGCGACGAATCCGAGCTTGCCGATGCCGAGCCCGATCAGGATCAGGCCCACCATCACCGCCATCATCCCGGCGAGGGTGATGGCGGTCGCCGGATCGGCGGTGACGACCACCAATGGCACGATGGCGGCGAAGATCAGCGGTGAGACCGACGAGTCGGGCCCGAGCACGAGAATTCTCGACGGCCCCATCACCGCGTAACCGATCAGGCAGGCGATCGTCGTGTACAGCCCGGTGACGGCCGGGAGCCCGGCGAGTTCGGCGTAGGCCATCCCCTGGGGGACGAGGATTGCGGCGAGTACGACTCCGGCGATCAGGTCGAAACGCAGCCACGACCGTTCGTATGTGCGGACCGCGGTGATGCCGGGGACGAGTCCGCGCCAGCCGCTCGGAGCGACGATCTGGTCAGACACCCGAGGTGGTGGCGATGCCGGCGAACGGGTGATCTCGCTGTTCGCGGTCGAGGCGACGGATCTGGAGGACCTTGTCGACCGCGACGAACAACGGCGAGATGAGCGACAATCCGATCACGAGGACCCATTGTGCGCCGGTCAGCGACACCGTGTCCAGCAGGCGCTGAAACATCCCGAGTTCGACCGCAAAGACGGTGAGCGCCCAGCCGAGAATGATCCAGCCCATGTAGGGGAACAGTGGCGCCGACCACGGCACCTGCCGTTCGCGACGCATCACGAATCCCATGTTCACCGCGCTCAAGGCGACGACGGCGAACGCCATTGTCATCGACGTCGATCCGACGGTGGTGCTCGGCTCACCCGGGCCCCACGACAGCACCGCCAGCGCCGAGCCGGAGATGAGGAAGCCGCTGATCACCCAGCGCACGGTCTGCGCGCCAGTGGCGATCTTCGAACCGGGTGTACGAGGTGGCCTGCCCATCACGCCGGGGTCGGGAACGTCGACGATGAAGCCGACGACGACCGTGGCGACGACGAAGAACTTCGCGAACAGCAACTGCATCGGGAACAGCGCCACACCTTCGTTGATGTTGAAGATGGTGGCGATCAGCATGAGCTGCAGCACCGACGACAGGATCGTCAGCTGCAACTTCACGTACGACGAGATCCGACGGTAGATGTCGCGCCCGAGGTCGACCGCGTGCACGAGCGTGCCGAAGTTGTCGTCGGTGAGGATCAACTTGCCGGCCTGTTTGGTGACCTCGGAGCCACTGCCCATCGCGACGCCGACGTCGGCCTGCTTCAGTGCTGCGGCGTCGTTGACGGCGTCGCCGGTCATGGCGACCACCTCGCCAGCCTCCTGCATGAGGCGGGCCAGACGGACTTTGTCTTCGGGGGCAACCCGGCCGAAGACGTGCAGCTGGGGCAGCTGCGCCTTCACGTCCTCGTCGCTGAGCTTCTGGAGATCGGCGCCGGTGATGACACCGGGGCCGAGGCCCAGCTGATCGGCGATCGCTCGAGCGGTGACCGTGTGGTCACCCGTGATCATGCGGACGTCGATCCCGGCGCCGTGGGCCATGCGGACTGCTTCGACCGCCGACGGACGGAGCGGATCGATGATGCCGACCAGCGAGATCATGACGAGGTCGTGCACCTCGCTCATCGGGTCGGCGGCGGCGGCACTCATCGTGTCGTCGGAGAGCGCCCGCGCGGCGAAGGCGAGGACGCGCAGCCCCTTCTCGGAGAGTTGCTGGTTGGCATCGATCAACTCCTGCCTGACCTGGTCCATCGGGACGACCTCGCCGTGCCACAGTGCCTGCGAACACCGGTTGACGACGACGTCGGGCGCTCCCTTCACGGTCATGAACTGCGGTTCGGTCAGCAGCGGCCGTTCCATGTGGGGCGGCCGGTCGTGGAACGTGGCCATGAACTTGTACTCGGAGTCGAACGGCACGAGCGCGACACGCGGCAGCGCGCGCCGAGTCTCCTCGGCGTCGACGCCGATCTTCGCGGCGAGGACAACGAGGGCGGCCTCGGTGGGGTCGCCGATGATCGTCTCGTCGGCCGCAACGGTGGCGTCGCTGCACAGCGCCAGGCCGAGCGCGAGGCCGCTGAAGTCAGGGGTCGATTCGCCGGCCGGGCCGAGGATGGCACCGGAGGTCGCGTAGCCGCTGCCTTCGACCTTGTACCAGGAGCCGCCGGTCATCATCGTGACCGCCGTCATCGCGTTCATGGTGAGCGTGCCGGTCTTGTCGCTGTTGATCACGGTGGTGCCGCCGAGCGTCTCGACGTCGTTGAGGGATTTGACCACGGCTTTCGACTCGGCGAGCCGCTGCGCACCCGACGAGAGCATCAGCTGCACGAACGTTGGAAGACCGGTCGGGATCGCCGAGATTGCAGTGGAGACGCACAGCAGGATCAGTGTCTCCTGCTCCTGGTCGCGGGCGATGCCGACGATCGCGATGATCGCCACGGCTCCCCAGGCGAGGAAGCCGAAGATCTTCGTGAGCCCGTCGAGCTCGACCTGCAGCGGCGACTTGCTGCGCTGCGTTGCCGTCACCATGTTGGCGATCTGGCCCATCTGTGTCGACTGGCCGGTCGCCACGACGACGAGTTCTGCCGAGCCTCGGGTGACCTGGGTGTTCTGGAAGACCAGGTTCGTGCGGTCGCCAAGCGGTTGTTCCTCGTCGCCGAGTTGGACGCTGTCCTTGGCGATGGGGGCAGACTCACCGGTGAGCGCGGCTTCTTGGACCTCGAGCGACGCCGACGAGATGATGCGAGCATCGGCCGGCACCAGGTCGCCCGCCTCGACCAGCACGATGTCACCGGGAACGAGACCGACCGAATCGACTTCCTCGACCGAGCCATCGCGGCGGACGCGAGCCATCGGTACCTGGAGCTGGGCGAGCGCATCGACGCTCGCCATCGCCTTGCGCTCCTGGTTCGTCCCCATGATCACGTTGAACAGCACGAGGGCCATCACGATGGCGCCGGTTGCGATCTGATCGATCGCGAAACTGGCGATGCTGACGATCAGCAGCATGATGTTCATCGGGTTGGCGATCTGCGCCTTCGCGATCTGCCAGGTGGTGGGTGGTGGCTCGGTGGCGACCTCGTTCTTCCCGTAGGTCGCCAGGCGACTCGTGACCTCGGTGGCGCTGAGCCCGGATGTCGCGTCGACACCGAGTCGCGAGAGGGTGTCGTCGACCGACAGCGAGTACCACTGCGTGCTGTCGGGTGCCGGTTGCTGGGTCGGTTCTTCGGTCATCGTCATCGTGGCGTCCTCAACGATCCTCAGTAGGGCTCAGGGATGTGCCGCAGCGGCAGGTCGGGTTCGACATAGCCACCGGCGGCCTGGCGGCGGGGCAACTTGATCTCCGGCCGGTCGACCTTCTCGTACGGAACTTGTGAGAGGAGGTGCGAGATGATGTTGAGCCGGCCGCGCTTCTTGTCGTCGGTGTGGGCGATGAACCACGGTGCCCACGACGTGTCGGTGGCCGCGAGCATGGCATCGCGGGCACGCGAGTAGTCGTACCAGCGGCTGTACGACTTGAGGTCCATGTCCGACAGCTTCCAGATCTTGCGCGGGTCGTCGATGCGGCTCTTGAGTCGCCGGGTCTGCTCGTCGGCGCTGACCTCGAGCCAGTACTTGATCACCTGGATCCCCGATTCGACCATCGCCTTCTCGACGCCCGGCGCCTGGTCGAGGAATCGCTCGGTCTGTTCCGCGGTGCAGAAGCCCATGACGGGTTCTACACCGGCGCGGTTGTACCAGCTGCGATCGAAGATCACGACCTCGCCGGCGGCGGGGAAGTGCGAGATGTAGCGCTGGATGTACATCTGCGACTTCTCGCGTTCGGTCGGCGCCGGCAGCGCGACGACGCGGAACGTGCGGGGGCTCACGCGCTCGACGATCCGTTTGATCGTGCCACCTTTGCCGGCGGTGTCACGCCCTTCGAAGACGATGCAGATCTTCGCTCCGGTGGCTCTGACCCACTCCTGCATGGCGACCAGCTCGCCCTGCAGCACCTCGAGTTCGGCCTCGTACTCCTTGCGCTTGAGCTTGCCGCCCTGTTCCGGGTCTGTGCCTGCGTCGACAGCGGGGGCGACCTGTGGCGCCCGATTCGCCTTGTCCTTCTTCGATCGCTTCTTCTTTCCCATGGTCGGTCTTCCTTTCGGGTCGGCGGCAGAGGGCTCCCTTGGCGAACCAGGGCCCCTATCCGGTACTGGACATCATCACAGGTCGGTCCTCAACCGATCCAGAGGCTGCCCGCAGCTGTTCCACGAGCGTCAGTGCGTCGCCATTGCGCCTCAGCACCCAGACTCCACCCTTGTCGAACGAGATCGGGTCCACGAGATCGTCGACGGCGTCCACGACCCTGGTGAGCTCCCCGAGCATGTCGC
>DATLBC010000094.1:0-18993 GCA_035527095.1 Ilumatobacteraceae bacterium | reverse complement strand
GAACACGGAAGTTAAGCCTGTCAGCGCCGATGGTACTTGGGGAGAGATCCCCTGGGAGAGTAGGACGTCGCCGGATTTCGATCGAGGAACGCACTGACCGGGTTTGCCGGCAGTGCGTTCTTCGCGTTTTCGGCCCGGATCATGGCCAATGGCGACCGCCGCGCCGTAGCATGGCGACCCATGTCTTCCGGCTCGTCTTCTCGTCCCCCGCGCCGTGATGACGGTCGCCGAAGTGGACCGAGCAGATCCTCGGGTCGACCATCGGGCAAGCCCGGAGCACGCTCGAGTGGCTCGGGCCGCCGCGGACCCGACGACAGCCGAACGGGTCGGCCCGGAAATCGAAGCAACCCGCGCCTGCGGGTCACCAAGCCGATGACCGAGGCCGAGCGCCGATCCAAGGCGGTCAAGGAGCGTCGCGCTCCGCGAGCACCGCAGGACCCCGACCTCGAGCGCCGTAAGATCGAGGAACGAACGACCGAGCAGTGGGTCGACGAGGGATCGGTCCGTCGAGAGGCGTCGAACGCTGCTCGTCGAGCCGCCGCCGGCGACGCGACGCAGTCGAAGCGCCGACCACCCAAGCCGCTCGATCCGGAGGTGGCTGCCGAGTTGACGGCCGCGCTCGGCGCGCAGCGGGGTGCCCGTCTCACCGAACGACTCGCGCAGGCGTCGGAAGCGCTCGACCGTGAGCGCTACCAAGAGGCACGTCGAATTGCGTCATCGATTGCCAAGGAAGCACCGTCGGTTGCAGCTGCCCACGAACTACTCGGGCTGGCCAACTACCGGCTGGGTCTGTACAAGCAGGCCGTCAGCGCACTCGAAGCAGCACAGGATCTCCATCCCGATCCGGCAATGCTCCCGGTGATCGCCGACTGTCAGCGCGCTCAGGGCCGCTGGGCCGCCGTCGATCGGGTCTGGACCGAGATCAAGGCGGCATCACCGAGCCACGACATCATGGCCGAAGGGCGGATGGTCGCTGCTGGCGCCATGGCCGACCAAGGTGACATGCCGGGCGCGCTTGCTCTGATGGAACCGGCGACCAAGCGTCCCAAGGCCGTGCGTGACTTCCATCTTCGCCAGTGGTACGTGGTGGCCGATCTCTACGACCGGATGGGCGACCCGATCAGCGCGCGACGCTGGTTCTCGACGATTCTCGACTTCGACGACGACTTCGCCGACGTTCGTGATCGTCTTCGAAGCCTCGGTAGGTGACCCAGACCGATGCCGAGCGCGAATTTCCGAGCCGGCGTGGTCGCCGTGGTGTCGAACTCGCGCAACGAGGTGCTCGCGTTCGAACGCAGCGACATCGCCGGCGCCTGGCAGCTGCCACAGGGTGGGATCGACATCGGCGAGGCACCGACGACAGCAGCGTGGCGAGAACTGGGCGAGGAGACCGGGCTCGGTCCGTCCGATGTCGAACTGGTCGGAGACCACCCGACATGGACGGTCTACGAGTTTCCCGAGAACGTGAGATCCGGCGGCAAACGCCTGGGTCAGGCGCAGCGCTGGTACTTCTTCCGCGCGGTGAGCGACGACCTCGTGCCGGTCCCCGACGACGACGAGTTCGTGGCGTGGCGATGGGTTGACAGGCGATGGCTCGTCGAGAACGTGGTCGGCTTTCGCAGGGATGCCTACCGTGCGGTGCTCACGCCATGAGTGACGACCTGTTCGCCGTCGCCGCCGAAGAGCAACGACGAGCTCGCGCTCCGTTGGCGGCGCGCCTGCGACCGCGCACGATCGACGACGTCGTCGGCCAGGACCACCTGGTCGGGGCCGGCAAACCGTTGCGGCGCCTCGTCGAAACCGACCGACTGACATCGGCACTGCTCTGGGGGCCACCCGGCACCGGCAAGACCACGCTGGCGCTGGCGGTCGCGGGCAGCACCGACCGAGCCTTCGAGCAACTGTCGGCGGTGAACGCGGGTGTGAAGGACGTTCGCGAGACGATCGAGCGTGCCCGTCAGCGACTGGGTGAGCGCGGGCAGGGAACGATCCTGTTCCTCGACGAGATCCACCGGTTCTCGAAGTCGCAGCAGGATGCCTTGTTGCCCGCCGTCGAGGACGGGACGCTGACGTTGATCGGCGCGACCACCGAGAACCCGTTCTTCGAGGTGAACGCGCCGCTCCGCAGTCGCTCGACGCTCTTTCGGCTCGAACCGCTCGACCGGGCGGCAATCGAGACATTGGTGCATCGCGGCCTCGAAGCAGAGGGAGCAGCCGCCGATGACGACGCTGTGACACTGCTTGTCGATCGGGCAGGTGGCGACGGGCGTCAAGTCCTCACGGCACTCGAGGTCTCGTGCGCGCTGGCGGGATACCGCAACGTCGAGCTCGAACACGTCGAGGCGGCACTGGGCACCACTGCGCTGCGGTACGGACGCGACGACCATTACGACGTCGTGAGCGCCTTCATCAAGTCGATGCGAGGGTCCGACCCGGACGCAGCGGTCTACTGGCTCGCTCGGATGCTCGAAGCCGGCGAGGACGCCCGTTTCATCGCCCGACGGATGATCATCTTCGCATCGGAGGACGTCGGTCTCGCCGACAACAGCGCGCTCCAGGTGGCAGTCGCCGCCGCCCACGCACTCGAACACGTCGGATTGCCCGAGGCGCAGCTCAACCTCTCGCACGCGGCGATCCACCTCGCCTCGGCACCCAAGAGCAACCGGAGTGCCATCGCGATCTGGACCGCTCGCGACGACGTGCGCAACGGGTTGGTCGGCGAGGTGCCGGCGCCGCTCCGTGATGCCCACTATCAGGGAGCGGCGGCGATCGGGCACGGCGAGGGTTACGACTATCCTCACGACCATGCCTCGGGAACCGTTGCCCAGCAATACCTTCCTGATGCGTTCGTCGATCGGCGTTGGTACGAGCCGAGTGTCCACGGCGACGAAGCAGCGATCGGCGAACGTATGAGTCGGCGCCGAGCGACCGAGGGCGACTCGTGAGCGCCGGGGACCTCGTGCTGGTCGTTGCGGCCGTGCTGTGCTCGATCGGGTTTGCGGCACTGGTGGTTGTCCTGCTGCGCGTGCTCGACACCCTGCGAGACGTCCGCCGCGAAGTCGACCAGTTGCGGATGGAGACCACGCCGTTGATCCGCGAACTGCTGGCGACCACCGACGAGGCCCGAGCCACCGTCGACGAAGCTCGTGCCGACCTCGAACGGTTCGATCGGGTGCTCGGGTCGGCCGAGGCGATCGGCGATGCGGTCGGCGGACGTGTCGCCCGCACCTCGTTCTCCGCCCCGATGATCAAAGCGACCGGTTTCGCACGCGGCACGTCGCGGACGATCGCGCGTTTGCGCGGGGCTCCAAAGAACGCATCGATCATGGCGGTCGACGTGCAAGCACTCGAGAGCGCCGGGCAGCCGGGTCCACTGCCGACCGCGAACTCGTCACGATGGAGGAAGCGCGCATGATCAAGCGGGTCACATGGTTTGCGGGCGGGGTCGTCGCCGGCCTCGCCTCCGCGGGGTATGCGAAGAAGAAGGTCAAAGAGACCGCGTCGCAGATTGCACCCGCCCAGATCGCGAAGTCGGCGGCCAACACCGTGCGCTCCAGGACGAGCAACGTCGTCGACGCAGTTCGCGAGGGACGCCAGGTGATGAAGCACACCGAGGACGAACTCCGCGCCCGTCGTGAGGGCCGCCTGACGTCACTCGATGAACATGTCGCACCCGATGATCAGGTCTTCGTCGATGGCGTCCCGGTCGAAAGCGGACGCGTCATCGTCATGCGCCGCAAGGAGCGCAAGGCGCCGCAGTGACCACGCCGCTCGTCGCACGGCTACGCCAGCGGTTGCGACCCGACCAGGTCCGCGACGGTGCGGCCGAGGTCAGCCTCTACCGACGTGACGCGTCCAATCTGTCGGGGCACCCGGCGGTCGTGTGCTTCGCGGAGAGCACCGGCGACGTCCAGGCGATCATCCAGGTCGCCAACGAGTTCGACGTCTCGTTCGTGCCTCGAGGATCCGGAACCGGACTCGCCGGGGGAGCAGTGCCACCGACCGGCTCGATCGTGGTCGCGACGTCGAAGATGAATCGGATCATCTCGGTCGATCCGGTCAACCGGATGGCCTGGGTCGAACCCGGCGTGCTCAATCTCGACCTCTCGACACAGATCGCGCACCTCGGCGTGCACTTCGCCCCCGATCCGAGCAGTCAGCAGACATGCTCGATCGGCGGCAACGTGGCCAACAACTCGGGTGGTCCGCACTGCCTCGCCGACGGCGTGACCAGCGCTCACATTCATGCGATCGAGGTCGTACTCCCCGACGGGTCGGTCACCGTGCTCGCCGGCGAAGACCCCGAACCGACGGGCTACGACCTTCGTGGAGTGTTCGTCGGGAGTGAAGGAATGTTCGGCGTCGCCACCAAGGTGTGCGTGAAGCTGACGCAGAACGCACCCGACGTCGCCACGATGCTGCTCGACTTCGCCGACGTCGCAGATGGCGCCCAGCTGGTCAGCGACATCATCGCCGACGGGATCGTGCCCGCCGCGGTCGAAATGATGGATCAGCTCTGCCTACGAGCCGTCGAGGAGTTCATCCACGCCGGACTACCGGTCGACCAGGCGGCGGCGCTCCTGATCGAGGTGGTGGGACTGCCGGCGTCGGTGGCGTCCCAGATCGAGCGGATTCGCGAGCTGGCGACGAACCGGAACGTGGGCACGATCCGAGTGGCTGCCGACGATGCCGAGCGAGCACTGCTGTGGAAGGGTCGCAAGTCGGCCTTCGGCGCGATCGCGCGCATCAAGCCGAATTACTACCTCCACGACACCGTGGTCCCGCGGCACAAGCTGCCCGAGGTGCTCGCGAGCGTCTACGAGATCGCGTCCCGTCACGAACTGCTGGTGTTGAACGTGTTCCACGCCGGCGATGGCAACCTGCATCCGCTTCTGGTGTACGACGCCCGCGAGCCCGGGGCCGTCGAGCGGGTGCATGCGGCCGGTGACGAGATCGTCCGGGTGTCGGTGGCCGCCGGAGGTGTCTTGAGTGGTGAACACGGCATCGGCCTCGAGAAGCGTGACCTGATGCCGCTGATGTTCTCCGAGGTGGATCTGGCAGCGCAGTCCGATCTGCGTCGGGCATTCGACCCGAAGATGCTCTCCAACCCCGACAAGGTGTTGCCGAGCCCGGCAGGATGCGGTGACATCCACAGCGTGCCCGAGGGCGCCTGGGTGTGAGTGCATCGGCAATCGATCGTGCGGTCGAGTCCTTCGCCGCCGAGGTCGGCACAGAGGGCCCGGTCACGGTCACCGGTCTCGGCTCCCGAGGCGGCCCGGTTCCGGATGTGCGAACGGTGGTGGCCCCGTCGGGCATCGACTGGATCCAGCCCGCCGAGATGACGATCGGTTGCGGCGCCGGGACCCCGGTCGAGGAAGTCGAGGCGGCGCTTGCCGAGCACGGACAGTGCCTTGCCATTCCCGACGGTGGCACCATCGGCGGGATGCTCGCGGTCGGCAGGAGCGGTATCCGGCGACTCGGGTGGGGACCCGTGCGCGACACGGTGCTGCAGGCCCGCTACGTCTCGGCCAAGGGCGAGGTGGTCAAGGCAGGTGGTCCGACGGTCAAGAACGTCAGTGGGTTCGATGTCTGCCGACTGCTCGTCGGATCGCAAGGCACGTTGGGATTTCTCGCCGACGTGATCCTGCGGACTCGACCCCTGCCGGTCGGCGAACGGTGGTTCACGAGCGATCGTGATCCGTGGGAGCTCCTCGGATGCTTGTATCGCCCGACGTCGCTGCTGTGGGATGGGGGCACGACCTGGGTGTTGCTCGACGGTCACGGCGACGACCTGGTCCAACAGGCCGAGCTCGGTGACCTCGTGGCGGTCGATGGCCCGCCACCCCTGCCACCGCGTCGATGGTCGCTGCCGCCGTCGGAGCTGGGCGGGCTCACAACGCATCGTCCGGGACCCTTCGTCGCGGAGATCGGCGTCGGGGTCGTCCACCACACGCAGGCTGCCGACGAGGTTGCGGTCGATCCGACGGTGCGAGCGCTCCACGGTCGGATCAAGCACGAGTTCGATCCGACCGGGCGCATGAACCCCGGCGTCGACGTACTCGCGATCGTGTGACCATGTCGTTGCGGGCGTATGTCGACCGTCCGATCACCGATCTGGAACACGCCGGCCGGGTGGCGATCGCCGCCGCACAGGTCTGGCAACTCGATGCACCGGAGCTGTTGCGGGCCGGCATGAACGCGATCTTCGGGGCAGGACCTGTGGTCCTGCGGGTCAGCGCTCCGACTGCACCCGCGGAGGTGTCGCTCGAACTCGCGCAGTTCTGGCACGAACGGGGTGTCGCTGTGCCTCGTGCGGTCCGCGACGATGTCGTGGTCGTCGACGGACTCAGCGTCACCGCGTGGGAACGGATCGCCAACCGGGCTACACCCGTCGACTGGGTCGGCGTCGGTGACATGGTCAGACGCGTCCACCAGACCGACCCGAGGTCGTTGCCGGCATCGGTGCCGCTCCCATCTCCGACCGCATTTCCGTGGTGGGACTTCGAATCGCTGCTCGAACGCGCGGCACCCGCGCTCGACGAAGCGGCACGTCGAGGTCTCGAGCGTGCGATCGTGCGCCACCGCAACTGGGGCGACTTCGACCGCGCCGTGCTCTGCCACGGTGACGTGCATCCGGGCAATGTCCTGATGCGTGCCGAGGGGCCGGTGCTGCTCGACTGGGACCTGTTGTGTCGAGCTGCGCCGGGATGGGACCATGGTCCGATGTTGACGCTGGCCGGTCGCTGGGGCGGTCGACCGGGGGAATACGAGGAGTTCGCGCAGGGGTACGGGCAGTCGCTGAGCGACGATCCGACGACGATTGCTCTCGCCGAGCTTCGTCTGGTCGCAGCCACGCTGATGCGCGTCGCTGCGTCGATCGATGATCCTGGTGCGCGCCCGGAGGCCGAACGCCGACTTCGCTACTGGCGTGGCGACCCCGACGCACCACCATGGACCGCCCAGTAGCCACGGGAACGGAGCGGGCGCGGTGACAGTCAGAGGAACTTGCGGAGGATCTTCTGCTTCATGCTCGTGTACGGCGGGTACATGAGCGCCGGGTCGGGTCGCGTCGGCTTGTCGAGGACGGCCTTGGCGTGGCTGAAGGTGTCGAAGCCGGACTTGCCGTGGTACGAACCCATACCGCTCTCGCCGACGCCACCGAACGGTAGATCGGGAACCGCGAGGTGCAGGACAGCGTGATTGAGGGTGACCCCGCCGGCCGACGTGTTGGCGACGACGTGCTCGAGCGTGTCTTCGTCGCTGCTGAACGCGTAGAGCGCCAGCGGCTTCTCCCGGTCGTTGACGAACCGGATCGCCTCGTCGATGTCGCCGACGGTCAGGACCGGCAGGATCGGTCCAAAGATCTCGTCGTCCATCACCGCGGCATCGGGCTTCACGCCGGCGAGGACGGTCGGGGCGATGTACCGACTCCCTCGGTCGCCGGTACCACCGATCACGGTGGCGTCGTAGCCGCCGGCGTCGAGCAGCTTCATCAGCCGTTCGTGATGGCGCTCGTTGACGATGCGGGCGTAGTCGTCCGACTGTCGCGGGTCGGCGCCGTAGAAGGTCGTCACCGCGTCGGCAAGAGCCGTGACGAGCTGGTCCTCGACGCTCTCCTCGACGAGCACGTAGTCGGGGGCCACACAGGTCTGGCCGGCGTTCAGGAACTTCGCCCAGGCAATGCGCTTCGCGGCGACCTCGAGGTTGGCGTCGGCGGCGACGATGGCAGGGCTCTTGCCGCCGAGTTCGAGCGTGACCGGTGTGAGGTGTTCGGCCGCCGCACGCATCACCACGCGGCCGACCTTCCCGTTGCCGGTGTAGAAGATGTGATCGAAGCGCTGTTCGAGGAGTGCCGTCGTCTCGTCGACTGCACCGGTGACGACGGCGACCGTCGAAGCGTTGAAGTACCTCGGTACGAGCTCCTCGATCAGCGCCGATACCGACGGCGTGACCTCGGACGGCTTGAGCACGGCGGTGTTGCCGGCGGCGAGGGCGGGAACCAGCGGGGCGAACAACAACTGCACCGGGTAGTTCCACGGGGCGATGATGCAGACGGTGCCGAGCGGTTCAGGCCGCAGCGTGGCGGACCCTGGCTTGAACGTGATCGGAACCTTGATCTTGGTCGGCTTGTTCCAGGCGTCGAGGTGCTTGAGCGTGTGGTCGATCTCGTTGATCGTGAATGCGATCTCGGTGGTGTAGGCCTCGATGCGCGGCTTGCCGACGTCGGCGACCAACGCGTCGATCAGGCGGTCCTCCTGTTCGACGAACATGGCCCGCAGCGACCGGAGTTGAACTCGCCGCGACTCGATGTCACGGACCACGCCGCTGTGGAACCCGTCGCGGAGTTGTTGGACGATCTCGGGGATGCGCTCGACGGCAGTCATGCGTGAAGCGTACGCGTTCACACCGGCTGATGTGTCGGGCAGTAGTAGCAGCGACGGTTGGCGATGTCGATGACGCGGATCTCGTCGCCACACAGCAGGCAGCGGTCGCGCTTGTAGGCGTACGTCGCTTCACCACGCCTGATGCGCGCATTCGGCGCGACCCCGAGATCCTCGCGTCGAACCGTAACGATGCGGTTGTCCTTCACGCCCTGGCGCAGCATGGCCTGAACGGTCGTCCACAACGCCTCCAGCTCGACACGGTCGCAGTTCGTCCCCGGCCGCAGCGGGTGCATTCCCGAGACGAAGAGGGCTTCGGCGCGGTACACGTTGCCTATGCCGGCGACGACCGACTGGTCCATCAGGAGGTCACCGATACCGCGTGAGCTTCGTTGGACTCGTGTGATCATCTCATCGGGCTTCGACCCGCGTCGGAGCGGGTCGGGGCCGAGGCGCGCAAGGATCTCCCGGCGAACCGATGGTGGGTCGATCGAGCACGCGGTGGGGCCGGACAGGTCGACCGTGAGGTAGCCGTGGTCGCCGTGGTCGGGTTCGACCTGGAGGCGCATTCGGACCTGACCGATCGGCTCCGGAGACTCGTCGGTGCGCTGGATGCGGAACTTGCCGAACAGTCCGAGGTGGACGTGACCGACCTCACCGGTAGACCAGCGATAGAACAGGTGCTTGCCATACGGTTCGATCCGGTCGAGCGTCGCTCCGTCGACCCGCTCGGCGTCGGGCGTGAATCGGCCCTGCGGGCTCGACACGCTGATGGCGCGCCCGACGAGCAATGTCGTGTGGTCGCGGGCGATGCGGTGAATCGTGTGGCCTTCGGGCATGCGTGGCGAGAACGTACGATGGCTGGACCATGGTCGTCGCATCGAGCTCCGAACCCTTGAGCGTGTCCGTGCTCGGGCTCGACGCCGAGCTGGCGGCCACGTGCGTGAGCTGCGGCTTGTGTCTGCCCCACTGTCCGACATTCCGGGTCACCGGCGAAGAGAGGTACTCGCCGCGTGGGCGCATCGATGCCATGCGTGCCGTGGACCGCGGCGAGCTCCCGATCGACGACGAGTTCGTCGACTTCATCGAGACCTGCGTGCAGTGCCGAGGATGCGAGACGGCGTGTCCGAGTGGCGTCCAGTTCGGTGCGCTGATGGAGGAGACCCGGTCCGCGCTCGCCACCGGGGGGCGGATCACGCCGTGGTGGCAGCGGTTCGGGTTCCGCGTACTCCCGCGGCACCGACTCCTGCTGGCGGGCTCCACGGCACTCGCGGCGGGCCAACGGCTGCGTCTCGTGCCGAAGCGCCTGGGCGTGCCGCGGCTACCGCTTCGCCGGGTGGCGAAGGTCGCGACGACCGGCTCGGACGTGTGGTTGTACACCGGCTGCGTGATGGACGCATGGCAGCGCGAGACACACCGCAACACAGCCGCGCTCATCGCGCTCACCGGCGCGACGCTTGCAGTCCCCGGATCGGGCGGAGGGTGTTGCGGGGCCCTCCACGTCCACGCCGGCCTGCACGACGACGCGGTGGCGTTGGCAGAGCGAGTGATGGCATCGATGCCCGGATCGGCGTCGATTCTGGTGAATTCGGCCGGGTGCGGCGCGTCGATGAAGGACTACGGCACGCTGCTGGGCACCGAGAACGCCCGTCGGTTCAGCGCCCGGGTGGTCGACATCTCCGAGTGGTTGGCCGAACGGCTCGACCGCCTACCGGTCCCCCTGCGTGGCGGTGGGGCAGTGATCGTCCAGGATCCGTGCCATCTCCGGCACGTGCAACGTGCACACGAGCCTGTCAGGACGTTGCTCGCTCATGTTGCCGAGGTCGTGGAACTCGACGACGCCGGCCTGTGCTGCGGCGCCGGCGGGGCGTATTCCGCTCTGCAGCCGGATCTGGCAGGAGACATCCGCGCACGCAAGGTTGCCTCGATCATGCGGGCGACCGATCGGTCCGGTGCTGTCGTCGTGGCCAGTGCGAATCCCGGCTGTTCCATGCATCTTGCCGGAACGCTCGATCTTCCCGTGAAACACCCTGTCGACATCTTGGCCGAAGCGCTCGGCGTGGCCGGGCGATGATGGGGGAGTACGCCACGTTCGTCGAGCGACTCGAGGCCGTTGCTGCCGACCTCGACGAGGTGGCGTTCGACCGGCTGAGCGAGGCAGTCGCCGATGGTGAGACCACCCGTCCGGTCGACGACAAGAAGCTGATGCAGGCACGCCGAGCGATCGAGAAGGCGGCCGCCGTACTTCGTCAACTCGACGAGACGTAGCTGTTGAGCACGCGGATCATGGCGACCAGGTCGCTGTAGCCGCGCTTCGCGAATACACACGAGATCCGATCGAGGTCGAGCTTGTCGTCGTCGCGTCGTTCGATCTTGAAGGGTTCCGTCCGAATGATCGCGCCGCTCGAGGCCAGATGCCCGAATCGCTCGTTGAGCTCGGCCAGTTGAGCATCTGTTGGGCCGTGGTGCATCCGGATCACGAGGTGATCGCCGACGAATCGGATCGAGTCGTAGTTCGCGTAGAAGCTCTCGATGATGCTCGCAGCCTCGTCGACACCGTTGGTGATCGTGTACAGGCCGACGTCGTCGGCCGAGACGAGACCCCGGGCGATCAACTGTTCACGGACAAAGGTGTCGACGCCCTCCCAGAATGGGTCGCCTGGCGCGTCGAGCAGCACGATCGGAACGGGAACGCCCTTGCCGGTCTGCGTGAGCGTGAGCAGTTCGAACATCTCGTCGAGCGTGCCGAAGCCGCCGGGCATGCACACGAACGCTTGCGACTCCTTGATCAACATCAGCTTGCGGGTGAAGAAGTACTTCATGCTGACGTGCTTCTCGTCGCCCGCGATCACCGAGTTGGCACCGGACTCGAACGGCAGCCGGATGGAGACGCCGATCGACATCTCACGTCCGGCACCCTCCATGCCGGCCTGCATGATCCCTGGCCCCGCTCCGGTGACCGCCATCCAGCCATGTGCGGCCAGCGTTCGCGCGAGTCCAACGGTCAGCTCGTACAGCGGATCGTCGGCACTCGTTCGGGCCGAACCGAAGATCGACACCTTCCGACGCTCCTTGTACGGGGCGAACATCGCATAGGCGTCACGCATTTCGGCGAGCGCTGCCGTGGCGATCTTCAGATCGAGCGTGTCAGGCTGATCGGCGATGAGTCCCAGCGCTTCGGAAACGAGTTCTTCCGAGAGTCGAACATTCTCGGAAACACCGAGCTCCGACACGATGGATCGAGCGTGGGACAGTTCGGCGTCAGATACATCTGGGTCCATGGATCAACGATCGTACGGCCCCAGGTGGATGGGTCCGGTGCTGGGACTGGTGGCAACGGGCGCGGGCCTTGCTGCAGCCGAACTCGTCGTGGGGCTGTTCGAGCGGACGTCGTCCCCGGTCGTGCCGGTCGGGCAGGTGTTCATCGACTGGGTTCCGAAGCCGCTCAAGGACTGGGCGATCGAGGCGTTCGGCACCAACGACAAGGTCGTGCTCGTCGTCGGAGCGCTCGTGGTGCTGCTCGGCATCGGGATCGGCGTCGGTGTCCTTGCGATGCGCGGCGCCCGGGCTGCGGCCGTGGCGCTCACGTGCGTGACCGGCGTCATCGGAGCGTGGGCGGTCATGACCCGTCCCGAGCCCACGTTGTTGAAGCTGCTGCCCACGATCATCGGCACTGCGGTCTCGATCGCTGTGCTGCTGTACCTTGCGCCGCGTCCGACGTCGCCGTCGACGAGCGTCGATCTCGAGCGGCCGGTTGCCGAGCCGATGGGCGTCGATCGGCGACGCTTCGTGGGCGGAGCGATCGGCATCGGTTCGATCGCCGTGATCGCTGGTGGTGTCGGACGCATGATGCAACAGCGGTTCGAGATCGACAGTGAGCGAAGTGTGCTCAGCCTGCCCCGGGCCGACGCTCCTGCGCCGCCGCTGCCGGCGGACGCACAACTCCGGCTCGACGGGCTCGACCCGTTCGTCACGCCGAACGCCGACTTCTACCGGATCGATACGGCGCTCGTGGTTCCGCAGGTGCCGAAGGACAGCTGGCGGCTGAAGATCGGTGGCATGGTCGACAATCCGATGGAGCTGACGTTCGACGACTTGCTGGCTCGCCCCCAGGTGGAGCGGTATGTGACGTTGTCGTGCGTCTCGAATCCCGTCGGCGGCGATCTGATCGGCAATGCGCTGTGGCAGGGGGTCTTGCTGCGCGACGTGCTCGAGGAGGCCGGGGTGCAACCCGAGGCGACGCAGATCGTCAGCCGGTCGATCGACGACTGGACCGCCGGAACGCCGACCGAGGTCGTCATGGACGGTCGTGACGCCATGTTGGCCGTCGCAATGAATGGTGAGCCACTGCCGGCGCGCCACGGCTATCCGGTCCGCATGGTCGTGCCCGGCCTGTACGGCTACGTGTCGGCCACGAAGTGGGTCACGCAGATCGAGCTGACTCGGTGGGAGGACTACGACGCCTATTGGGTCCCGCGTGGCTGGTCGAAGGACGGGCCGATCAAGACGATGTCGCGGATCGATACCGACCGGCGCGGTGCCACGCCGAACGACGTGATCGTCGGCGGGGTGGCGTGGGCGATCCATCGAGGTGTGTCGAGAGTCGAAGTGCGTTCCGACGATGGTGAGTGGTTCGGGGCCGAGCTCGGCGGTGTGCCGTCGAACGACACGTGGGCGCAGTGGATGGTGACGCTCGACCTCGAGCCCGGCCGACACAAGATCGAGTCCCGCGCCTTCGACGGTGACGGTGTTCCCCAGACCGCAGAGATCGCCCCGGTCGCTCCGAACGGTGCGCAGGGCTACCCCGGCCGTTGGATCGAGGTCTGACTCACACGACCCGAAATGTGCGCGAATCGACCCGCAGGTGATCCTTCCCTGCGCATTTTTCGGATGGTGAGGGGTCAGGTGAGGGTGGCGGCTTTGGCGTCGAGCGCTCCGACCAGCTCATCGAATGCGGCGGCGAAGCTTGCGACGCCTTCTCGTTCGAGCTGTGAGGCCACGTCGTCCATGTCGACGCCGACGTCTGCGAGGTCGTGCCACACCGTGCGTGCGTCGTCGACGTCAGCGTCCACCCGACGAGCAGGCGTGCCGTGGTCGGCGAAGGCTTCGAGCGTCGCCTCGGGCAGCGTGTTGACCGTGTCCGGACCGATCAGTTCGTCGACGTAGAGCGTGTCGGGATACGCGTCGTTCTTCGTCGACGTCGATGCCCACAACGGCCGCTGCACACGAGCACCGCGCGCGGCGAGTGCCTGCCAACGCGGTCCCGAGAAGGCCTCGAGGAACAGCTGGTACGCGAGTTTGGCCTGGGCGACGGCCGCCTTGCCTCGCAGGGCCAGCGCGTCGGCGGACCCGATCGATTCGAGGCGTCGGTCGACCTCTGAGTCGACTCTGCTGATGAAGAAGCTCGCAACGCTCGCCACTGCTGACAGGTCGGCGTCGGGATTCATCGCCAGCCGTTCGAGCCCTGCGAGATAGGCCTCGATCACCCTGGAGTACCGGTCGAGGCTGAAGATCAATGTGACATTGATGCACCGACCTTCGGCGATCATCTGTTGGATCGGCGCGAGCCCCTCCTCGGTGCCGGGGATCTTGACCATGAGGTTTCGCCGGGCGATCCGTTCGTGCAGCTCGCGAGCGGCCGATTCCGTTCCGGGGCCGTCATGTGCGAGCCCCGGGTCGACCTCGACGCTCACGTAACCATCGACGCCGCCGGAATGGTCGTACACCTTCGAGAAGACGTCGCAAGCGCTGTGGATGTCGCGAATCACCATCGCCCAATACGCATCATTCGTGGAGATGCCTGCGGATCGGAGCTCGCCGAATTGCTCGTCGTAGTCGGACGAGTCCTGGATCGCCTTCTGGAAGATCGACGGGTTCGACGTCAACCCCCGGACGCCGCTGTCGCGGATCTCGACGAGTCGTCCGGACGTGATGTACCCGCGCTTGAGGTTGTCGAGCCAGGCGCTCTGGCCCTGCTCGTCGTGGAGGGCGATGATCCTATTGTCAGCCATGGCGTCCTTTCGAGGTGGACAAGTGTGATGAGGTTGGGGCGGCTCAGTAGAGCAGCGCGTTGGCCCGTTCGACGACGTTGTCGACGTTGATGCCGAGCTGCTCGAGAACCAGCTCGCCCGGTGCGCTCGCCCCGAAGCGGTCGATACCGATCGAGTCGTCGGACCACCGCTCCCAGCCGAACGTGGTGGCCGCTTCGACCGACAGAGCCGGCACACCGGCCGGCAGAATCGAGTCGCGGAAGGTCTCATCCTGGGCGGAGAAGCGATCCCAGCTCGGCAGGCTCACGACGCGGACCGCCCGGCCCTGCTCGCGCAACCGCTCGGCGGCGTCGACACAGACTTCGACCTCGCTTCCGGTAGCGACGAGGACCACCTCCGGATCACCGTCGGAGTCGGTCACGATGCCACCGCCACGAGCCATCGCCGATCCGTCGGTCACCACCCGGATGTTCTGGCGACTGAGGATCAACGCTGACGGGCCGTCGTGGCGAACGATGTCAGCCCATGCGTGGATCGTCTCGTTGCCATCGGCAGGTCGGACGACATGGAGGCCGGGGATGGCGCGCAACGCTGCGAGATGCTCGACCGGCTGGTGCGTGGGGCCGTCCTCGCCGACGCCGACCGAGTCGTGAGTGAACACGAAGCAGGTCTTCGCCTTCGAGAGCGCGGCGAGACGGATCG
Organism: Ilumatobacteraceae bacterium; assembly: GCA_035527095.1. GTDB lineage: Bacteria > Actinomycetota > Acidimicrobiia > Acidimicrobiales > Ilumatobacteraceae > Sva-07. The sequence goes on along the minus strand of DATLBC010000094.1, from coordinate 3,920 downwards.
AGGGTCTCATGTAGTCCGAGAAGACGAAGAACGTGCCGCTGATCGGCAGAGTGCCGCCGTGCTGGGCCATACCGACGAGCGCGGCGCCCATCGCATGCTCGCGAACTCCGTAATGCAAATAGCGACCACTGCGGTCGTCGGCGGTGAACGCGGTCGTACGAGCGAGTCCGGTGCCGTTGCTCCCCGTGAGATCCGCAGAACCCGAGATCAGCCCAGGGAGCCGGTCGTAGGTCGCGTCGAGCGCCTTCTGGATGGCCTTGCGCGTGGCGACCGACTCGCCGAGGTCGTAGGCGGGAAGATCGGAGTCCCAACCGTCGGTGCCGGTACCGGCCCACGCTGCCTGCCACTCGGGCGAGGCGGTGACAGAGGCGCTGGCGTTCACCCATGCGCTACGAGCGGTCACGCCCCGCTGTCCGACGTGGCTGCGGTAAGCCTCGACGAGGTCGTCGGGCGCCCAGAACGGTTCGTCGGGGATCCCCATGACGTCTTTGGTGCGGGTCACGTCATCGGCGGTGAACGGATTGCCGTGGGCGCCGTTGGTGTCGACGTGGTCGGGGGAGGGCTCGCCGATGTGCGAGCGCAGGATGAGCAACGACGGCTTCTCGGTCTGCTGTTTGGCTGCGTCGAGCGCTGCTTCGAGTCCGTCGAGGTCGTCGGCCATTTCACCGAGGTCGACGACGTCCCAGCCGTACGAGCGGAACCGCATGGCGGTGTCGTCGCCGGTCGACATGCTCGTCGGACCGTCGATCGTGATCAGGTTGTCGTCGAACACGCAGATCAGCTTGCCGAGCCCGAGGTGGCCGGCGAGCGACGCTGCTTCGTGGCTGATGCCCTCCATCATGCAGCCGTCGCCTGCGATCACGAAGGTGAAGTGATCCTGCGCCTCGGCGCCGAAACGAGCCCGCAGGTTCTCTTCGGCGATCGCCATACCGACAGCGTTGGCGAAGCCCTGGCCGAGCGGACCGGTGGTCACTTCGACGCCGGCGGTGTGGCCCGCTTCCGGGTGACCGGGCGTCGCTGATCGCCACTGGCGGAAGTCCTTCAGATCGTCGAGCTCGAGTCCGTACCCGGACAGGAACAGCAGCGAGTACTGCAGGATCGACGCATGACCGTTCGACAGCACGAAGCGATCCCGGTCGGCCCATTCCGGGTCGGAGGGGTCGTGCTTCATCACGCGGCTGTAGAGCACGTGGCCCAGCGGAGCGAGTGCCATTGCTGTTCCCTGGTGGCCGCTGTTGGCTGCGAGCGGGCCGTCCATCGCCATCCCTCGGATGAGCGAGACGGCGAGCTGGTCCTGGTCCTCGGTCAACGACACGCGGCGAGAGTACCCGACGACCTGCGAATCCGACCCAACCCGATCACCTCGCCGGTCTGACCTCTGATGTGATCGTCAGGCGGGCGGCAGGAGCGTGAAGGGCACGAGGTGCCAGGGGCCGTGGTCGATACGGCAATGAGCGACGACCTGTCCGTAGTCGTCGAACTCGAGCTCGCCACGCACGAGGCGGTAGGTGAACTTGCCCGGCTCGACGGTGAACGGACTCACGTTGCGAGCGACCTGTTCGCTGTCCTCCTCGACGCCCCGGCGGAACACGACTTCGAAGACGCCCGACCCGTCCTCGCCCTCGGGGCAGAAGATCAGGCCGATCAGGTGCGGCGTGATGGTGACCGGCACCGGCTCGGGTGCGGCTTGCGAGAACATCACGCCGGTGAGGTCGATGCGCGTCGACGGCCCTGCGGCCTGCCGCATCTCGAAGTTCTCGACGAACAGTGCGGAGACGATCTGCATGGCGCCTCAGGCTACGGTCGCCCGATGCTGAGCTCTGTCCTCGACTCGGAACACATCGACTCGCTACTGCATGCCGGCGTCGAGCGCAGCGCCGTACCCGGCGTCGTCGCTGTCGTCGTCGACCGCGAGGGGATTTGCCACGAGGCCGCGTTCGGGGAGCGGGAACTCGGGAGCGGTGTTCCGATGACCGTCGACACGGTCGGTTCGATCTTCTCGATGACCAAGGCGCTCACCGCCGCGGCGGCGATGCAGCTGGTGGAACGCGGTCAGCTCTCGCTCGACACGGCCGCCGGCGACGTCTGCTCCGAGCTCGTGGGTCGCAAGGTGTTGACTGGCTTCGACGGCGACGGCCAACCGGTGTTGCGTCCGGCCGCCTCAGCTTTGACGCTGCGTCAACTCTTGACGCACACCAGCGGATTCGGTTACGAGTTGTTCAACGCCGATCTCGTCAGATGGCACGAGGTCACCGGGACCCCCGGACTTGAAGCCAACGGTGTCGGGATGCTCGCAGCGCCGCTGGTCGCCGACCCTGGGACTCGATGGGAGTATGGGATCGATCTCGACTGGGTCGGCGTCATGATCGAGACGGTGTCGGGCATGAAACTCGGTGACTACTTCGCCGAACACCTCACCGGACCGTTGGCGATGACCGACACCGCGTACGTCCCGACGTCGTCGATGCGTGAACGTGCTGCGTCGATGCACGTTCGGCTGCCCGACGGTTCGCTGATGGCCTTCCCGATGCCCGGGCCTGAGCCGGACGTGCGCCACGGCGGCGGTGCTGGGCTCTTCGGCACGATGGGGGACTACGGCCGGTTCATCAGGATGATTCTCAACGACGGTGAACTCGATGGCGAGCGCGTGCTCGCAACCGACACCGTCGGGCAGATGGTGACGAACCAGCTGGGCAGTCTTCGTGTCGAGCCGATGGTGTCGGCGATGCCGCAGTTGACGAACGACGCTGAGTTCTTCCCCGGGCAACCGAAGTCGTGGGGAATGTCATTCCAGATCAACGACGACCGGGTTGCCACCGGTCGCGCTGCTGGAGGTCTGATGTGGGCGGGTCTGGCCAACAGCTACTTCTGGATCGATCGTTCCACCGGAATTGGTGGGGCCTACCTGACCCAGATCCTGCCGTTTGTCGATCACCGCAGTCTCGAACTGTTCACCGAGTTCGAGACAGCGGTCTACGCGACCCGCTGAGCGCGCTCGGGCCGTCAGCCGGCGGGCGAGTCGATTCGGTCGTGGTGAGCACCGACGAGCACCACGACCATGAGGCAGGGGACGTCGTACGGGTTCCGCCACGCATGCCGGGTCCCGTTCTGCACCACGGTGTCGCCCGGGCCCAGCTCTCGGGTCGCCCCGTCGTCGAGTTCGAGGATGCACCGACCCGAGACGACGAACTCGTAGTCGATCGTTGCCGTCGTGTGCATCCCCGGGTGATCTGGCTCGAGGTATTCGCCGAGTCCCGGCAACTTTTCACCGAACTCGGCGAGGGCCGCGTCGAAATCGAGGTCATCGACCAGCGTCACGGCATCCGGCGCAACGCTGAACAGTCCGAAACGAAAACCACCGACCGGCGGGAAGTACGACGGCGAGGAGGGTTGCTCGCCACCATCCGGAAATCGAAGCGGACCGTCTGCTCCCCAGAGCTGGAAGAACTCCGCCTGCGGAAGCAGGTCGACCGTGACCGGCTCGACCGTCTCGTCGCTGGCAAAGACCGCCTTTCCGGCAGAATCGTGGCCCGTGACCACCCGTCGGATTCCCATGATCGACCCCCGTTCGTTCGTGAAGCCGCGACAGTACTGCAGCTCGCAGGGAGGGAATTCACATCAGACGACGGGGCACTCGGACCAGGACCCGGTACGAACCGTCGACGGCGACCGGTCCGAACGAGCGGGAATCGGCCATCGTCGCACCAGCGTTGTCGGACAGCACCGACATGGTGCCGTCGGCATGGACGGCCGAGACGCGCTTCACCAGCCAGAATCCCGATCGTTCGGGATGCTCGAGGCAACGCAGCTGGCCGACGCGTGCCCTGACGCTACGTATCGCCAACAGGCCTTGCCCGGCCACGAGGGCAGGTTCCATCGAACGATCCTCCACCATGAAGCGACGTGGCATGGGCATGATC